>CAZKDK010000105.1:0-10725 GCA_964551145.1 uncultured Opitutaceae bacterium | reverse complement strand
CGCTGCCCCGCCTCGACTTCCGCCTGCGCTGCAGCAAGGGCACCTACGTGCGCACCCTCGCGCACGACCTCGGCCAGAAGCTCGGCTGCGGCGCCCATCTTTGCGCGCTGCGCCGCACGGCCACCGACCGGTTCCGGATCGAGGCCGCCCTGACGCTCGCCGCGATCGAGCAGCTGTCGCTCGCGGAGATCGAACAGCGGCTGCTGCCCGTCTACGCGGTCGTCCCCCGCGTCGGGACATGAGCGGGCCCCTGCAGTTCGACGGTCTGGACGGCGTGGCGCTGCCGCCGGGGCCGCTGCACCTGGCCGTCGGCATGTTCGACGGCGTGCACCTCGGCCACCAGGCGGTCATCGAGTCGGCCGTGCGCTCGGCGCACCGCAGCGGCGGCCTGGCCGGGGTGTTGACCTTCTGGCCCCATCCGAGCGCACTCTTCCATCCCGCGCGCCCGGTCCGGCTGCTGATGATCCCCGCGGTGAAGACGCGCGTGCTCGCGGGTCTGGGCGTGGATGCCGTGATCGTGCAGCCGTTCACCGCCGAGTTCGCCCGCACGCCGGCGGAGGAGTTCCTGCCGCTGCTGTGCGCCCGCCTGCCGCAGCTCGCCGGGATCTACGTCGGGGAGGGCTGGCGGTTCGGCGCCGGCCGGCGCGGCGACGTCCGCCTGCTGCTGGCCGGGGCGGCGAAGCACCGGCTGACCGTGGTCAGCGTGCCGCCGATCCACTGCGACGGCGCCGTGATCAGCAGCTCGCGCATCCGGACCAGCCTCGAGGCGGGCCGGATCGAGGAGGTCAACCTGCTCCTCGGCTACTCCTATTTCGCCGAGGGAGAGGTGATCCCGGGGCGGCGGCTCGGGCGATCGCTCGGGTTCCCCACGCTCAACCTGGCCTGGCAGCCCGAGCTGGCTCCGCGATTCGGCGTCTACGCCGTGCGCGTCGCCGGCGCTCCGGCCCCGGCGGCGCTGCCCGGCGTCGCCAACTTCGGGCTGCGGCCGACGGTCGCGGCGCCCGGGGCGCCCCTGCTGGAGACGCATGTGCTCGGCGCCTGTCCGTGGACCACGGGCAGCCGGATCACGGTCGAATGGCTCAAGTTCATCCGCCCGGAGCAGAAATTCGACGGCGTCGAGGCCTTGCGCGCCCAGATCGACCGTGACTGCGCCGCCGCCGCCGCGTTCTTCCAGCTCCCGGCGCCGGCGTGAGCCGGCCCGCCCCGATGCCGCGGCGGCGGCAGGGCATGGTCGTCGATTGAATGACCAACCGTCGCTGCCGGGAGGAGATCGCCCCCTCGAAATCCCTGAATGCCGCTCCGCCGACCCGGGGTTGTCATCTATTAAATGACAAACCGCGGCCGGCCGCGCCGCCGGAGATACGGTCCGACTGGCGTTGGGAAAGGGGCCGGCGGTGGCGCGTCACCCGTCCCGCACCAGCCCGGCTTTGTCATCTATTAAATGACAAACCGGTTCCGTCGGGACGCGGTGGGCCCGCCGCGGGCGGACGACGGCGCGGGCGGCGTCCGCGTCATTTCTTCGGCGGATAGCCGACGGTCTGGACGAGGATGATCTTCTGCCCGGGGGCGAGGCCCAGAGTCTTGGCGAGGGGCTCCCGGTTGACGCTGCCGCGCACGACCGTGGCGAGGCCCTCGGACGCGCAGAACAGATAGACGTTCTCGCTGATGAACCCGGCCTGGGCGCCGCCGTAGATCAGCTGGTCCTCGGCGGAGCCGCCCTGTTTCCCGGACACGTAGATGAGGTTGACGGGAGCCGTGGCGACAAACGGCTGCATGCCGGTCTGGGCGCGCAGGTCGCCCCGGGCCACGGGATTCAGTCGATTGCCGGCGGCGTCATAGAGGTAGATGCCGTCGGCGAGCGCGACATAGACGTCCATCGCCTGCTTGTTCATGGCGGAGGGGGCGGTCCGCTTGCCGGCGTCGGGGCGGTTGACGCCCCAGGCGGCCCAGAGGAGGTTCGAGAGCACCTGGGGTGGCAGCGGGTCGGGGGCGAATGCGCGTTGCGAGGTACGGTCCCGCAGCACCTGCATCAGCGGGCGGCCGCCGTCCATTTGGGGCTTGGGCAGAGCCACCGGCTGCAGGTCCTGCGCGAGCAGGGTTGCGCTGCCGAACAATACGACCAGAACGATTCGAAGTGATGGGCGCATGAATGAATCCTCGGGCGACGGACTAGCACGGACGGGCCCCGGGCGCCAGCCCGGAACCCGGTGGCGCGGCCGCCCGAAGCGTCCGGAGCGGGCGGCCGGCGAGGCAGATCGCGGACTGAAACCCGTTGGAAAGATCTTCACGCAACCGGCCGGCCGGGTGTACCCTTCGAGCCGGCACCGCCGCCGACGAAGGCGGCAGAAGGTGCCAGCCGTCCCGATGAAGTCCACGATTGGTTCCTTGTTCGCGCTCGCGTGCACCGCGGCCGCCCAGCCCGCCGCGTCCGACGCCGGACCCTGGCTGGCGGGCGCGGAAATTCCGGCGCCTTTTCAGGCCCCGGCATCCCCGCAGGTCTGGCAGGCGCGCCGGGCCGGGATTCGCGCCGAGCTCTGGCAGCTGCTGGGGAGCCTGCCGCCGCGGCCTCCCCGGCCGGCGGTGACGACGCTCTCGCGGGAGGACCGGGGCGATTACGTCCTCGAGCGTTTCCAGTTCGACAACGGAGCGGGCGAGAGCGTTCCGGGCTACCTGCTGCTGCCGAAGGGCGCGTCCGCCCCCCGGCCCGGGATCCTGTATTGTCACTGGCACGGCGGCGAATACGACGGCGGCAAGCGCGAGCTGTTCGAGGCGCGCCACACGCCCGAAGCGCCCGGGCCGGCCCTGGCGAAGCGCGGCTATGTCGTGCTGGCGATCGACGCGCGCTGCTTCGGCGAGCGCAACGGGCGCGGCCCCGACGGGGCGTCCGAACGCGACTATGTGGGCGAGGAGACGACGGCGAAATTCGACCTCTGGGTGGGCCGCACCTTCTGGGGCATGCTGCTGCGCGACGACCTGATCGCCCTGGACTACCTCGCCTCGCGCCCGGAGGTGGATCCGCAGCGGCTCGGGGTCACCGGCATGAGCATGGGCGCGACCCGCACCTGGTGGCTGCTGGCGCTGGATGAGCGCCTGCGGACCGGGGTCGCGATCGCCTGCCTCACGCGTTACGAGAACCTCATCCGGCACCAGTCGATCCGGGAGCACGACATCGGCTACTTCATTCCGGGCATGCTGAGGCATTTCGACATGGAGGCGGTGGTGGCGCTGATCGCCCCGCGCGCGGTGTTGTTCCAGAACGGCGACCAGGACAACGGTTCGCCGGTGGACGGGATCCATGCGATCGAGGCGGCCGTGCGGCCCGTCTACCGCCTGTACGGTCGCGAAGGCGAGTTTCAGAGCCTGGTTTATCCCGGCCAGGGCCACGTGTACACGCCGGTCATGTGGGCCCGGACCCTCGCGTGGTTTGACGACCACCTCCGCGGGCCCGAAGGACGGCCGTGACGGCGGCCGCGTCTTCCCGGCTCCCGGCGCCCCGGGGGCCGGGAATCGGCCGCTAGGGCGCGGCCGGAGGGCCGCCGCGGGCGCGATCGTCCAGGCGGCGCACCCGTTCCGCATCGGCGTCCGAATCCATCAGCCCGAGCTCCGCGGCCATCCGGCCGATGGGCAGGGCGGGGTCATTCGACCAGAAGAGCCCCGCGTCCTGGTCGCTGTGGTAGCGATAGCCGACCCTCGACCCGAACCGCCGCCGCAGCGCTTCGCCCTCCTGCAGGGCCTCCTCCCAATGGAGGATCGCGAAGGACAGGTCGATCTCCTGCACCAGAACGTCGCCTTCGCGGGTGGCTTCGGCGGCGATGAGGCCGAGCGGGTCGTACACGGCTGCGTGGTCGCGCGGGACGGCGCTCACGATGTAGTACTGGTACTCGAAGGCGTAGACCGACGGGCGCACGGTCTCGGGCGAGGCCGAGGGCAGGGCGACGATCTCCGCCCCCTGCCTGGCGAGCGCCTGCCATCCCTCGCGGTAGAGCAGGTCGAAGCAGATCTGGATGCCGAGCCGGCCGAAGTCGCAGGCGAACACCGGAAAGTCGTGTCCCGGTTCCACGCCGCCCTCCAGGACATCGCTGCCCTGGGGCGCGACCGGATGCACCTTCCGGTAGATGCCGGCGACGCGGCCGGTCCGGTCCACCAGGACGGCCGCGTTGCTGTAGTGACCGGGTCGGTCCGTCTCGCGCAGGAGCATCGGCACGACGAGATAGCATGCGTGCCGGATCGCGCAGGCGGCGAGGCGCGGCTCCACCTCGGCCAGCGTCACGGTCGTCCGGGCCAGCCCGTCGCCCGGCCGGGCGAGGAAATACTCCGGGAGCACAACGAGATCGAGCCGCTTCGCGGGATGCCGCCGGCGGGCGCGGGCCGCGATGGCGTCGACGATCTCGTCCATTCGACGCAGGCGCTGGTCGAGGGGCAGCAGGTTGAGCGCATATCCGCCCACCACGGTCCCGACCAGGACCTTGCGCGGCGGCCGCTCCGCGCGCGGCACGGGCGCCGCGGCCGGCGGCGCCGGGGTTGCCCCGTCCGCCCCGGAGCCGGCGGCGGCGCGCGCGTCCGCCCCGATGATGGCGAGAGCCGCGGCGAGCAGCGCCCGGCGCCAGCGCGACCGGCCCGGCCCGCAGCGGCGCCCGCCGGGGGCGCGTCCCGCATGGATGACAGGCATCATGCTCGTTCCTCCGCACTTATTGGGCGGTGACAGTCCGGCCTGCAACCACCGACTGCGGGTCCGGAGCGGCCCGGGCGCGCGGCCTCAGTGGGAACCGCTGAAACCGAGGAGCTGGGAGAGTTCGGCGGCGGCGGCCCGGACCTTGGCGGCCATCTCCGGGATGCGCTCCTTCGTGAAGCGCACGGTGGCGGCGGTGATGCCGATGGCGGCGGCGACGGCGCCGTCCGAGCCAAAGACCGGGGCGGCCAGGCAGCGCACGCCCGCGTTGAACTCCTCGTTGTCGACGCTGTAGCCGCGCTCGCGCGTGAGGTCGACCTCGCGCCGCACGTCGGCCAGCGACGTGAGGGTGGCGGGCGTGTGCTTGGTGGGCCGCTCCTCCGCGTAGATTTCCGGGAGTTCCGGCCGGTAAAGATAGGCGAGGAAGATCTTGCCGGTCGAAGAGCAATGGAGATCGGCCAGGAAACCCGGACGCGATGCGGCGCGCAGCGGGTGAGGGCTGTTCTGCACGGCGACGATGAGCGAGCGCCGGTCGCACGGGATGGCCAGGTGCGCGGTCTCGTCGGTGGCGGCGGTGAGCCGGTCGAGCACGGGCAGGGCGAGTTCGCGGATCTCGGCGCCGGCGAGCGCCGCCGTCCCCAGCTGGATGAGGGCGGGGCCGAGTTCGTAGCGGCCCTCGGTCCTGCGCGCGAGTCCCTCCAGGTGGAGCGTGGTCATGATGCGCAGGGTCGTCGTCACCGGGATGGCGAGGCTGCGGGCGAGTTCGGCGGACCGCAGGCCGTCGGGATGCCGGCCGAGCAGCTTAAGGATGCGGCAGGCGTTGCGCAGGTTGGGGATGACGTAGCGTTCGCCGGCGGGGCGGGGGTCGGATCCCGGGGCGGGGAGGGGGCGGGCGGCGGACGAGCCGGTCGTTCGGCCGCGAGGTGCGGCATCGCGCCCGCGGACGGAGGTCGCGGTCGGCATGAAATTGGGTGTTGCCAATCCATGCGATGTTCACATATGGAAGACAAGTTTATTAGTGAAATTCGCACCCCGACCGGATTTACCGACGACCCCGACCAACAACTTCCTCAAAATGCCGCCCGGGGAATTCCCGCGGGGCGGCGCGGCGCACCGGCCGGGAACCCCTTACCATGAATAGCCACGAACCAGGATTCACCCGATGGGCCGCCGGCCTTTCCACCGAGGATTTGCGCCGCGAGTTTTTGGCCGCGGGGTTGTTCAAGCCGGGCGAGATCTGCCTGTTCCGGGCGGACGCCGACCGCGCGGTGGTGGGCGGCATCTGCCCCGCGTCCGCGGAGCTGGAGCTGGCCGCGCCGGCGAGCCTCCGGTCCGCCAGTTTTCTCGAGCGGCGCGAGGCGGGCGTGGTCAATCTCGGCGGCCCGGGACGGATCCGGGCGGATGGCGTCGAGCACCGGCTGGAGCACCTGGACTTCCTTTATCTCGGGCGCGGGGCGAAGGCGGTCTCCTTCCGCTCCGACAGTCCGGCCGCCCCGGCGCGCTTCTGGCTCGTGAGCTATCCGGCCCATGCGGGTCATCCGACCCGGCACGTGGCGTTCCGGGACGTCCCCGGCGTGCGGCTCGGCCGGCCGGAGAATGCGAACGAGCGCACGCTGCACCGCATGATCCACCCGGGCGCGATGCCCACGTGCCAGCTGGTCATGGGGGTCACCCGGCTGATTTCCGGCAGCGTCTGGAACACCATGCCGGCGCACACGCATGACCGGCGCTCGGAGGTCTACCTCTATTTCGATCTGCCGCCGGACCAGATGGTCGTTCACCTGATGGGACGCCCGTCGGAGACGCGCCATCTGCTGGTTCGCGACAGCGAGGCGGTGATCTCGCCGCCGTGGTCGATCCACAGCGGGGTCGGGACCTGCGCGTACGGCTTCGTCTGGGCGATGGGCGGCGAGAACCAGGAATTCGACGACATGGATCCGGCGCCAACCCCGGCCCTGCGCTGACCCCTTATCTTATATGAACTCCATACTGGATCGTTTCCGATTGGATGGGAAGGTGGCCGTGGTCACGGGCGCGGCCCGCGGCCTCGGGCAGGGGATGGCGTTGGCGCTCGCCGAGGCCGGCGCCGACGTGGCGGCGGTCGATGTGCTCCCGGCCGAGGACACCCGGCGCCAGATCGAGGCGCTGGGCCGGAAAGCCGCGGCGATCGCGGCCAATCTTTCCGACCGCACCGCCGTGCCCCAGGTGATGGCAGCCGTCCGCGCCGCGTTCGGCCGTGCGGACATCCTCGTCAACTGCGCCGGCATCATCCGCCGCGCCCCGGTGGAGGAATTCTCGGCAAAGGACTGGGACGACGTGATGGGCATCAACATCGACGCCGTCTTCTTCCTCAGCCAGGCCTTCGTGCGCGATCTGCTCGCGCGCGGGGCGCCGGGCAAGATCATCAACATCGCCTCGATGCTCTCGTTCCAGGGCGGCATCCGCGTGCCGTCCTACACGGCGTCCAAGAGCGCGGTGCAGGGCCTGACGCGGCTGATGGCGAACGAGCTCGCCGCCCGCGGCATCAACGTCAATGCGATCGCCCCCGGCTACATGGCAACCGACAACACCGCGCCGCTGCGCGCCGACGAGGCGCGCAGCCGGACCATCCTCGACCGCATCCCGGCCGGCCGCTGGGGCACGCCGGACGACGTCAAGGGCGCGGCCGTGTTCCTCGCGTCGGCCGCGTCGGATTATGTCAACGGCTACACCGTCGCGGTCGACGGCGGCTGGCTCGCCCGGTGAATTCCTGCGTGTCATGAAAACCCTCCGTCTGTTTGCACTCCTGCTTGCGGCGGGCGCCGGCCTCCGGCTGGCGGCCGCGGGCCGCCTGATCGTCACGGTCTCGCACGAACTGGCGGCGGCCCGCCCGGCCGAGACCATCGTCATTCCGTGGACCGAGGTCGCGACGCGGCTCCCGGGCATCGTGTTTGACCAGGTGATCGTGCGCGATGCCGCCGGGAACGTCGTGCCGGCGCAGGTCACCGCGTTCCGGCACGCCCACAAGGGTCCGCAGCCGTACGAGGAACTGGTCTTCCAGCACGACTTCGCCGCGGGCGAGCAGCGGGCCACGTTCACCATCGAGGCCTCGGCGACGCCGGCCCCGGTGTTCCCCGGCCGCGTCTACGCCCGGTACGTGCCGGAGCGCTACGACGATTTCGCCTGGGAGAACGACCGGGTCGCCCACCGCATCTACGGTCCGGCGCTCGAGCTGCCGTCGGCCACCAAGGACCAGATGACCAGCAGCGGCATCGACCTCTGGAGCAAACGGGTGCGCTATGCGATCATCGACCGCTGGTATCACAAGGGCCACGACGGCCTGCACACGGACACGGGCGAGGGCCTCGACATGTACGAGGTCGGCACCAGCCGCGGGGTCGGCGGGACCGGAATCTGGGACGGGCGGGAACTTCACGTGTCCCGCAACTGGCGGACCTGGCGGATCTATGCCAACGGCCCGGTGCGCGCGGTCTTTGAACTGGGCTACGAGCCGTGGGACGCCGGCAACGTTTGGGGCGCCGGCAACGGCGTGATGGTGTCGGAGACCAAGCGCTTCACCGTGGACCCCGGTCGCAACCTGGACGAGATCGCCAGCACCTTCGACTTCACGCCGCCCAAGGACAGCGATGGCGAACTCACCGTGGCCATCGGCCTGACCCGGCACGCCCGCCTCGCCCAGGTCTTTCCGGCGCAGGACGAGAAGGCCGGCTGGATCAGCCTGTGGGAGGAGTACCGCAACCCCGTCGACGGCAATCTCGGCACCGGGATCGTCCTGGCGCCGGAGACGAAATTCGCCGGCATCGTCGAGACGCCGACCGAACGGCTCCTCCTGGTGAAGGTGAAGCCGGGCGGCACCGTGCGCTACTACGCGGGCGGCGGCTGGGACAAGAGCGGCGACTTCGCCGATGCGGCCGCCTGGAACGCCTACCTCGCCGCCTTCGCCGGGCGCCTGCGATCGCCGGTTAAGATCACCCTCGTCGCGGAACCATGAGCGCGGGCCGGCTCACGCTGGGCGCGGCTTTGGGTCTGCTGGCGCTGGTGCCGGCGCGGGCGGCGGAGCCGGAGGCATTCGCGACCGTCGGGCCGACCGGCGCCTACCGCACCGTGCAGGCCGCGATCGACGCGGTGCCCGCGGGCAACCCCGGCCGGAAGATCATCGCGATCCAGCCGGGCGCCTATTTCGGGCACACGGTTCTGGACAAGCCCGGGGTGACGCTGCGCGGCGCCGGCCCGGATACCCTGCTGACCTACAACCTGGGCCAGGCGGTGCCCGGGGCGGACGGCCGGCCCCTCGGCTGGCAGGCGGCGGCGGCGCTGCGCATCGCGCCCGAGGCGACCGGCGCCGTCATCGAGAACCTCACGATCGAGAACACCTACGGCACGGGCATGCAGGCGCAGGCCTGCGTGGTCGAGGCCGACCGGGTCGTCTTCCGCCACTGCCGCATTCTGGGCTGGCAGGACACGCTCCGGCTCGAGACCGGCCGCCAGTGGTTCGACCGTTGCTACATCGCCGGGCACGTCGATTTCATCTACGGCGGCGCCACGGCCTTTTTCGAGAGCTGCGAGATCCGCTGCCGGGACCGCGGCTACATCGTCGCACCCGCGACGCCGGCAGGCCATCCGGGCTTCGTCTTCCTCGAATGCCGGGTCACCTTTCCCTACGGCGACCCGCCGACCTATCTCGGCCGCCCGTGGCACGAATCGGCCGCCGCCACCTTCGTGTCCTGCGAGCTGGGCGCGGGCATCCGCCCCGAGGGCTGGCACGAGTGGAACGTGAAGCCGCCGCTGGTGCGGTTTGCCGAATACGGAAGCCGGGGCCCGGGCGCGAACAACGCGGCCCGCGCGGCCTGGTCCACGGCGTCGGCCGGGCCGGCGCCGGCCACGCTCAGCCGCGCCGCCGTGCTCGGCGACTGGGATCCGACCCGCTGATTCCGCCTTCCCGCCATGAATGCAAAACGGTATTCCGCAGCACTGATCGGACTGGCCCTGCTGCCGGTCCTGCTCCGCGCCGGGGCGCCGGCGGCCCCGCGGACGTTTGCCGGCGCGAGTCCGCTCGACTGGTCCGTGCGGCTCGCCCGCGACGAAATCGCCCGCCGCGGCGACTCGCTCGACTGCGGCGTCGGCAAGGCCCGGTGGGACTACACCACGGGGCTGTTCGACCTTGCGCTCCTGCGGCTGGCCGCGCGCACGGGCGACGAGGCCTTCGCGCAACGGGCGGAAAAGACCATCGGCTCGTTTTTGGCGCCCGACGGCAGCATCCGCACCTACCAGGCGGCCGATTTCAACCTCGACATGATCCTGTCGGGTCGCGCGGCGCTGCTGCTCTGGGAGCGGACGCACGACGCCCGCTATCGCCTGGCCGCGGAGCGCCTGCGCGCCCAGCTGGCCAGGCAGCCGCGGACGAGCGAGGGCGGTTTCTGGCACAAGCAGCGGTATCCGGACCAGATGTGGCTCGACGGCCTGTACATGGCCGGGCCGTTCTACGCCGAGTACGCCGCGCGCTTCGGCGAGCCGGCCGCCTTCGACGACGTCGTCCGGCAGCTTCTCGTCGCCGGGCGGCACACCTACGATGCCCGGGCCGGCCTGTTCCGCCACGGCTGGGACGAGGCCCGCCGGCAGACGTGGGCCGATCCCAAGACGGGCATGTCCCCTGAGCCCTGGGGGCGGTCCGAGGGATGGTACGCGATGGCGCTCGTCGACGTGCTCGATGTCCTGCCCGCGACTCATCCGCAGGTGGACGCGGTCGTGGGCATGCTGCGCCAGGTGGCCGACGGACTCGTCCGCTGGCAGGATCCGGCCAGCGGCCTCTGGTGGCAGGTGCTCGACAAAGGGGGCCGGCCGGGAAACTACCTTGAATCGTCGGCGTCCAGCATGTTCGTCTACGCGCTGGCGCATGCCGTAAACCGCGGCTATCTGCCGCGCACCTACGCGGCGGCCGCGGAAAAGGGCTACGCCGGTCTGATCCGGGATCTCGTCAACACCGACGCCGCCGGGCGGGTCAGCCTCACCCAGACATGCGAAGTGGGCGGACTCGGCTACACCACCGCGGCGGGCCG
>CAZKDK010000104.1:0-10786 GCA_964551145.1 uncultured Opitutaceae bacterium | reverse complement strand
CGCCGCCCCGGCCGGCGGCGAACCCATCTCCGTGATTCCCGCCTTCAATGCCAGGTCCGCGTGTCCGGCGTGCGGGTCAGCCGGGGCGGATCCCCGGTTCGCCCGCCCGTACGCGGAACCCCGGCTGCGCGCGGCGCTCACCGCCTTCTACGCCCAGGTCGGCGGCCTGGATTACCCCGCCCTGCTCGGCGCCGAGTACGCGCTCGCGCGATGCACGGATTGCGGACTCCTGTTCCAGGTCGAGGCGCCGGGTGACGCCCTGCTGGCGCGCCTCTACGAGGAATGGATTTCACCGGAAAAGGCCTTTGCCCGGCACCACCGCGACCTCCCGCCCCGGCATTACCTTGAACTGGCCGGCGAAGTCTGCCTCGCCGCGGCCCTGATCCGCCCGGACTCCCCCCGCCGCGCCCTGGACTACGGCTGCGGCTGGGGCGAATGGGCGCGGATGACCCAGGCCTGCGGCTTCGAGGCGTGGGGCACCGAGCTCTCGCCCTCCCGCCGGCAGCACGCCGCGCGCGCCGGCATCCGGGTCGTGGCCGACGCGGAGTTGCCGGACGCCGCCTTCGGGCTCATCAACCTCGACCAGGTGCTCGAGCACCTGCCGGCCCCGCGCGAGACCCTCTCCCTGCTCGTCGCAAAACTCCATCCCGGCGGCGTCATCCGGATCGCGGTCCCCAACGGCTGGCGGGTGTCGCGCGCGCTCCGATCCTTCGATCGCGAACTGGCCAGACCCCGGCTGGGCCGCCTGAATCCGGTGGCGCCGCTCGAGCATCTGAACTGCTTCACCGCCCGCCCCCTGCTTCGCCTGGCCGGCGCCAGCGGCCTCCGTCGGGTGATGCCGCCCTGGAAGATCCTGCTGCAAAGCGCGGTCCTCCCGCCGGGCGGCGCCGCCTCGTTGAAAACGCTGCTGCGTCCGTTCTACCTGCGCAGCCGCTCGGCCACCCAGCTCTTTTTCCGGCGGACCGAGGGCGCCCGTGGCGGCGCGGCACCGGCCGGAACCCCGCCAGCGTGAACCGCGCCGCCCCGACCCGCCGCCCGGAATCCCGGAACGGCCCGACCCTGACCGCCATCCGGGTGCTGGCACTCCGGACAACTTTCGTCCACACTCGCCGGCGAACCCCGTGTATCGCCGCCCACCCCGCCATGATCCTGGATCCGCTCCGCCGGCCGCCGGGCCCGCCGACAACGGCGCACCGTGGTGACCATCGACCGTTTCCGGCCGGCGCGTTGCCCGACCCCGGCTAGACAAACCGCCCGGTGAAGATCGCGTACCTTGGCCAGATGGCCGACGTGGCCGCCGAGAACGGCATCTCGAAGAAGATCCGCGCGCAATGCCTGGCTTGGCGGGCCGCGGGCCACGAAGTCCGCTATTTTTCGCTGACCCCAACCGCGGCCGTCTGGCCGGGAATGCAGCCGGTGGAGGTCGTGGTCCTTCGCCGCGGCCATGTCCTCGCGCGCGTGCGCCAATCCTGGCGGCTGGCGGCGGCGATCCGCGAATGGCGGCCGGACGTCGTCTACTTCCGGTACGCCCATCATAGTCCGGGACTCGTGCGCCTGTTCGGCGCCATCCCCGCGGTCGCCGAGATCAACTCCGACGACCAGGCCGAATACCCGCTGACGCTTTCCCGCCCCAAGGTGATCTACCACCGGCTGACGCGGAGCCGGATGCTGCGGGCCGTCGCCGGGTTCGTGGCGGTGACCAACGAATTGGCGGAACATCTGGCCGGCTTCGGCAAACCCTGCGAGGTCATCGCCAACGGGATCTCGTTCGCCGACACTCCCCTGCTGCCGCCGCCCGATCCGGCGGCGCCGCCGCGCCTGGTCTTCATCGGCGACGCCGGCTCGCCCTGGCACGGCCTGGACCGCGTGGCGGACCTGGCCCGGTTGCTGCCCGGCCTGCCCATCGACATCATCGGCAAATCAGCCCCGGACACCCCGCAGCCGGCCGGACTGCGTTTCCATGGACCCCTGCCGCGGGAACGCTATGAGCCGTTGCTCCGCGCCGCCACCGTCGCCCTCGGCACCCTCGGCCTCTACACCAAGAACATGGATGAGGCCTGCCCGCTCAAGGTCCGCGAGTACCTGGCCGCCGGATTGCCGGTGATTGCCGCCTACCGGGACACGGACATTCCCGACGGCGCCGACTATTTCCTGCGCCTGCCCAATGCGCCGGGCGACCTCGCTCCCCATCGCGAGAGCATCGTCCGATTCATCGAGGCCTGGCGCGGGCGCAGGGTTCCGCGCGAATCGGTGCTGCCGCTGGACAGCGCCGCCAAGGAGGCGCGCCGGCTCGCCTTTCTTGAACGATTGGTGGCCGCCCGCACCTGACCATGTCCACGGGCGCGCCCATTTCCCCCGGTCCTGCCGCCTGCGGTGGCGTCGTGGTCACCTTTTTCCCCGACGCGGAGTTCGAGGCGCGCCTCGGCGCGATCGCCCGCGAGGTCTCGCCGCTCCTGGTGGTGGACAATTCGGCCGACCCAGCCGTGCGCAACCGCCTCGAGGCCGTCACCGACCGTTGCGGCGGCCGGTTCCTGCCCAACGCCGCCAACCTCGGCACGGCGGCGGCCCTCAACCGGGGTTTCGCCGAGCTCGCCCGGCTCGGCTGCGGCTGGGCCGTCGCCTTTGATCAGGACAGCGCGCCCGCGCCCGGGCTGGCCGGCCGGCTGCGCGCGTGCGCGGGCAGCGACCCGTTCCGGCCGGCGGCGGTGGTGGGGGCGAACTGGACGGATGCGGCCCGCGGCACGCCGGCGCTGCATCTGATCCGGCATCCCCGTTCCCGGCTGCGGTTCCAGCGCGTCGCCGCCGCGCAGGATCTGCCCGCGGTGACCACGGTCATCATGTCGGGATCCCTCTTTTCCCTGGAGGCGTGGCGGGAGCTGGGCGGGTTCGACGAATCGCTCTTCCTCGACCTCGTTGACTCCGATTACTGCCTGCGCGCACGGGAGGCGGGCTGGGCGGTTCGCGTGGCGGCGGAGGCCGGGCTCGTCCATCCGCGCGGCCGCAAGCGCCCCGTGCGGTTCTGCGGACGCACGTGGTGGCCCGCGTTCATGCCGCCGCCGCGGCTCCACACCCTCTTCCGCAATCGCGTCCTCCTGTTCCGCCGGCACGCGTGGCGCGAGCCGCACTGGGCCGCGTTCGAGACCGCCTATGCGCTGAAGATCCTGGCGGAAGTCGCGTTCCTGGAGGACGCCAAGCTCGCCCGACTGGGCGCCTGCCTGCGCGGCACCGGCGCCGGCATCGTGGGCCGCCGGGGCATCGTGAATTTCGTCCCACCGCATTCCGGCCCGGAGCCCGGTCGCGCGGCGTGAACGGCGGGCGCCCCCCTTCGGCCGCGCCCCGGAAATGACTTCCGCCGCTTCGCCCGGTGTGTCTATGCTGGGCCCCGCGCATGAAGCTCTCGGTCGTCATCCCCTGCTACAACGAGGCCGGGACCATCCGGCAGATCGTCGACCGCGTGCGGGCCGCGCCCATCCCGGACAAGCAGATCATCGTGGTCGACGACGGTTCGAGCGACGGCACGCCGGAGGTGCTGCGCCGGGAGATCGCCCCGCTCGTCGATCGCGTCATTCTCCACGAGGTGAACCGCGGCAAGGGCGCGGCGCTGCGCACCGGTTTCGCCGCCGCGACGGGCGACATCGTGCTGGTGCAGGACGCGGACCTGGAATACGACCCGCAGGAGTATCCGCGGCTGATCAAGCCGATCGTCGACGGCCAGGCGGACGTGGTCTTCGGCTCGCGCTTCATGGGCGCCGAGGCCCATCGCGTCGTTTATTTCTGGCACATGGTCGGCAACAAGTTCCTCACCCTCTTCTCGAACATGCTGACCAACCTGAACCTCACGGACATGGAGACCTGCTACAAGGTCTTCCGCCGCGAGGTGCTGGCGAAGATCACCCTCGAGGAGGACCGCTTCGGCTTCGAGCCGGAGATCACCGCCAAGGTCGCCCGCCTGCACGTGCCGCTGTACGAGGTGGGCATCAGCTACTACGGCCGCACCTACGAGGAGGGCAAGAAGATCGGCTGGCGCGACGGTTTCCGGGCCCTGTATGCCATCGCGAAGTACAACCTGTTCCGGTAGGGACAGCGCGACGGTCCTGTCCTCCTTTTGCAGTGCCCTCCCTGGTGCCGGCGCCATCTGGAGCGGCGACGCCCCCAGAAAACATCCGGACGGGGTGGGATCGTTTGATCCCGCCCGACCCTGACCGGACTCCGGGAAGGCGAACGATCCTGCAGTTGATTAATGCGGGGTGAGTCGTCCACAATCCGGTCCGTCGTGAACCCGCCCCTGGTAGCCATCGTCATTCCCGTCTGCAACGAGGAGGCCGTCCTGCCGGAGCTGTTCACGCGGCTGGCCGCGATGTTCGACGCGCACGCCGACCCGGCGTGGTCGGCCATCCTCGTCAACGACGGCAGCCAGGACCGGTCGGCCGAGCTCCTGGCGGCGCAGCACGCGCGCGATCCCCGCTTCAAGCTGGTCGAGCTTTCGCGGAACTTCGGATTTCAGGCGGCGCTGGCCGCCGGACTCGCCGCCGCCGCGCCCGCCGACGCGGTGGTGACGATGGATGCCGACCTGCAGGATCCGCCCGAGGTCATCCCCGAACTGGTGGCGGCGTGGCGCAACGGCGCCGAGGTCGTGCGCGCCGTGCGCCGGTCCCGCAGCGAATCGGGCCCGCGGCGCCTGGCGCTGGACCTGTTCCACCGCATGTTCGGCGCGGTCATCGACTATCCCGTCGAGCCGGACTCCGGCACGTTCGGTCTCCTCGATCGCGTCGCCGTCGCGGCGTTCAACCAGCTGCCCGAGCGCAACCGGTTCTTCCCCGGCCTGCGCGCCTGGGTCGGATTCCGCCGCGCCGCGGTGCCCTATGACCGGCGGGAGCGGGCCGCCGGCCGGCCGAAGCAGACCTTCCGCCGCCTCGTGCGCTACGCCCTCGACGGGGTCTTCAGCTTCTCCTACCTGCCGCTGCGGCTCCTCACCTACTGCGGCGTGTCCATCGCCGCGCTCGGGTTCCTGGCGGGCGTGTTCTTCGCGGCGCGGCGGATCCTCGGCATCGAGACGGCGCCGACCGGTTTCACCACGCTCGTCACGCTCGTGCTCCTCCTGGGCGGCGTGCAGCTCATCGGAATCGGGATCCTCGGCGAATACCTGGCGCGGATTTACGACGAGGTGAAGCGGCGGCCGAACTTCATCGTGCGCCGCCGCCTGGGGCTCGACCAGGAGCCGGTCGGATTTCGTCCTCCCGGCTCTTAAACAAAATGGCTGCGCCATTTTGAGGGGCAGACAGAGCACGGATGTCTGGCGGCTGCTCTTCGGGGTAAATAGGCGGTTCGTCGCATCGCCCCGCTCGCGCAGGTTGGGCGGCAAAGGCATCGGAGTCTTGCGCCCACGCAGACGGAACGTGCGGACATTCCCCCTCCGATGCACTGGCCGCGCCGGTGCTCCGCCTTTGCCCGCCTCTTTTTGCCAACAGGCGCAGCCCGTTGGCTAAGGAGCCCGGAGGACGGAGTCCGACGGGCTCCTGCGGCGGGCGACCAGGAGGAGGCTGACCCCGAACGGGAACGGGATGCGGCACCGCCCGGTCGCGACAAAAATCCGTTGCAGCAGGCGGTTGAGCCAGGGGGCGGGCACGCGGTCCTCCGCGCGCGATCCCGCGACGGCGCCGGGCCGGCGTCGCCATTTGCGCACGAGCCACACCGCGGGATAGGCGATCACGTTGGTGTAGTTCGCGTGGACCAGCTCCCAGTGCGCGGCCGGGAACAACGCCCGCAACTGCCGGCGCGAGTATCGCCGGCAATGGTGGAGCGCCTCGTCCCAGTCGCTCCACAGCGCCATGCCGGCGGGGACGGTCACCACCGCGAGGCCGCCCGGCTTGAGCAACCGGTGGAAGCCGCGCACGACCGCAGCGTCGTCGGGCACGTGCTCGAGCACGTCGAGCGCGGTCACGTAATCGAGCGAACCGTCCGGCAGCGGCACCTGGTCGCCCGCGAGGCTGAGGATCTGCTCCGGCCGGAACCGCTGCCGCAGGAGGCGCAGCGCCTCCTCGTGGTCGTCGAGCACCAACACCCGGCAGGAGGCCTCCATCGCGCGCGCGAAGGCGCCGGTGCCCGCGCCGCAGTCGAGCAGCACGTCCGCGCTCCGCGGCGGCCGCACCCGTTCGATCCAGCCGCGAACCAGCTCGCGCTTGCCGGCGTAGTACCAATGGCCGCCTTCCACCGCGGCGAGATTGGCGTATTCCGACGCGTTCATGCTTGGTGTCCGCGACCACCCTCCACCCCGGCCCGTCCGCCTGTCGATGTTTTTGTGGGACCGGACTGACAGGATCCCTGCGCTCCCGGCAATCGGAGTCCGCTCCGGCTTCGAATCTCCCCGTTGCAAGCGCCTGTCGGTGCGAAAGCCGTAAAGCGGCGATGAAAGCGGCGCGCCTCCCCGGAAACCACTTCCCTCAATTCACCAATCGCCTACGATATCAGCCTGCTGCGCACCACTCGCCCCCTGACTGCCGTATGTTCCCGCAACCGGAGATCGTCGTTTTCATGCCCGCCCGGGTCTCGGCGCGGACGTGCGTTCCGATGGCGAACAACGCGCCGGCGGCCGCGCCGTCCGGGCGCATTCGGGTCCCGGGCCGCAGCCGGCGGTTTCCCGGCGCCGCTCAACCGGGGGCGCGCGATCTGCGCCCGTTTCGCCCGGATCCCTGACGGCCCGGTCCGTGTCCCTGCGCGCCTTGGTTCCCACTCTTCATGATCAACGCCGACACCGATGACGCCGAGGCTGTCCAATGGAAGACCGACCTCGGGTCGGCTGCGCCGCAGCGCGTGACCGGAGATGCCGGTCAGTCGCGCCAGCGCCGGTCCGCCGACCTGATCCGTGGGATCCTTTTCCTGCTGTTTTTTGTGTCCGGCTTTTGCAGCCTGGTCTACCAGGTGGTCTGGACGCGCCTGGCCTTTGCGTCCTTTGGCATCATCACACCGGTCCTCTCGGTGGTGTTGTCGGTGTTCATGCTGGGACTGGCGATCGGGTCGTGGCTCGCGGGCCGGGCGATCGCTTCCTGGGTCCGGAAGACGGGGCTTTCCGCCGTGGCGTTCTACGGCATCGCCGAACTGCTGATCGGCGTCGGCGCGTTCGCCGTCCCGGCGCTGTTTGCCCTGGGCGAACGGAGTCTGCTCGGCGCGGGCCAGACCGACTCTTTCGAATATCTGCTGTTGTCCGCGGCGGTGCTCGCCGTGTCGATCCTGCCCTGGTGCATCTGCATGGGCGCGACCTTCCCCTGCATGATGGCGTTCGTGCGCGAGTGGGACCGGGGCTTCGCGGGAAGCTTCAGCTTCCTCTATCTCGCCAACGTGCTCGGCGCCATGAGCGGCACGCTGATGACGGCGGTCATCCTCGTGGAAGCCTTCGGCTTCCGGCACACCCTCATGATCGCCGCCGCCGGCAACTTTGCCATCGCCGCGGTGAGCGCGGGCCTGGCCTGGTCACGACGCGGCGTCCGGGCGGTCCCCGCCGGGCACGAGGTGCCGGCGCCGGCGGCGGCATCGGCGCCGGCCGGAGCCCTGACCGGCGGAGCCGTCAAATGGCTGCTGTTCTCGACGGGTTTCTGCTCGATGGCCCTGGAGGTCGTGTGGTCCCGGGCTTTCACACCCGTGCTGAAGACGCAGGTGTATTCGTTCGCCGCCGTGGTCTTCGCCTATCTGGGCGCGACGTTCCTCGGATCGCTGGATTACCGGCGGGCCCTGAAGAGAAACACCCGGCTCACCCCGGCCGTCCTCCTCGCGTACCTGGCCACCGCCGCGTTTCTCCCGATCATGGTCAACGACCCGCGGCTGCTGGCGATGTCGCCCGTCACGCACCTCAATCTGCGGAGTGTCCTCCTGTTGCTGGCCAGCATCGGTCCGCTCTGCGCGGTGCTGGGGTACCTGACCCCGCAGTTGATCGATCAATACGCCGCCGGCAATCCGCGGACGGCCGGCCAGGCCTATGCGATCAATGTGCTCGGCTGCATCCTCGGCCCGCTCGTGGCCTCCTATCTCCTCCTCCCCTACCTCGATGAACGACACGCCCAGATCCTGCTCAGCGCGCCGTTCATCGCCTTCCTGTTTCACCATCGCCGATTCCTGGCGCCCGCGATGCGCTGGGGGGCCGGACTGACGGCCGTCACGGCCCTCGGGTGCGCCTTGTTCGTCTCCCGGGATTTTGAATACTGGATCAGGTCCCGCTTCCCGGAGGCGAGGGTCCGGCGGGATCATGCGGCCGCGGTCATGGCCTTTGGCCAGGGGATCAACAAACAGCTTCTGGTGAACGGCGTGGGGATGACCCGCCTGACGCCGATCACGAAGTTCATGGTCCATCTGCCCCTGGTGCTTCTGAAATCCAAGCCCGAGTCCGCGCTGATCGTCTGCTTTGGCATGGGCACCAGCTACCGCTCCTCCCTCAGTTGGAACATCGACACGACCGCCGTGGAGCTGGTGCCGAGCGTCGTCGCCCTGTTCGACTATTATCACGCGGATGCCGCGCTGCTGGTCAATCGGCCGCGCAGCCGCATCGTCATCGATGACGGGCGGCGTTTCCTGCGACGCGTCGACACCCGGTACGACCTGATCACGATCGACCCGCCTCCTCCCATCGAAGCCGCCGGCTCCAGCCTGCTCTATTCCCGCGAGTTCATGGAGCTGGCCCGGGCGCATCTGCGCCCGGGCGGCATCCTGCAGATGTGGTTCGCGGGCGGGGAGACGGCTACCGGTTGGGCGATCATTCGCACGGTTCGGGACGTATTCCCCTACGTGCGCGGATTTGTTTCGGTGGAGGGCTGGGGCATTCACCTCCTCGCTTCCACCGAACCGATCGAGGTTCCGGCCGCGCGGGTGCTGGCGGCGCGCCTTCCCGAGACGGCCCGACAGGACCTGGCGGAATGGAATCCGCCGACCGACGTGGAGAAATACCTTCAACTGGCCATTTCGCGGGAGATCCCGATCGATGCGGCTTTGAACCCGAACCCGGAGATCCGCATTACCGACGACCGGCCCTTCAACGAGTATTTCCTGGTGCGGCGGGCGCTTGCGCCGGCCAGGCAGCGCCCGGTTTCCCGATAGGCCTCAACGGAGAATCGCCGGAAGCCCCCCCCGGCGGACGGCCCTGGAGCCAAACCCCCTCGAACGATGACCCCGGAACCTGTCTGCCCGCAGGGAAACCTGTCGAGATTCACCTTTTTTTTTGTTCCGGTTTCCGCCGGTATTCGGTTTAGCTTAACGGGCTATGTTGGATGAGGTTGTCACGCCTCCGGATCGTCCGCCGACTGCGCATCTTCCAGCCGCGTCGGACGCGCGCTGCCCGTTCTGTGGCAGCCCGGTCGCCGTCTCCTGGTGCCGGACCGGCGACGAAGGCGGCGCGGACTATTCGGTTCGGAAGTGCGGGGCATGCGCAACGGCGTTTCTCTGGCCGGCCCCTTCCGCGACCGCGCTGGATCGCGCCTACGCGTGCGATTACTACGGCGCGGGCCAGACCAAGTTCGGATCCTGGATCGAGCGATTCCGCGATGCCTTCGCCGTGCTCCGCGTCCGTAGCTTCACCCGCTCGTTGGCGGCGGACGCGCGAGTCCTGGATGTCGGCTGCGGCGATGGCCGGCTGCTCCGCCAGCTCCAGCGCGCCGGACGCTACGAGCTCCACGGCGTCGAGCTGCCCGGGCGGGCCGCCGAACGGGCCGGCACCATCCCGGGCATCCATCTTCACGTTGGCAGTCTGGACACCGTCGGCCTTCCCGCGGCCTCGTTCGACCTCATCACGCTCGTCCACGTTTTTGAGCACCTGCCGGCCCCGCGCGATACGCTCGACCGGCTCGCGGGCCTCGTGCGACCCGGCGGGCGGCTTTTCATTTCGTATCCCAACATCCGGAGCTGGCAGGCCCGCTGGGGAAAGGGTGATTGGTTCCATCTCGACCCGCCCCGGCATCTCGCCCTGGTTCCGCCGCCGGCGGTCGTCTCCCACCTGCGCTCCCGGGGGTTCCAGCTCCTGTCCGAACGACACCTTTGTCTTGAGCAGAACACCTACGGCTGGATCCAGACCGCGCTCAACCGGTGCGACTCGCGCCGCAACTTCCTTTACGAGCGCCTCAAGCGCAACCACGCCTATGCGGCTTCCCGCGGCATCGGGAGCGTCGTCCTGCACGCCGCCGGCGCCGGATTCCTGCTCGCCCCGGCCCTGCTCCTCGACCTGGCGTCGGCCCTCTTCCGTGCCGGCGCCACCGTCGAGCTGACATTCGCCAAAACCGCCGCCTGACTCCGATGTACCGCCAGCAAAAGATCGTGGTCGTCATGCCCGCCTACAACGCGGCGCGGACGCTCAAGGCCACCTACGATGAGGTCATGGACCAGGGCATCGTCGACGAAGTCATCCTGGTCGACGACGGCAGCAGTGACGAGACCGTGGCGATCGCCCGCGCGCTTCCGGGGGTGACCGTCCACGTCCACGAGCGCAATCTCGGCTACGGCGGCAACCAGAAGACGTGCTACCGGCTCGCGCTCGAAAAGGGCGCCGATATCATCGTCATGGTCCACCCCGACTACCAGTACACGCCCAAGCTGATTCCCGCGATGGCCAGCATGATCGCGAACGGACTGCATCCGTGCGTCCTGGGTTCGCGCATTCTCGGCGGCTATGCGGTGAAGGGCCGCATGCCCTGGTGGAAATACCTCGCCAACCGCTTCCTGACCGCGGCCCAGAACACCCTGATGGGCGCCAAGCTGTCGGAGTATCACACCGGATACCGCGCCTATTCGCGCGAGCTGCTCCAGTCCATGC
>CAZKDK010000103.1:0-10877 GCA_964551145.1 uncultured Opitutaceae bacterium | reverse complement strand
GTGTTCGGCCAGTTCCTCGAGCAGATGAAAAAGCGGTTCGACCTGATCGTGATCGACTCGCCGCCCGTCGCGGCCGTCTCCGACAGCCTGCTCATCGCCGAGCACACCGATGAGCTCATCTACGTGTGCCGGTTCAATCGCGCCTACCGGAAACACATCCGCCAGTTCGTGCGCATGCTGCGCGACAGCAACAACGTCCTGCTGGGCATCGTGCTCAACGGACTCACGCCGCGCCGCATCGAGTACTACACGAACTATCGCTACTACCGCAGCTACAAGAAATACTACGGTACCCAGGCGTAGGCGGCGGCCCGCCGGCGCCCGACTTTCGGCTTTCCTTTTCGGCCGGCGTTGTTCGGTATCGGATCAGCCGTGCCCCTCCCGCCCTCCTCCCTGCTTCCGGCCGGATTCGACCCGCGCAAGCCGATCGCCCTCATCGCCGGCCAGGGGACCTATCCCGTCCTCGCCGCCGCCGCCGTCCGGCGCGCCGGCATCCCCCTGAAACTGGTCGCGTTCGACGAGGAGACTCCCCCCGAACTCATTGCGAGCTTCGACGCGGCCGATCGGGAGACGCTGCTCGTCGGCCAGCTCGGCCGGATGCTGCGCGCGCTCGCGAAGTTCGGCGCCGGCTATGCCTACATGGCCGGCCAGATCGCGCCGCGCCGGCTGTTCCGGGGCCTCCACCCCGACCTGAAGACCACCCGCCTCCTGTTCTCGCTCAAGCGCCGCAACGCCGAGACCATTTTCGGCGCCATCGCCGCGGAAATCGAGAAGCTCGGCATCACCCTGCTCGACGCCCGCTGCTTCCTCGAGGACCATCTGGCGGTGTCCGGCGTGATGACCGGCGGCCGTTTTCCCATCGAACGCGAGTGCGTCGAACACGGCGTCCATATCGCCCGCGAGATCGCCCGGCTCGACGTCGGCCAGGGCGTGGTCGTGCGCAAGGGCACGGTGCTCGCCGTCGAGGCCTTCGAGGGCACCGATGAGATGCTCCGGCGCGCCGGAGCCTTCAAGACCAGCCAGGCGTTGTTCGTCAAGACGGTCAAATCCGGCCAGGACTTTCGTTTCGACGTGCCGGTTTTCGGGCGCCGGACGCTCGAAACCATGCGGGAGGCCGGCATCGCGGCCGCCGCCCTCGAGGCCGGCAAGGTCATCGTGCTCGACCGGCCGGCCGTCGTCGCGCAGGCGCGGACCTGGGGCATCGCCCTTGCCGGATTCGATTAGGTTGGCGCGGCACCCGCTCTTTCTGGCGACTTGCGCTTTTTGCCGGCCTTTCGCAAATTCCGCCCATGCAGAACGAAGTCATCGAGGTGGCCGTCAAGGGCGTCATGCCCACCGCCAACGGCTGTGCCGTATTCCTCGGCAACGATGAAAAGGCTTTCGTCATCTATGTCGACCACAGCGTCGGCAACGCCATCTCGATGACCCTGAACGGCATCAAGAAGGAGCGCCCGCTCACTCACGACCTCATTGGCAGCATCCTGCTCGGGCTCAGCGTTGGACTGGAGCGCGTGGTCATCAACGACGTCAGCGAAGGCACTTTCTACGCCCGGATCATCCTGCACATGAAAAACGAACTCGGGCGCAAGATCATCGAGGTCGACGCGCGGCCGAGCGACTCCATCGTCCTGGCGCTGCAGCAGAAGAAGCCGATCTTCGTCGCCCAAAAGGTGTTCGAGGCCGTTGAGGACATGACCGAGATCCTCGAGCGCGTGCTCAAGCAACAGGAGGAGGAAGGGGAAACGGAGGAGGAGGACGAGGAGGAAGACGAGGGCGAAGAGGGAGGGGAGAAATCCTAGGTTCCCGCCCGCGCTGGAACCTCATGGTTCGCCGGCGGCGAGCCGCGATGACGCATGGACGACCACGTACCGCGCGGCCAGGTCAAGCTTGACGTCTCCGTGAACCAGGCCCCGGCGGCTGGTTCCGGCGCGCCCATGGACGGGCTGCGCCGGCTGCCACCGCCGATCGCGGCCGGCCAGCCGTGGACCGCCCTGGCGCCGATGCAGGATGTGACCGATCTCGCCTTCATGGAGGTCGTCTCCCGCTATGGCCCGCCGGACTTCTTCTTCACGGAGTTCTTCCGGGTGCATCCCCAGTCCCGTCCCGAGCCGCATATTCTGCGCGCGATCACGGACAACACCACCGGCCGCCCCGTGTTTGCCCAGCTGATCGGCGAGAGCGTGCCCCACCTCCTGTCGACCGTGCGCGCCCTGCTCGCCACGCCGGTGGCCGGCATCGACCTCAACCTTGGGTGCCCCGCCCCCAAGATCTACCGCAAGAACGTCGGGGGAGGACTGCTGCGCGATCCGGCCCGGATCGACGAGATCCTCGGCGCGCTCCGCGCCGCCGTGCCGGGGTTGCTCACCGTCAAGATGAGGCTGGGGTTCGACGATTGCGCGAACTTCGAGCGCATCCTCGAACTCGTCAACCGGCACGCCGTCGACCTGCTCACCGTGCACGGCCGCACCGTGAAGGAGATGTACCGCGGCGAGGTCCACTACGACCGGATCGCGCAGGCGGTCCGCACGGTGCGCTGCCCCGTGCTCGCGAACGGCAATATCACCTCGGCCGGCCGCGCCGCCGCCGTTCTCGCCCGCACCGGCGCGGCGGGCGTCATGCTCGGCCGCCACGCCATCCGCAATCCCTGGATCTTCCGCCAATGCCGCGAACGCTTCGCCGGACTCCCCGAGGCGGCGGTGACCCTGGCGGACGTCCGCGGCTACGTCGAGCACCTGTACGGCGCGCTGGCCACGCCCGGCGTGCCCGAGCGCCTCCAGGTCGCCCGCATGAAGAAGTTCCTCAACTTCGTCGGCCAGGGCGTCGATCCCGCCGGCGCCTTCCTGCACGACATGCGCCGCGCGGAGACCGCGGCCGGGCTGTTCGCCGTCTGCGACCGTCACCTCCTCGCCGATCCCCGCCGCCCGTTTCCGCCCGAACCCTACCCCGGCGTCTGGGCCCAGCCCAACCGCGAGGCCCTTCCGGATTTGTGAGTTTCGAATTACGATTTGCGATTTCTGCCGCCGAATCGCGATCCACTTCGGCCCTTGCCGCCGAAACCGCCACCGACGCCCACTCGTAACCCGCGAATTGTCCTTCCACTTTTCAGCCTGCCCCTCGTCCCTCGGCCCTCGACCCCGATCCAGGTCGAGCGATGAGCACCAGGAGTTCGGGGTCAAAAGCCGCCCGCCCGGCGAAATCGTAACCCGTAAATCGTCCTTCGTAATTCCTCGACGACGGATGAAGCACGGGGCTTGCGCACCCCGATCGGCGCCGGCAAGCTGGCCGGCCACATTTTGGATAGACAACACCAAACGCCCTGAACCTTTCGCCCCATGCCCAAGATCGACGTCAGCAAGGTCGCAGAAATCCTTCAGAAGAACCACATCGAGCCGGCGCTGCTCCGGCGCATCATCGAGGAGATCAATGTGGTCGTGCAGCCGGATCCCGCCGACGACGACACTCCGCCGCCGGTGAAGAAACAGTTCCTGATCCTCGTGTCCGATCCCGAGCACAAGCTTCCCAAGGACGATTTCACCGGCTGGGTCGTCCAGATTCCCGAGGACGAGAGCCCCGTCACCGCGCCGGAACGCATCTTTCGCGGCGCCTATGACTTCAACGCCTCCAAGCGCGGCCGGCAGCTTCCGGTGAAGACGATCGGCGAGGCCCTCGAGAACGTCGGGGCGAAGTATTTCAAGGAGGCGGAGCTTTGGGTCAAAACCAAGACCCCGGTCCTCATGCTCCGCACTGACAACCGCATCCCGCGGGAGTAGGTCTTCTGCGGGTCGATCCGAGCGCCGGGCTCGGTTGGCGCGCCGCTATTTTCCGCCGGAGGGCTGCCCGGCGTCGGCCACCTTCTTCAGCTCGGGCCAGTACTTGTCGCCGGTGGCCAGGAGCGTGCTGACGATGGCGCGAAAGGCCTCGAATCCGATCCCGTTTTCCGTGGTGAAGCAGTACGAGTACCGCACCTCGCCATCGCTCGGGTCCCATTCGAACTTCCCGATGTTGAAGTCCCAGTTCTTCTTCATGAGCTCCCGGAGAACCGCGCCGCAATTCGGATTGGTGGTCGGAACCGTGAGATAGCGGTTGATGAAGATATAGATCATGTCCCGCTTGGCATCGATGACCATGCGCACGTGGTGCGTGGCGTTGGTCATCGGCGCGGTCAAGCTCAGGACCGGGAGACTCCCGCTGGTCGAGGATTCGGCGGCGAAACCGAGGCGCTCCACCCAGCCTTTGACAGCGGCGACGGCGGCGGCTTCCGATTCGAACGGCTGGGAGCCCGCGGGCGGAGGGTTGGTCGCGGACTTCGTCTCCGCGGGAGCCGGCACGGGCGCCGTGGCGGCGAACAGCACAAACAGGGCGGCGAGGATGGGGCGCATGGAGATTCCTTTACGATTCAGGTCGGGGCGTTGATGTTCAACGTTGGGGGGAAGACAGTCGAGGCGATTTCCCTGACTTCGCCGGAGGCGGAGCCGCGACCCGGCGGACCGCCGGAACCGTCAGTAGGCGATGTCGCGGCAGCGCTGTTCGAGCTGCCGGGTGCAGAGTTCGACCTGCTGGTCGTTGAGAATGCCGTCGCCGCGGCCCGTGAGCAGGTCGGGCAGCCAGGACGGGCTCACCACCCGCACCGCCGCCTTGGCCTTGGCCTCGACATACCAGCCCGGCAGCGCCAGCACCGGCACGACCTCGGCCTTCTGGCCGGTTGTCTTTTCCAGCCACGCCTGCAGCCACTGCGCGTTCCGGAGGGCCTCATCCGTGCCGTCCTGATCCTCGCCCCACGGCCAGTTCAGCTGCTCGCCGTCGAAGAAAACCTTGTAGTCGTCGTGCCCCTCCCGCGCGCCGTTCCGCCGTTGGGTCCGCGTCTCGATCGCGAAGACACCACCCGGGCCGACGGCCACGTGGTCGATGTTGAACCGATCCCGGCCGGTCTCGCAGGGCACATCGCTGAACACGCGCCAGCCCCGCGCCTTCATCGGCTCCAGGCATTCGGCCACGACCCGTTCGCCAAAATAGCTGAGGTACCCCTGCGCCCGGTCCTTCAACTGGGTCAGGTACCAACGCACCGCCAGGCCGAGCGCCGCCAGAAAGACCGCCAGGCTCAGTCCGATCGCCGCCCACATCCGCCAGTCCTGGAGCCCGCTGACGGCGGCCAGCAGGATCAGCGCAAGGGCGCACGGCACGACCCCGGCCCACAGCGCCAGCATGGCAAGGCCCCGATCCATCCCCGCCACATCCTTGAGCTGCTGCTCCCCGGCCACCCGCAGCAGCCGGAAATCCTGCGCGAACGGCACGCGGACGCCCCGCTTGCGGCGTTCCCACCAGATGACCGCGAAGGCGCAGAGAGCAAACAGCGCCAGATAAGCGCTCGGCAGCAGAATCGTTCTCCAGTTCATGGGGTAGTGCGGTTGCCTCGCAGTCACCAGCCAGATGGCAAAGGCTTCGCCGCGGGCTGGTGCCGGAGCGGACGGAAAGCAGAATACAAACGAAGTGTAGATTCCCGCGGGCCGGCCCGTCGACTTCCCAGTGGTAAACGCGCAGTAAAGCAGACCCCGGCAACCCACAGGACTGGGTGGCTGTCGCCAATGACTGGCAATCGCGCCCTCACTCCGTGATCGCCACCGCCCGGGAAAACGTCCCCGCTGGAGCCGGCGTCCGGTCAGTCGCCGGATCGGGAGACCGGCGGATTCGAGACGTGCCATTCGCTCATCGGATGGGTCTCGCCGCAGTTGAGGCACCGCGCACCGCTGAAGCGTGCGCCGCAGTATGGACACACGGGGCCGCTCTCGAAAACATCGAATGGCTTGCCGCAGGCGCTGCAGCTCCACCAAAGGCCGATGGGCGGCGCCGTCTGGCAGGTCGGACACATGGATCCGGCGCGGCGGGGCCCGCGCCCGGCACGGATCAGCTGCCGCGCCTGCAGGAAGCCCCGCCAGCAGTTCGCGAGGATGAAAACGGCGACGATGCCGAGCCAGAACGATCCCCAACTCCACGCCCGTTCGAAAAGTGCCGCCACGCCGAGAAAGCCGAGCAGGCTCGTCACCATCAGGCTGCGGGCGCGACCGATCACGAACCAGAGAAGCGCCTGCAGGATCTGGCCGCCGTCGAGCGGATAGATCGGCAGCAGATTGAACGCCATCAGGCCGAGATTCATGTACCAGAGGGCCTGGACCAGCCGGGCCGCGTCTGACGGGTCGGCCGCCAGGGGCCACTCATAGAAGATTCCGGCGGCGGGTTTGACGGCGAACATGCCGAGCGCAATCAGGACATTGACCAGCGGCCCGGCTGCGATGCTCCATAGCGTCGCGCCCGGCCGCAGCGGCGGCGCCACGTAGGCCACTCCACCAAGCGGCCAGAGCACAATCTCGTCCGCCCGCCCCCCGACCGACCAGCAGGCCAGGGAGTGACCGTACTCGTGCAGCAGGACGATCAGGAACAGGGCCAGGTACTCGAAGACGTTGAACGTGGGCGAGGCGTAGCTTCCGCGCCGGAAGGCGACCGCGAACAGGGCCACGACAAACCACGACCAGTGGAGGTAGAGGTTGACCCCCGCGATACGGAACAGGCGGATTGATCCTTGCCGGGTTGGCATCGCCCACAGGCTGACGCCGAATCGGCCGGGCAACAAGCCATTTGGCGGCCCGTCCGCCGCCGGGTTGCCGCTCCGGGAAAAAACTGAAACAAAACGGACGCCGCCGCGTCTAACGGGATAGTTCTAGTCCAAGTCCGCTCCGCCGGACAACCGACGAAGATCACCACCTGTGAGTGGTTTCGGGTTCGACCCGATCAAAGCATAACTCCGCCCCCGGCCCTCGCCGGGCGGCGGATTTTATTGGGCGGAATCCGCCCGGGATTCAGCGCCGCGGGGCGTCCGCCGCCCGCAGCGTGATCCGCAGGATCTCGCCCGGGCCCCACAGGCGCATGCGCGGCCCCCAGGTGCCCGTGCCGCGGCCGACGATCACCGTCATGCCGCCGACTTCGTAACGCCCGCCCATGAGCGGATAGAACAGCCGCACCAGGTAGCTGAACGGCCAGATCTGCCCGTTGTGGGTGTGCCCCGACAGCATGAGGCCCGCACCGGCCGCCGCCGCCGCTCCGGCCTGCAGCGGCGAGTGCGAGAGCAGCACGACGGCGCCCGCCGGATGGCCCGCCAGCCACTGTTCGATCGGCGCGCCGGGCGCGCCGAACTGGCGGCGGGCGGTGAGGTCGTCGATCCCCGCCAGGGTCAGCCCGGGCGCGACCTCGGCCCAGCGATCCCGCAGCACCGTGAAGCCCGCGGACTCCAGCAGATCCACGCTGCGCTCGAGGCCGGCGTAGTACTCGTGGTTGCCGGTGACCGCCCAGACCCCAAGCGGCGCGCGCAGCCTCCGCAGCGCGGGCAGCAACGGCTCGAGCGAACCCACCTCGCCGTCGACCAGGTCGCCCACCACGACCACGATGTCCGGCTTCAATCCGTCGATCCGGGCAACCAGCCGCGCCAGCCACCGCTCGCCGATCATCGTGCCAAGATGCAGATCGGACACCGCCACGAGCACCACGCCGTCGCGCTCCCTCGGCAACCCGGCCAGCCGCACCTCGCAGTCCTTCACCACCGGCGGGCGCAGGCCCTGCACCAGGGCGACGGCGGCGAGGACGAGCGCGGCCACGGCCGCCCACCCGCGAATGGCCGGCGCCAGCCGCGGCGCCAGCGCGCCGCCGAGCGTCAGGACCTCGGTGGCGAGGAGCGCCGCCACCAGCAGAAACAGCACGCCGATCCAGTTGGCCGCGACAAACTCAAATGGCCCCCCCACCGCCGGCGCCCGGGAACTCAGGGAACGCGCCAGCGGATAGCTGGCCGCCAGCGCCAGCGCGGTCCACGCCAGCGTCCGTCGCGACACGTGGGCCGCGACCCAGGGCACCGACGCCAGGCGCCAGAACACGAAGCCGTGCATGCCCGCCCAGACGGCGAGCACGACCGCGAAAAACAGGACAAAACGCAGGGAGTTCATTCGAGCCGCGCCTACTGTGATCACATCGGCCGGAATTTCCTGCAAAAATCCGCCACCCGCCCCGAATGATGCTCAACCTTGAGCACGGTTCGGGCTGAGCCCAAACGACGGTCAAGGTTGAGCACGGTTCGGGCGGACCCAAAGGATGCTCAACCTTGAGCACCGATCGGGCGCGGCCGGCAAGGTCGCGATTGACTCGACCGGAAGTCCCCGAAACCTTGCTGCAACCGATCCCGCCAATCCCCCCCGGAAAAATGAGCGAGACCCCGCCCGCCCCCAAGACAGCCGGCCAGCTGATCGCCGGCTATTTCCGCGATTTCGGCGTGCTGCGGGAGACCGGCCGCGAGTACTGGGGCATCCAGATCATCAACCTCCTGGACTGCACCTTCTATTTCGCGATGCTGATAATCGGGACGCTGTTCCTCTCGGACGATCTCGGCATGAACGATCGCGAGGCTGCGCGGACGTTCACGGTCCTGACGGGGGCTGTGACGATTCTGCTGACGGTCTCGGGTCTGTTCTGCGACTGGCTCGGCATCCGGCGTTCCCTGCGGATCTCGATGTGGTGGGTGCTGATTCTGCGGCTCGCCATGGTGCCGATCGCCCTCCTGCCCGCCGTGCCGCACCGCGGCATCATCGCGGTCGTGGTGATCGGGCTGATGGCACCGCCCACCGCGGCCATTCAGACGATCTTCCAGGCCGCGACCCAGCGCTACACGACCGCGCGCTCCCGTGGCGCGGGATTCAACCTGTGGTACCTGTTCATGAACGTCGGCGCAACGCTCGCCGGGTTGTCCGTCGATTTCGTGCGCCTGTTCCTGCGCGTGCACAACGTCCACATTTTCACGATGGGCGCGGTCACGGCCGCGCTCTGTCTGGTGATCGGGGAAACCATGGTGCGCCGGGAGGAGCAGCTGCGCCAGCCGGGAGATCCGGAAACATCCGCCGACCGCGTGGAGCACAAGAACCCGCTGGCCATCTTGCGCGACGTGATCCGCGAGCCCGCCCTGTTCCGGCTCATCGTGCTGATCGCGCTGACCCTCGGCGTCCGCGCCGTGTATGTCTATCTGTACATGCTCATGCCGAAGTACTGGGAGCGCACCATCGGTGCCGACGCCACCATCGGCCTCCTCAACGTGATCAACCCCGTCGGCATCGTGATTGGCCTGATCCTGTTCATCCCCCTGGCGAACAAATTCAAGGTCATCAATATGCTCGTCTTCGGATCGATCGTGTCCGCGCTTTCGCTGATTCCCATGGCCCTGCCCTGGCAGGTCTACGGCATGGGAATCGCGAAAGCCCACTATTTCATGGCGATCCTGTGCATGATCATCCTGACCGTCGGCGAGGTGATCTGGTCGCCGAAACTCTACGAGTACACGGCGGCCATCGCGCCAAAAGGCCAGGAAGGCACCTACCTCGGCTTCTCGATGATCCCCTACTTTCTCGCCAAGACCCTCGTGAGCTGGTTCTCGGGCGATTGGCTGGTCCGGTGGTCGCCCGAGAAGATCGACGTCAACGGAACCCAAGTGCCCCTGCAACAGGCAATGATCGCTGATCAGGTCCCCTATTGGCACAGCCCAGCGGCGATGTGGTTCTGGCTCGGGCTCTATGCCCTCGTCGGGTGTCTGATCGCGGTGCTGCTGCGCGGCTGGCTGGACAAGGGTGCGCATTGGAAGAGCGCGCCGGCGGCGGCCTGACCGCGCCGGCCGCCGACGGCGTTTCCAGGCGGCCGGCCGGCCGGGGAGCCTGTCGCGGCGGCTGCACCATAAGAATCCTGTCAAAATCGCCGTCTCCGGGCGGCTTGTGCTATTCCGCGGCTTGAACCGGGGTCGAAACCCGTCAAGAACGGCCAGCCCATGCGAACCCCACCCCTGGCGGGCATTGCGGCCATGTGGGACGGACTACCTCTCGTCGCCCGGTTGATCCTGCTTGTGCTCGCCGCGGCGATCCTGGTCCTTCTCGCCCTGCCGCTGGTTCACCGGCTCCGTCTTCAACTTCGCATCCGGAAACTCCCGCCGCCGGTCGTCGTCGTGAAAGTCGAGCCCGAGCTGCGTTTGCCGCGGCGCGGACCGGAAAAGCCTCCGGCGGGCTAGCCCCCGTTCCCTGTCATCGCCGCCCCCGGGTGCACCCTAGTCGTGGGCATCAGACCCGCCCGGCAGCCGGGTCGTGATGTCGATGACCACCACCGACCCGTCCGTTTTCTGTTCGGTGACGACCTCGAACCGGCTGGCGCCGCGGCTGAAGCTGCGGCCCTTGCTCTCGAAGAATTCCAGCAATGCCCGGCCCCGCGTCCGGTAGCGTCCCGGCCAGCCATCGATGGCTTCGGGCGGCTGGGTCTGGATGTCCAGCTTCGTCACGCTGACCGCGTTGGAGCCAACCTGGTACTCGAACTCGTAGTATCGCCGCGCGCGTTCCTCCGCGACCTGCCGATGGCTGGCGAGGGCCTGCTGGTCGCTCCCCACCGTCGCGGCGGCGGCCGGCTGCGCGGGCGCCGGCTTCGGCCCGGAGTCCGGAGCGGAGGCGACCACCGACATCGTGGCCCCGGCCCGGGGCGCGCCCGACTTGAGCCGCTCGGCAAACGGCGCCGGGACGAGGCTGACGGGAATCAGCATGGCCGTGCCGTCGGCCACCAGCAGCAGGCGGCCGGAGGCGGCGTCGTAGGACTTGATGACCACGTTGGTGAGCGCCCGGCCGTCGGTCAGTTCCAGCCGGTCAAGCTTCAGGGGAACCTCGGCGGCCGGCGCATGGAGCGCGGCGGCCAGGATGAAAAACGCGGCTCCCAATCCCAACCGGGTGCGGAGGTGCATGGTCGGCAATGGTTCTCTAGCGGCGGCATCGCGGTCCTCCCGGGAGGCGGAAGGAGGCGACACCGGCGCCGGCGGTCATCTT
>CAZKDK010000102.1:0-10878 GCA_964551145.1 uncultured Opitutaceae bacterium | reverse complement strand
CTGGTCGTCGACTGCACCCCCTCGATCGGTTCGATGTACGGCGACGCGACCAAGGTCCGCCAGACCCTCCTCAACCTGCTGAGCAATGCCAGCAAGTTCACCGAGAAGGGCCGCATCGAGCTCAAGGTGGACCGCGAGACCAAGGACAACCAGGTCTGGGTCATCATGCAGGTCAGCGACACGGGCATCGGCATGACCGAGGAGCAGATGGCGCGCCTGTTCAAGGCCTTCACCCAGGCGGACGCCTCGACGTCGAGCAAGTACGGCGGCACCGGCCTCGGGCTGGCGATCTCCAAGCAGTTCGCCCAGATGATGGGCGGCGACATCACCGTCGCGAGCACGTCGGGCGTGGGTTCGACCTTCACCCTGCGCATTCCGGCCCGCATCAAGCCGGCCCGCTCGCCGTACGCCATCGTCGAGCGCGAGGCCCAGCCGGCCCCGACCCCGAAGGGCCGCGTGCTCATCGTCGACGACGACGAGGCGGTGCATGCCGTATTGACGAACATGCTCACCCGCGAGGGTTACTCCACCCGCATCGCCCGCAATGCCAAGGAGGGCATGCGCCTCGCCCGCGAGTACACCCCCGACATCGTGATTCTCGACATCCTGCTGCCCGGAGTCGACGGCTGGTCGCTGCTCTCCCAGCTGAAGCTGGTGCCCGGCATGGCCGAGGTGCCGATCATCCTGCTGACGATGACCGAGAACAAGGACATGGGGTTTGCCCTGGGCGCCGCCGAGTACCTCACCAAGCCCATCGACCCCCAGAAGCTCCTGCCGGTCATCGAGCGGCACCGCACGCCGCGCCGCACCGGCACCGTGCTCGTCGTGGAGGACGACCCGCCCTCGCGCGACCTCGTGGTCCGCATGCTCGAAAAGGAGGGCATCCAGGTGAAGCAGGCCACCAACGGCAAGGAGGCGCTCGAAATCCTGCAGGGCGGCCTGCTTCCGGACATGATCGTCCTCGACCTGATGATGACGGAGATGAACGGCTTCGAGTTCCTGCAGCAGATCCGCCCCCACGCCGAGTGGTCCAAGATCCCCGTGGTGGTGGTGAGCTCGCTCGACCTGACCAGCGAATCCCAGCAGCTGCTCAAGGGACAGGTCGAGCGCGTGTTCCAGAAGGGCCGGTTCGCCCGAGAAGACTTGCTCCGCGAAGTTCGCGAGACCATCAATCAGCACATGTTGAAGCGCAAAACCGGATCCAACCCCCCGACGACCGTGCCCACCTGACCGTCCGGCGCGGACCGGCCGGCGTGCACCGCAGCGGCCAACCCCCCACCCCTCACTCCCATGGCGAAGATCCTCATCGTCGAAGACAACGAAATGAACCGCGACATGCTTTCCCGCCGGCTGGAGCGCCGCGGCTACACCACGGTGGTGGCGGTCGACGGCGGCGCCGGCGTGGAGACCGCCCGTGCCGAGGCTCCGGACATCATTCTCATGGACATGAGCCTGCCGGTCATGGACGGCTGGGAGGCCAGCCGGCAGCTCAAGGCCGACCCGAAGACGGCGTCGATCCCGATCATCGCGCTGACCGCCCACGCCATGACCAGCGACCGCGACAAGGCGATCGAGGCCGGCTGCAACGACTACGACACGAAGCCGGTCGAGCTGGCGCGCCTGCTCGGCAAGATCGAGGCGCTGCTGCACCAGAGTCCGCCGGCCGCGGCCCCATGAGCGACGCCCCGCCAGGCAAAGGGAATCCACCGCCGGCGGGCGACGGGGGCACGCTCAGTCCTTTCCTGGCGGCCCTCCAGGCCCACGACATCGAGACGCTGACCCAGCTGCGCCACGCGCTGCGCACGCCGCTCAACCAGATCATCGGCTACAGCGAGATGCTGCTCGAGTCGATCGAGGACCTCTCGGCCAAGCGGCTGCTGGGCGACATCAAGAAGATCCATACCGCCGGCGGTCAGCTGCTGGCGCTGTTCAACGACGCGCTCGCGCCCTGGAAGATCGAGACCGGCAAGATCGACCTCGTCGTCATGCGCCGGGAAATGCTCACCCCCCTCAACGCCATCATCGGCTACAGCGAGCTGTGCCAGGAGGAGGCCGCCGAGCTCGGCAAGGCCGACGTGGTCAGCGACCTCAAGCGCATCAACCTCGCCGGCTACAACCTGCACCGGCTCTTCGAGAGCGGCGAGTTCGCGATCAAGATCACCGCCGGGACCGCCGTCGTCGCGTCCGGCCCCAGCGCCGCCGCCGCGCCCGCCGCGCCCGCCGCGCCCGTGCCGGCGCCGGCCGCCCGGTCGCTCACGCCGGTCGAATTCATCGCCAGCGGGGGCGCCCAGGGCCGGGGCAACCTGCTGGTCGTCGATGACGATGCCATGAACCGCGAGATGCTGGCCCGCCGCCTCCAGCGCTCGGGTTTCAACATCACCACCGCCGAGAACGGCCGGGTGGCCCTCGACCTGCTCAAGCAGCGCAGCTTCGACCTGGTCCTGCTCGACATCATCATGCCCGAGCTGAACGGATTCCGGACGCTCGAGTTCATCAAGGCCGACCCCAAGATGCGCCACCTGCCGGTGATCATGCTCACCGCCCTCGACGAGGTCGACAGCACGGTCCGGTGCATCGAGGCCGGCGCCGAGGACTACGTGCCCAAGCCGTTCAACTCGATCATCCTTCACGCCCGCATCAACGCCTCGCTCGAGAAGAAGCGCCTGCGCGACCAGGAGGAGGCCTACCTCACCGAGCTGCAGGCCGAGCGCGCCAAGTCGGATCTTCTCCTGCTCAACGTCCTGCCGAAGGCGGTGGCCGACCGGCTGAAACAGGGCGAGCGCACCATTGTCGACAGCTTCCGCGAAGCCACCGTGGTCTTCGCCGACATCGTCGGGTTCACCAGTTTCTCGGCGAACATGGCGCCGAGCCGCACGGTGCAGCTGCTCAACGACCTGTTCTCCGGCTTCGACCGCCTCGTCGAGAAGTACGAGCTCGAGAAGGTGAAGACGATCGGCGACTCCTACATGGCGGTGGGCGGCGTCCCCATCCCCATGCCGGCCCACGCCGAGCGCTGCGCCCGCATGACGCTGGACATGCTCGAGGCCCTGCACCATTTCAACCGCCGGAACTCGGTCTCCCTCGACATCCGCATCGGCATCAACAGCGGGCCGGTGGTCGCGGGCATCATCGGCACGCGCAAGTTCGCCTACGACCTGTGGGGCGACACCGTGAACGTAGCCAGCCGGATGGAGTCGCAGAGCCTGCCCGGCATGATCCAGGTGTCGGCCAACACCCATGCGCTGATCGCCGACAAGTTCGTCTTCGAGGACCGCGGCACGATCGAGATCAAGAACCGCGGCCTGATGGCCACCTACCGGCTGGTGCGGCCGAAGAGCTGACTCGCCGGTGGCCTGCGCCGCGGAAGTTGTAGGGCGGGGTCTCCCGACCCCGCCTTTTCTTTTTCATCCAGCGTCTGTCCACCGATGCGTCGCCCTGTCCGCGGGAGACCGGTCGTGGCGGGGTCAGCGACCCCGCCCTACAACGCGCGGACCGCCCGCCAGTCGATCGCCCTCGCTCGTAGCGGCCGGGGTCACGAGGCCGATCCGCATCGTCGCTTTCCCCAGCCTCCTCACGTCGGCTGCTACGGGACGAATGGCGGGGCGGGTTCTCCTGTCCGCCGGATCGATCACCAATCGTAGCGCGGTGCTTTAGCCCGCGCTCCCCTGCCCGCGCAGGCTGAAGCGCTGCGCTCCGGCGCCCTGCCGCAATCCTCAGGCCGGCCCGCCGGCTGGGTCATTCGCGGGCGGCGCCTCGGCGGACCACTTGAAGATCGTCGTGCTCAGCGGCGGCAGCGTGAGGAGCAGGGACTGGGCGAAGCCGTCGGCGGGCTCGTCGTCGGTCATCCGGCCGCCGGCGTTGCCCACGCCGCTGCCGCCATAGTACTCGCTGTTGGTGTTGATCATCTCCTTCCACAGGCCGCGGCGCGGCACGCCGACGCGGTAGTTCGGCCGCACGACCGGCGTGTAGTGCCCGACCACGGCGAACATCGTCAGTTCGAACGGATCGAGCCGGAGCCAGGCGAGGATGCTGGAGTCGGCGTCGCTGCAGGCGATCCAGCGGAATCCCCGCGGATTGTAGTCGTTGCGGCTCAGGACCGGCTCGCTGGCGTAGAGGTGGTTGAGGTCGCGCACGAGCAGCCGGAGCCCCTCGTGGTCGTGGTACTGGCAGAGGTGCCAGTCGAGGCTCGCCGTGTGATCCCATTCGTGCGACTGGCCGAAATCGCTGCCCATGAACAGGAGCTTCTTGCCCGGCCAGGCCCACATGAAGCCGTAGAGCGCGCGCAGGTTGGCGGCCTTTTCCGGGATGTGCCACGCGCCCATCTTGTAGAGCATCGAGGCCTTCCCGTGCGTGACCTCGTCGTGCGAATACACGTTGATGAACCGCTCGGCGTACTGGTAGAGCATGCCGAAGGTCAGGTCGTTCTGGTGCCACTTGCGGTGGACCGGCTCCTTCGAGAAGTACTGCAGCGTGTCGTGCATCCAGCCCATGTTCCACTTCAGGTCGAAGCCGAGGCCGCCGTCACGGGTCGGCCGGGTGACGCCCGTGAAGGCGGTCGACTCCTCCGCGATCATGAGCGCGCCGGGGTAATAGCGGTGGACGAGGTCGTTGGCCTGGCGCAGGAAGGCGATCGCGTCGAGATTCTCGCGGCCCCCGAACTTGTTCGGCACCCACTCGCCCTCCTTGCGCGAATAGTCGAGGTATAGCATCGACGCGACGGCGTCGACCCGCAGGCCGTCGATGTGGTAGCGGTCGAACCAGGCCAGGGCGCTGGCCACGAGGAAGCAGCGCACCTCGTTCCGGCCGTAGTTGAAGATCAGCGTGCCCCAGTCCTGGTGGGCGCCCTGGCGCGGATCGGCGTGCTCGTACAGGTGGGTGCCGTCGAATTCGGCCAGCGCGAAACTGTCCCGCGGAAAGTGCCCCGGCACCCAGTCGAGGATCACGCCGAGGCCGCGCTGGTGCAGGTGGTCGACGAACCAGGCGAAATCCTCGGGCGTGCCGTACCGGTGCGTCGGCGCGAAGAACCCCGTCACCTGGTAGCCCCAGGAGCCGTCGAACGGATGCTCGGCCACCGGCATGATCTCGAGGTGCGTGTAGCCCATCTCGACGGCGTAGTCCGCCAGGGCGGGCGCCAGCTCGCGGTAGGTCAGCGGCCGGAGGGCGTCCTCGACCACGCGCCGCCAGGAGCCGAGGTGCACCTCGTAGATGGAGAGCGGCCGGTCGGGCTGCTCCGCGCGGGCGGCCCGCTGCTCCAGCCAGGCCGCGTCGCGCCAGGGGTGCCGGCGGGTGTTGCAGACGATGGCCGCGTTGTTGGGCGGGCCCTCGTAGCGCGCCGCGCAGGGGTCGGTCTTCAGCCGGATGGCCCCGCGATAGTCCCAGATCTCGTACTTGTACAGCTCGCCCTCGTCGAGTCCGGGGATGAAGAGCTCCCAGACCCCCGACGCCCCCAGCGACCGCATCGGATGAAAGCGGCCGTCCCACCGGTTGAAGTTCCCGACGACCGACACGCGGCGGGCCTGCGGCGCCCACACGGCGAACGACACGCCGGCGGCGCCGTCGACCACGCGCACGTGCGCGCCGAGCTTCGTGTAAATGCGGTGCTCGTTGCCCTCGTTGAACAGGTATAGGTCCTGGTCGCCCAGCATCGGCAGAAAGGCGTAGGGATCGTAGCCCTGGCGGATCTCGCCGCTGCCGAGGCGGGCCCGGAGCTGGTAGCGGAAGACCCCGGTCTGCTCCGGCAGGAGAACCTCGAAGAAACCCTCCGGCGCCAGGCGCTCCATCGGCCAGCGCGCGGCGCCGCCCGCCATCAGCGCCACCCGGTCCCGCGCGTCGATCACGCTGCACTCCACCGCATCCTGGATGAACGCCCGCACCACCACCCCCTTGGACCGGCCCCGGGCGATCCAATGCATCCCTAGGAACGCGTGGGGCTGGCCCTGCCGGGCGGCCAGGAAGGATTTGATCTCGGATTTCGTGATGATCACGGCGACGCGCGGGCGGAGGTTGCGGGCGGGACCCAGTGTGGCGAGCCGGGCCCGGGCGTCTAGCCCGGATATTCGATGGGGCCGCGCCGTCCGCGCCGCCCGGCCTCCGGAAGCCCGCCCGGCATTTGTTTCGGAAAAGTTGACGTTTCGGGCGTTCCGGCGTTTCGTGCCCCCGCCGCGCAACCCGATGAAGAAACTCCTGGTCGCGAATCGCAGCGAGATCGCCATTCGCGTGTTCCGTTCCGCCACCGAGCTCGGCCTCCGCACGGTCGCGATCTACGCCCAGGAGGACCGCTTGGGCGTGCACCGGTTCAAGGCGGATGAGGCCTACCTGGTCGGCCGGGGCAAGGGCCCGGTCGCCGCCTACCTCGACGGCCCGGGGATCATCGCGCTGGCCCGCGAGAAGGGCGTCGACAGCATCCACCCGGGCTACGGATTCCTGGCCGAGAACGCCGGGTTCGCCCGCGCCTGCGCCACCGTCGGCATCACCTTCGTGGGTCCGCGCCCCGAGCTGCTCGACCTGATGGGCGACAAGACCGCGGCCCGCCGGCTGGCCCGGAAGGCCGGCGTGCCCGTCCTGCCGGGCACACCCGAGCCCGTCAGCGATCCGGCCGCGGCGGCCCGGCTGGCCCGCGAGATCGGGTACCCAGTCATCGTCAAGGCGGCCTTCGGCGGCGGCGGCCGCGGCATGCGCGTCGTCGCGGACGAGGAGCACCTGCGCGCGCGCCTCGAGGAGGCGCGCCAGGAGGCGGCCACCGCGTTCGGCGATCCCGCCGTCTTCCTCGAGCGCTACCTGCCCCGCGCCAAACACATCGAGGTGCAGATCCTCGGCGACCGCCACGGCAACGTCGTGCACCTGCACGAGCGCGACTGCTCCGTCCAGCGCCGGCACCAGAAGGTGGTCGAGATCGCGCCGTCGCTCGGCCTGCCCGACGAGATCCGGCGCGCGCTCTGCGACGCCGCCGTGCGCCTGGCCCGCGAGGTCCGCTACGACAACGCCGGGACGATCGAATTCCTCCTCAACGCCGACGACCCGCGCGAGTGGTACTTCATCGAGATGAACCCGCGCATCCAGGTCGAGCACACCGTGACCGAGATCATCACGGGCGTCGACCTGGTGCGGGCGCAGCTCCTCGTCGCCGCCGGCGCCGCCCTGACCGATCCCGAGCTCGACGTGCCCGCGCAGGCGGCCATGCCGCGCAACGGGTACGCCGTCCAGTGCCGCATCACCACCGAGGACCCCGCCAACAAGTTCACCCCCGACTACGGGCGCATCCTCAATTACCGCAGCGCCGCCGGCCTCGGCATCCGGCTCGACGGCGCCATGGGCGACACCGGCAGCGTCATCACGCCCTTCTACGACTCGCTGCTCGTCAAGGTCACCGCCTACGGCCCGCGGTTTCCCATCGCCCTCCAGCGCATGGACCGGGCCCTGCGGGAGTTCCGTATCCGGGGCGTCAAGACCAACATCCCGTTCCTCGAGAACGTCATCCGGCATCCGGGTTTCCGCGCCGGCGGGGCCACGACCAACCTGATCGACACGACCCCCGCCCTCTTCGAGTTCAAGGGCCGCCGCGACCGCGCCACCCGCCTGCTCGCCTTCCTCGGCGACATCATCGTCAACGGCAACCCGCAGATCCGGGACCGCACGGACCACCGCCCCGCGCCGGCGACCGCCGGCCCCGCCCCCGGCGAGGGGCCCGCCGAATCGGACGCCGACCGGCGCACGGCCCCGCCCCCGGGCACGCGCGACCTGCTCAAGCGCTATGGCCCGCGCGAGTTCGTGCGCTGGACCCTCGCCCAGAAGCGGCTCCTCATCACCGACACGACCTTCCGCGACGCCCACCAGTCGCTCCTGGCCGCCCGCGTGCGCACCTACGACATGCTCGGCGTGGCCGACGTGCTCGCCCGCCGCGCCCCCGGCCTCTTCAGCCTCGAGTGCTGGGGCGGGGCCACGTTCGACACCGCGCTGCGCTTCCTCCACGACGACCCGTACCAGCGGCTCGCCCTGCTGCGCGAACGCATTCCCAACATCTGCTTCCAGATGCTCCTGCGCGGCGCCAACGGCGTCGGCTATGCCTACTATCCCGACAACGTCATCGCGGGTTTCGTCCGCCACGCCGCCGCGGCGGGCATCGACCTCTTCCGCGTCTTCGACTCGCTCAACTACGTCCCCAACATGCGGGGCGCCCTCGAGGCCGTGCTCGCGTCCGGCGCCCTCTGCGAGGCGGCCATCTGCTACACCGGCGACCTGCTCGATCCCGCCCGCCCGAAGTACTCGCTGGGTTATTACGTCAAGCTCGCCCGGGAGCTGGAGAAGCTCGGCGTGCATTTCATCGCGATCAAGGACATGGCCGGGCTCTGCCGGCCGGCCGCCGCCGGCCGGCTCGTGCGCGCGCTCAAGGACGAGGTCGGCGTGCCCGTCCACTTCCACACCCACGACACCAGCGGCATCGCGGCGGCCTCCGTGCTGGCCGCCAGCACCGCCGGCGTCGACGTCGCCGACCTCGCCATCGCCGCGATGTCCGGCTCGACCAGCCAGCCCAACCTCAACTCGGTCGTCGCTGCGCTCGAGCACACGCCGCGGGCGACCGGCCTCGACCTGGCCACCCTCAACGAGATCTCCCGGTACTGGGAGGCCGTGCGCGGCCTCTACGCGCCGTTCGACCACGGCCCGCGCACGGGCAGCGCGGAAGTCTACCTGCACGAGATGCCCGGCGGCCAGTACACCAACCTGATCGAACAGGCCCAGTCCATGGGCCTCGGCGCCCGCTGGCCCGAGATCCTGCGCACCTACGCCGAGGTCAACCAGCTCTTCGGCGACATCGTCAAGGTGACGCCCTCCTCCAAGGTCGTCGGAGACATGACGCTGTTCCTCGTCTCGCGCGGCATCCGGCCGGCGGACGTGCTCAACCTCGAGCCGGGGAGCACGCCGTTCCCGGCGTCGGTGGTCGACATGCTCGCGGGTAATCTCGGCCGGCCCCCCGGCGGCTGGCCCAAGCGGCTGCAGCGGATCGTGCTCGGCTCCCGGCGGCCGCTGCGCGGACGGCCCGGCGCCGGCCTGCCGCCGGTCGACCTCGAGGCCGAAAAGGCGGCCCTCGGGGAAAAACTCCGGCAGGAGGTCACCGACGCCGACCTCTACTGCCACCTCATGTATCCGGACGTCTACGCGGAGTTCGCCCGGTTCCGGCATGCCTACGACGACGTCACGATGCTGCCGACGAGCGCGTTCTTCTACGGCCTGCGACCGGGCGAGGAGATCGCCGTCGAGATCGAGCCGGGCAAGACGCTTTTCATCAAGTTGGTCCACGTCGCCGAGGCCGACCCCGACGGCCACCGCACGGTCCTGTTCGAGCTCAACGGCCACCCCCGGGAAACCCTGGTGCTCGACAAGGCGGCGCACCCCAAGGTCAAGCCCCGCGCCCAGGCCGACCCGGCCGATCCGCGGCAGATCGGCGCGCCGATCCCGGGCATGATCTCGACCCTCGCCGCGAGCGTCGGCGCCCGCGTCGCGCGCGGTGACCGCCTGCTCACCCTCGAAGCCATGAAGATGCAGACCTCGGCCTATGCGCCGTTCGACGGGGTGGTCGAGGAGATCACGGTGCAGGTGGGCGACTCGGTCCAGGCCAAGGACCTGCTGGTCCGGCTGCGCCCGGCCAAATGAGCTGAGCCGGCGGCAGGTCGGCAGTGGGTGTTCCCTGGGGACGCGACGCCCCCGTTGCGTTTCGGCCGCCAAATCGGCGACGAGGGCGTCGCCGCTCCATCAGACCCCAGCATGGGTGGTTTCGGCCCGCGGGTACGTCGCGCCTTTTTATGTTTTCCCACGCGGCGCGGATCATCCACACTGCCCCATGCCCCTCAAGGTCCTGATTCTCGGCGCCAACGGATTCATTGGCAGCTCGCTCACGCACTCCATCCTCAAGCAGAAGGACTGGGAGGTCTACGGGATGGACGTCGGCGACCACAAGCTCGCCCAATGCCTCGGCCATCCCCGGTTCAAGTTTGTCGAGGGCGACGTCACCATCTCGCGCGAATGGATCGAGTATCACGTGAAGAAGTGCGACGCGGTCCTGCCGCTCGTCGCGATCGCCAACCCCGCCCAGTACGTCAAGGACCCGCTGCGCGTGTTCGAACTCGATTTCGAGGCCAACCTGGAGACGGTCCGCAAGTGCGTGAAATACCGGAAGCGGATCATCTTCCCGTCGACATCCGAGGTCTACGGCATGTGCCCCGACGCGGCGCTCAGCGAGGACACCAGCAATCTCGTCTACGGCCCCATCGACAAGCAGCGCTGGATCTACGCCGCCTCGAAGCAGCTGCTCGACCGCGTCATCTACGCCTACGGCGTGCGCGACGGCGTCGACTACACCCTGTTCCGGCCGTTCAACTGGATCGGGCCGAAGCTCGACAACGTCTTCGAGCCCAAGGAGGGCAGTTCGCGGCTGTTCACCCAGTTCATCTCGAACGTCATCTTCAAGCGGCCGATCCAGCTAGTCGACGGCGGGAAGCAGGGCCGCTCGTTTACGTTCATCGACGACGGGATCGACGCGCTCCTGCGCATCATCGAGAACAAGAACGCCTGCGCCTCGCGCCGCATCTTCAACCTCGGCAACCCGAAGAACAACGTCAGCGTCGCCCAGCTCGCCCGCCTCATCATCGCGGCGTTCAAGGAATACCCCGAGTACCGCGCCCACGCCGAGGAGGCGAAGGTGGTGGTCGTGCCGTCGGGGACGTATTTCGGGAAATACTACCAGGACATCCAGAACCGCGTGCCCTCGATCGCCAACGCGCGGAAGCACCTCGGCTGGAAGCCGAAGGTCGACCTGCAGACCGCCATCCGGCGCACGCTCGACTACCACCTCGCGCACAAGGACTACCAGCTGGCGTGAGCGCC
>CAZKDK010000101.1:0-10893 GCA_964551145.1 uncultured Opitutaceae bacterium | reverse complement strand
GTCGCCCTGTTCATCCTTTATCCGGACGGCCGGATCGCGCCGCTGCAGGAGCGGCAGATGGCCTGCACCGGGGCCGCCAACGTCTTCGCACTCGCCGTCGACGGCACCTTCGACGACGCCCAGGACGCGCTCAAGGAGGTGTTCGGCGACCAGGCCTTTCGCGTGCGGCACCGCCTGTCGGCGGTCAATTCAATCAACCTCGCGCGCGTGCTGGCCCAGAGCGTCTACTACCTCTCCGCCTGGCTGCGGCTGCCGCCGGAGAAACAGGGCAACGTGGAGTTCGTCGTGCCCACCGGCAATTTCGGCAATGTCCTTTCCGGCTGGATGCTCCAGAAAATGGGCGTTCCCATCCGCGGCTTCAAGATCGCCACGAACCAGAACGACATCCTCTACCGGCTGTTCACGACGGGCGAATACCGCGTCGCGCCCGTCGCGCCGAGCCTGGCACCCTCGATGGACATCCAGGTGGCGTCGAACTTCGAGCGCTTCCTCTACTACCACGCGGGCCGCGATCCGGCCCAGGTGCGGGCGATCATGCAAGCGTTCCGGACCGCGGGTGTCTACCGGTTTGAGCCGTTCCACGCCGACACGTTCACGGCCTCGCACTGCACCGACGCCGAGATCACCGGCATCATCCGGCAGGTGTACCACAAATACGGCTACACCTGCGATCCCCACACCGCCTGTGGATTCAAGGACATCAACCGCGAACGGACCAGCGTGGTGCTGGCGACCGCCAGTCCGGCGAAGTTTCCGGACGTCATCGGCGCGGCCACCGGCCGGGTGCCGACCCACCCGAGCCTGGAGGCGCTCAAGAGTCGGCCGATCGTGAAATATCGCCTCGCGGCGCGGGCCGCGGCCATCAGGGAATTCATCGCCGAGCACGGCGTCTAGGCGGTACATCCGGCCGTCGCGTGCCGGACACGTTGGGAGGCTGCGTTGGCCGGCGGGCGATGCGGATGGTGGTGGGTTCGACGGGCCCTGATCCATCGCAAACCCAGGCAAATCCGTCGAATTCCATTACATGGACGGGTCGAAGGAAGTGCGAAATGGATGTTGTTATGGCAAAATAACTTAATGACGCTGTCCGCCCTGAAACCTAAATCCCGCACCAATCAGCGTCGGCTCGCCTTACGCAATGCTCTGATGGCCGCATGCCGACTCGATGGGATATTGCACAACGAATGCCGATGTTAGCAGCTATATACGAACGTGATACGACGGGGCGTCCCGCGTAATGCTGGGTGGCAAATGTGATATGGCACACGGTTTGCTATGAAACTCATAAATAGCACTCAAATACCCTCAGCATATCCCAATGAACACGAATACGCGTCTGCTTACCCTCCTCGGCGCCATCGGCATCCTGGCCTGCACCGCCTCGGCTGCCTTGGTTGACCTCGGTCCAGGTTCGTTTACCCCGCTTGCTCCCGTGATTACGTTCGACGAGCAGCCGTTGGGCACAGTGAATCCGGTGTACAATTTCAGCGGATTGCCGACGTTGGGTGACGTCACCGTTTCCTTCGGCACCAATTTCCAGGGCCAGACGGTGACCGGCAGCGGCGTGCGGACGTTGACGGGCAGCCCCACGGGCCCGCTGACCTTGGTGACAGAGCCCAACGGCACCTACATCACGAACGACGGAGCCAGCCCGAGCAATCCGATCCTCAGCGGAGATCCGATTTTCAACGGGCCAATCTCGATCTTCTTCTCCAAGCCGGTGGCGGGCGTCGGTCTGTCCGGCGGCTACTTCAACGGCCTCCATGGCACCACGATCGAGGCATACGATGCGGCCGGGAATGTTCTCGGAAGCATCACGAACAGCGTGTTGGGATTTGAATTCTACGGGCTGGCCGACAGTTCGGGCGCCTCCGTCATCAGCGGTGTTTCCTTCTACATCACCGGTGACGAGCCGGCCGGTTTCGAGATCGACAACGTCACCTTTGGCGCGGCGGCGGACATCGTTGGCGTGCCGGATGCCGGATCCACGATCGTCATGCTCGGCATGGCGCTCGCCGGCCTCCTCGGCCTCGCTCGCCGCAAGCTCTGAGTCGCACGCGCCGGTTTCACGAGGCGGCAAAGCGCGCATCTGGCCCGGCAGCGTGGGCCCGCGCCGATCCGGCCTCAACCCCCCGACTGGGCGGGACCGCGAAGGAGCATGGTTGCTCCCCGCGGATCCCGCCCTGACCGTTTCTGGAGTCGGCGGTGCGCCAAAAAACAGGGTGGACACGCGGCGCGGTTTGGCCTTTTCTCCCCCTTCCGAATCCATCGCCATGCATGCCCCGGGCTCCATCGATAGCGCGATCATCGGCCTGATTATCATCGCGGGCCGCCGGCCCGGGCATGGAGACATGGCGTAAGCCAGCGCGCTGACCCCACGTCACCCTCGATGCCCCGGGCCTTACGCCCCGGGGCTTTTTTTATGAAACACCCGGCAGTCAGGATCTACGACACCACCCTCCGCGACGGCACCCAGGGCGAGGGCATCTCGCTCTCGGTGACGGACAAGCTGCTCATCACCGAACGCCTCGACCAGTTCGGGGTGGACTACATCGAAGGCGGCTTTCCCGGGTCCAATCCGCGCGACATCACCTTTTTCAACGAGGTGCGGAAGCTCAAGCTGCACCACGCCCGGGTGGCGGCCTTCGGTTCCACCCGGCGTGCCGGCGTGACCGCGGCCCAGGACGCCCAGCTCAAGGTGCTGCTCGAGGCCGGCACGCCCGTCGTGACCATCGTGGGCAAGACCTGGCTGCTCCACGTCACGGAGATCCTCCGGACCACGCCGGAGGAGAACCTGGCAATGATCGAGGAGTCCGTCCGCCATCTCGTAGCAGCGGGCCGCGAGGTGGTCTACGACGCCGAGCATTTCTTCGATGGCTACCGGGACAATCCGGACTACGCGCTGCGCACGCTCGCTGCGGCCAAGCGCGGAGGCGCGGCCAACCTGACCCTGTGCGACACGAACGGCGGCACCCTCGTCGACGATTTCAAGGAGATCGTCACGCAGGTTGTGCTCGCGTTCGGCGCGGAGAGCGTGGGCGTGCACTGCCACAACGACAGCGGGCTGGGCGTGGCGGTCTCGCTGGCCGGCATCGCCGCCGGGGCCACCCTCGTCCAGGGGACGATCAACGGCTACGGCGAGCGCATCGGCAACGCCAACCTCACGACCGTGCTGCCCAACCTCTTCCTCAAGATGGACCGCACGGCGTTCTGCCGGCCCAACCTGGCGCACCTGCGCGATCTCTCGCACCTCCTCGACGAGCTGGCCAACCAGCGGCCCGACCCGAAGCAGCCCTTTGTCGGCGGGTCCGCCTTCGCCCACAAGGGCGGCCTGCATGCCAACGCCGCCCAGAAGGTGAAGCGCAGCTACGAGCACATCGACCCGGCGGCCGTCGGCAACCACACCCGCGTGCTGGTTTCCGACCTCGCCGGCCGCAGCAGCCTGGTGATGAAGGCGAGGGAGCTGGGATTTGTGCTCGACGAGCAGGCGCCCGAGCTGAAGGCGATCCTCGAGGAGCTGAAACAGCTGGAGTTCGAGGGCTACGAGTTCGAGGCGGCCGACGCGTCCCTGCGCCTGCTGCTGGCGAAATCGCTCAAGCAGCACGTGCCGGCGTTCGAGTTCGAGGGCTACCGCGTGATCACGGAGCGCCAGGGCCCGGAGGCGTCGATCGTGTCCGAGGCCACGGTCAAACTCAAGGTGAAGGGCCGGCGCATCCACACGGTGGCGGAGAGCGTCGGCCCGGTGGGTGCGCTCGACCAGGCGTTGCGCCTGGCGCTCGACAAGGCCTATCCGGCGATCAAGGACACGGCGCTGAGCGACTACAAGGTCCGCATCCTGGACAGCCGGCGGGGCACCAACTCCCGCGCCCGCGTGCTGATCGAGACCAGCGACGGACAGGAGATGTGGGGCACGGTGGGACTGAGCGACAATATCATCGAGGCCAGCTGGGAGGCCCTGCGCGACTCCGTCGAGTACAAGCTGCTGATCGAGGAGCAGAAGGCGAAGGCCGCCGCGCAGCCGCCGGCTTGAGGAGGCGGGCGGGTCTGGCCCCGGCGGTTACAACATCGGCGCGAACAGCCGGCTGAGATCCTCGGCGAGGTTGCCGAGGACGCGGCGCCGGGGCGACCGCTCGGCGGCCATGAGCGTGCTGTGGTCGATCAGCTCCTGCGCCCAGGCGCGCATGGCCGCGACCTCGGGCTCGGAATATACAAACACGCCCACCTCGAAGTTCACGAGAAGGGAGCGCATGTCGAAGTTGGCCGAGCCGAGGAGGCCGACGCGGTCGTCGACGATCATGGCCTTGCCGTGCATCATGCCCGGCCGGAAGAGCAGCACCTCGGCGCCGGCCTTCTGCAGCTCGCGCAGGTAGTAGCGCCGCGCGAAATCGGCGACGCGGTGGTTCGAACGCGCCGGCACGATCAGTTTCACCTCCCGGCCGGTGTGCGCCTTGATCAGCAGCGACCGGAACAACACCTCGTCGGGGATGAAATAGGGCGTGACGATCCAGATGCGGCGCTCCGCCTCCTGGAGAAACGAGAGAATGCCCTCGTAGAGCGGCTCGCCCGCGACGTCCGGCCCGCTGGCCACCACCTGCAGTTCGCCGGCGCCGGGCGGCGGCGCCGCCGCCGCGCCGCGGCCGCCCCGGGCCGCCTCCGGGGCCTGGCCGCTCGCGTAGCACCAGTCGGCCCAAAAGATGCTATTGAGCAATTCGACCACCGGGCCCTCGATGACGGCGCCCAGGTCCCGCCAGCGCCGCTTGAGCGGCGACGGTCCCATGTATTCGAGGGCGATGTTGTGGCCGCTGAGGATGGCCACCTTCCGGTCGAAAACGGCGATCTTGCGGTGGTTGCGGAGATTGGCCGAACCACGCGACTGGAAGGGCAGCACCGGCATGAAGCGGTGGACCTCGCCGCCGGCCTCGCGGATGGGGTCGGCAAACCGGCGGCTGCTCAGGAAGCAGCCGACGGCATCGAGCAGCAGCCGCACCTTGACGCCTTCGCGCGCGCGTTGCGCGAGCAGCTCGACGATCCGGCGGCCGGTCGCGTCGCGGCCGAGGATGAAGGTCATCAGGTGGATGGTGTGGCGCGCCTCCAGGATCCGCCGCTCGAGTTCGGCATAGGCCTCCTCGCCGTTGGTGAGCAGGCGCACGGCGTTGCCTCCCAGCGGGGGGACTCCGGCCGCGCGCGCCACCGCCTGCGCGGTGGCGCCGGTGGCGACGGCCGAGGTGACCGCGCTTCCCGCCGGCGGCGTGGGCGCCAGGCGCGACTTGCGCGCGGCGAGGCGGCGCAACTTGCGACCGCCGAAAAGCAGGTACAGCGGCACGCCGACGTAGGGGATGAGGACGATGCCGAGCAGCCAGGCCAGCGTGTTGCCGGGCTGGCGCTTCTCGCTCATCAGGCGCGCGATGAGAAACACCGCCAGCAGGAAGCCGAGGATGGTCAGCAGGTGGCGCAGGATCTCCGACAGAATGACGTCGGCGGTTGCCATCGCCGCGAATCTGCCGGGGGCCCCGGCCGATGGGAAGCGCATTTCGAAACCCGGAAACCGGATGCCGGCCTGGCACCACGAAGACACCAAGAACCCAACCGCTGGTGGACCAGCTTTGTGTTTCCGTGCCTTTGCGGTTTCAATCGGATCGGAACACGGGATTGCGCGGCAGCGCAATCCAGTCCCTTGCCAAGGGGGATGAACTGTGTGTCAATTTCGCGATCCTGCCATGGCCTCGTTCTCCGCCGCCACCCGCCTGCTGAAGCGCCAGCTGGGCGCCGCCGTCCGCACCGACCGGCGCGCCTGCTGGGAGGCGTCGTTCGACACCAGCAAGCTCTCGTTTCTGCCCGACGCCGTCATCAAGCCGCGGCGCGCGGCGGACATCGGCCCCGTGCTCACGCTGGCCAACAGGAAGCGCGTGCCCGTCACGGTCCGCGGCCGCGGCACCTCGCTGACCGGTTCGGCGGTGCCGCTGCACGGCGGCTGGGTGCTCGACCTGACCGGCCTGCGGCGTGTCCGGATCGACGCGGAGGCGGGCCTCGCGCACGTCCAGGCCGGCGCCACCAATCTCGCGGTCAAGACGGCCGCCGAGGCGTGCGGCTGGTTCTATCCGCCCGACCCGTCGTCGCGCGAGTATTGCACCATCGGAGGCAACATCGCCTGCAACGCGGGCGGCATGCATGGCGGCAAGTACGGCGTCACCCGCGACTACGTCGTGGCGCTGAAGGGCTTTCTTCCGACCGGCGAATGGGTGGAGTGGGGGACCGCCACGAAGAAGTTCTCGGCGGGGTTCAACCTGCGCGACCTGTGGATCAGCAGCGAGGGCCTGCTCGGCGTCGTGACGGACGCGGTGCTCAAGCTCATCCCGCTGCCGCCGGCGCGCTGGACGCTGCTGACGGCGTTCCGGGACGAATGCTCCGCGCTGGCCGCCGCCCGCGCGCTCTTCCAGCGGAGGATCCAGCCGGCGATCTGCGAGTTCATCGACCGGTCCAGCGTCGCCTGCGTGGAGCGCGCGACGGGCAAGCCCGTGTTTCCCGGCCAGGCGGGCCGCGCGGTCGTCCTGCTCGAACTCGCCGGATCGGTGGACGAGGTCGACGACCAGAAGCTGGACGTGCTGGCGTGGGCGCGCGAATACGCGGCCGCCCTGCGCGAGGCGCGCAGCCGCGGCGAGGCCGAGCAGCTGTGGGCGGTGCGCCGGCAGTGCTCCCGCGCCATGTTCGCCCTCGGCGACGCCAAGCTCAACGAGGACGTCGCGATCCCGATGGCGCACTACGAGCGCTTCGCGCGGTATCTGGACCGGCTGCGGCGCACGTCGCGGCTGCCCATCCCGACGTTCGGCCACCTGGCCGACGGCAATCTGCACGTGAACGTGATGTTCCATGCGAACGACCCGGCGGAGTGCCGCGCGGCCGAGCGCACGGTCCGGAACCTGATGGAGACGGTCGTGGCCCTGGGCGGCGCGATCTCGGGCGAACACGGCATCGGGCTGGCCAAGACGCCGTTCCTGCGGATCCAGCACCGTCCGGCCGAGGTGAAGGCCATGCTCGCCGTGAAGCGCGCGCTCGACCCGCGGGGCATCCTCAATCCGGGAAAGATGTTCGAGGTCTTCCGCGTCTGGCGGCACCCGCGCGTGAAGGTGGAGCTGCCCTGGGATACGAAGTGAGGGACCGGCCATGGCGTTTGTTGCCGGAGACAGTGGTGGAATCAGCGTTCTGCGCGGCCGACTGTCCGCCTTGACCCTGCATGAGCGAACGACCCCGCGAGGCGGCGCCGTGGCGGAAGACCGGTTCCAGATCGATGAGGTGGCCGGCGTCTGGTGTGGCAACTGCGTGCTGACCGGCGACGAAGGCGATGATCTGGTCGCAGCAGGCTATTTCAAGGGATCGGAGTTTCTGGTGATGGCGTGGTGGAATGTCTCCAAGAACGTGGGGGGCCACCAGGACGCCTGGGGGTTCTGGCTGGGCGCCGGGTTCGTGGCTGCGGGCGGGTTTCTCCTGGCGGACATGTTCCTGCGGCACCGGTTGGCATTGACCAGGCTGGCGTTCACGGCGGGTCTGGTGCTTTTGTTTGGGTTGGTCATGATGAGGTCGAGCGTGACCACCCAGCGTTCCATCCGGCTGGTGCAACGGGTGCGCGACGACTCGAGCGGCCGCTGAACGGCCACCGCTCATGCTCGTGCGAAACCATGGAGCGGCGACGCCCTCGTCGCCGGGCGCAGTTCCGCCAGTCCGGTCTCAACAGCGAACTCCCACGACGCCGCGCTGTCACTCCTGTGAACAACTCAACGCACTTTCCCGTTGCGGTCGCAATTTCACCGCACTCTAGTCTGAACCTTTAAGCTGCATGTACCTTAAGGCGCTCAAGCTTCATGGCTTCAAATCCTTCGCCGACCCCACCGTCCTCACCTTCGAATCCGGCGTCACCGCCATCGTCGGGCCCAACGGCTGCGGCAAGAGCAACCTGGCCGACGCGATTCGGTGGGTGCTCGGCGAACAGAGCGCCAAGGCGCTGCGCGGGGGGAAGATGCAGGATGTCATTTTCGAGGGCACCGAGACCCGCCGCCCGCAGAATCTCTCCGAAGTCTCGCTGCTGCTGACCGAGTGCGAGCAGCAGCTCGGCACCGAGTTCCATGAGGTCGAGATCACCCGGCGCACCTCGCGCGACGGCGCGAGCGACTACCTGCTCAACGGGCAGTTCTGCCGCCTCAAGGACATCCAGAAGCTTTTCATGGACACCGGGGTGGGCCGCACCTCGTACTCGATCATGGCGCAGGGCCAGATCGACCAGGTGCTGTCGTCGAAGCCCGAGGAGCGCCGCGCGGTCTTCGAAGAGGCGGCGGGCGTCACGCGCTATAAGAGTCAGCGGCGCGAGGCGCTGTCCAAGCTGGCGCTGACCGACCAGAACCTCGCGCGCGTGACCGACGTCATCGCCGAGGTCGGCCGGCAGATCGGCAGCCTGCGCCGCCAGGCGTCCAAGGCGATGCGCTACAAGCGCCTCAGCTTCCGCCTGCGCCACCTCAGCCTGGCGCACGGCGGCTGGCAATGGAGCCAGCTGCGGACGACGATCGCCGGGCTCGAGGCGCAGGTGGCGGCGCTGCGGGGCGCCACCGAGGGGCACCGCGCGGCGCTGGACGAGCGCCAGCGCGAGCTGGCGGAGCTGAAGGCGCGCCGGAGCGACTTCCACGAGCGGCTGCAGGCGACGCAGCAGGCGGCGTTCGATCTGCGCACGCAGAAGGAGCAGGCCGAGAACCAGGCGGGCGTCGCGCGGATCAAGCAGACCAGCCTCGAGGAGCGCATCCAGTCGAGCCGCGACGACCTGGCGGAACTGGAGATGCAGCTGCGCGAGGTCAGCGCGCAGGCGGACACGGGCGCGCAGGACAAGCAGCAGATGCTCGGGCTCCTCGGCAGCTCCGACGCCGTTTTTCAGCAGCGCAACCGCGAGCTCGCGATCGTGGAGGGCGAGCTGGGCCGGAACGAGCAGCGCCTGCAGCAGGCGAAGTTCGACCTGCTGCAGCTCGAAAGCACGCTGGCCCGGCTCCGCACGGCCTGTTCCGGCTACGAGGTCGACTCGAAGACCAGCGCCGTCCGCCACGACGAGCTGGCCGCCCAGGGCGCCGAGGTGCGCCAGGCACAGGCCGCCGCGGCCGCGCGGGCGGCGGCGGAGCAGCAGCGGCTCGAAGTCGCGCACCGCGAGCAGAGTCGCGCGCACAACGAGGTCCAGGCGGCGCAGCACGGCCTGCAGGAGGCGACGCAGCGGTTTCGCGAGGGCCAGCGCCAGCTCCAGGAACTCGACCGCGGGCTGGCCCAGCGGACCACCCGGCTGCGCCTCCTCCAGCAATTGCAGGAGAAGTGGGAGGGATTCGGCGAGGGCGCCAAGGCCCTCCTGCAGGGGCGGCTCGACCCGCTGCTGGGCGGCCGGCGGGCGACGCCGGTGAGCCACGGTCTCGAGGTGAAGCCGGAATTCGGCCAGGCGATCGAAGCGCTGCTGGGCGCAGCCGCCGAGGCGGTTGCGGTCGCCGACCTGACCGTGGCGGGACAGATCCTCGCGCGCCTCGACGAGGAAAAGATCGGGCGGGCCTGCCTGTGGGTGGGCGCGGCCGGCAGCCCGCCCCCTGAAAACGCCGCCGCGGAACGCCCGGCGTGGCTCCAGCCGGCCACGGCCGCGCTCGTCAACCTCGACCCCGCCCATCCGGCCGGCAGCCTGCTCGCGGCCTGCTATGTGGCCGAGAACCTGCAGCCGTTCCTCGATTTCTGGCGGACGCACCCGGATTTCCCGTTCCTGCTGGTGGCGACGCCGAAAGGCGAACTGGTCGACCGGCGCGGCATCGTCTACGGCGGGCATCTCCGGCGCCCGGCCGGGGGCATCGTCCAGCGGGGGATCGACCTGCGCGAGACCGCCCGCGAGCTCGCCCAGGACCAGGCCCGGCATGACGAGCAGCGCGTCGTCATCGAGAAGTCCGCCACGGCGCTTGCCTCCGCCGAAGCCGCGCTCGAGCAGCGGCGCAAGGACGTGCTCGCGGCTACGCAGCAGGTGGCCGCGATCCAAGCCGAGGCGCGCAACGCCGGGCAGGACAGCGAGGAGGTCACCTCCCGCCTGCAACGCCTGGAGCGCGAGCTGACGGGGCTGGAACAGGCCCGGACCGAGGCGCAACAGCGCCTGCAACGGGCCCAGGCCGGCCAGGCCGAGGCCGAGCAGAAGGTGGCCGGCCAGAAGGACGCTCTCACCGCGCTCGAGAACCAGATCGCCGCCCTCCGCGCGGATCGCGACGGGAAGAAGGAGACGCTCGCGCTGGCGCGGCTCGAGCTGGCCGAGCGGCGCCAGAAGGTCGAGATGCTCGACCGGGGACTCGGCGAGATGGAGCGGCGGCGCGAACAGATCGGCGAGCTGCTGGCCCAGCGGCAGCAGGAGGTGGCGGTGTGGACCGAGCAGGCGGCCGGGCTGACGGAGGAGGCCGCCGCCCAGCTGGCGCGCGCGGGCGAGATCGCCCGCACGCTGACGGTCGCGCAGGGGTCGGTGGAGCAGATCCGCGGGGAACTGGCCGGCTTCGAGCGGCAGATGGCGGCGGCGGAGGAGGACCAGCAGGCGCGGCGCGCCCAGACCGACGCGGCCCAGGAGGAACTCGGCCGCGCGGAGGTCAAACTCGCCGAAAGCCGGTCGCGGGCGCAGTTCCTGACCGAGGAGGTCCAGCACGAATTCCAGACCGACCTCACGACGGTCGACTGGAAGCAGCTGCTCTGGCATGCCGAGGACGACCCGCCCGACCTGAAGTCGCTCGACCTGGACGACGACGAGCCAGAGGACAGGGGACAGAGGACAGAAGGCAGCGACGCGGAGAAGGCCGAGGCCACCGGCCAGGCGCCGGAGGCGGGCGGCGAGTCCGCGGAGGCGGATCAGTCCAAGGCGAA
>CAZKDK010000100.1:2153-10964 GCA_964551145.1 uncultured Opitutaceae bacterium | reverse complement strand
GGCGCACGCTCGACTACCACCTCGCGCACAAGGACTACCAGCTGGCGTGAGCGCCGCAAACTGGTGGTGTCGGACACTCATTCTCGTTCTCGTGATCGTTCTCGTTCTCTCCGCGGGCAACCCGAGATTTCCGATCGAGAACGAGAACGAGTAAGAGAACGATTCGATCGCCATGCCGCTGCGCCTCGCCCTGAAGGTTGACGTCGACACCGACCGCGGCACGCGCCTCGGCGTGCCCCAGCTTGCGGCCGACTGCCGCGAGTTCGGCGTTCCGGCGTGCTTCCTCTTCTCCCTCGGCCCCGACCAGACCGGCCGCGCGATCACGCGCATCTTTCGTCCCGGCTTCCTCCGCAAGGTCAGCCGCACGAGCGTGATCTCGGTGTACGGCGTGCGCACGCTGCTCAACGGCACGCTGCGGCCCGCGCCCCACATCGGCCGCCGCAACAGCAATGCGCTGCGCGCCGTCCGCGACGCCGGCTTCGAGATCGGCATCCACAGCTACAACCACTACCGCTGGCAGGATCACGTCCACCGCCTCCCGCTCGCCGCGGTGCGCGCCGAGTTCGCCGCCGCCCGCGAGGAGTTCCGGCGCATCTTCGGCGGCGACGCCCCCGCCGCCGGCGCCGCCGGCTGGCAGAGCAACGCCCGCAGCCGCGAGGTCTACGACGAGGCCGGGCTTCTCTACGCCAGCGATACGCGCGGCGGCGCGCCGTTCTTCCCCCGGATCGACGGCCGCGAGTTCCGGACGCTCGAGGTCCCGACCACGCTGCCGACCTTTGACGAGCTGCTCGGCCGGCCCGAGTATCCGGACGACCGCATCGTGCCGCACTGCGTGGACCTGCTGCGATCCGACGCCCTCAACGTGCTGACCATCCACGCCGAGATCGAAGGCATGGCCCGGCGCGACCTGTTCCGCGCGCTCGTGCGCGCCTGCCTCGATCGCGGCGTGGCCTTCGTCCGGCTCGACGCCTGCGCCCGCGAACTGCTCGCGAATCGCGCCGCCATCCCGGTGCGCGACCAGATCCTCGCACCGATCGACGGCCGCTCCGGCCTCGTCGCCATGCAGGCGGCGTGACCAACCGCCGGGCGGCGTTCCCCGTCCGGGTACCGCCGGTCGGGGGTGGTCGTCACGCGGTGCGTGACAGGTCGCCGGGGCGCTGGCGCAAATGCCTTGGCCCGTCGTGGCGGCCCGATATGCTGCCCCCCACCCATGAAACTGCCCGACCGCCCCATCGTGTTTGTCCCCGCCCTGGTCCTGGCCGTCGCGGCCCTCGCAAGCGCGCAGAACGCTCCCGCGGCGGACCCGCCGCTCCGGGCTGGCAAAGGTTTCATCGCCACCCGTGTGTTCAGCGCCGAGGACGACCAGAAGATCCTCGCCGCCTTCGCCGGATTGCGCGTGGCTGACGTCACCGACGGCATGGATTTCGTCGGCCTCACGAATGTCGGCCTGATGGACCCCGAGATTCATTCGCTCTGGAAGGATCCCAAGGAATTCAAGCACCGGTTTATCGGGATCGCCGTCACCGTCCGTTACGTGCCGACCCAGCGACCGGCGCTGCCCGGCGGCCTCGGCTACGAGGAGTTCCGGGCCCGCGAGGGCAGATGGTACAACGAGCTGTCCTCCGAGCCGTTCCTGGAGCTGCTGCGACCCGGCTCGGCCCTCGTCATCGACGACGCGCCCCGTGCGGATGTCGGGTCGATCGGCTCGAACAACATCATGGGCTGGAAGATGAGGGGCTGCGTTGGGGTCGTCACGGACGCCACCGCCCGCGACACTGATGAGGTCATTACGGAGCAGCTCCCCCTCTACCTCCGCAAACCCGGCCGCGGCATCCGGCCCGGACGCAACGAGATCGAATCGGTGAATCGTCCCGTGGTCGTCGGCGGCGTGCTGGTCAATCCCGGCGACGTAATCGTGGCCGACGGCGACGGCGTTGTGGTCGTGCCGCGCGACGTCGCGCTGCAGGTCGCCGCGTTCGCCCACAAGATTCTCGACGGCGACAAGGCCGGCCGCCGCAACATCTACAAGCAGCTCGGCCTCCCGGAAGACGCGTCCGTGCGGTAGCCCGCCTATTGCACGCTCCCAGCCGTTGCTGTGGCCGCTTTTCCACCGACGAACGCTGCGTCGGCGAGCGTCACTGGAGATGCGGGCCAGGCCTGGACCCGCAGGCCCGGCCATCGTCACCGGAGCCGGGGCACGGTTTGTAGCCGTGGCCAAGAGGAAAGCGTGAAATATCCGGGCCAGGCGCGCCCGTCGCGTCCGGCGTCTTCACCCGTAGGAGCGAGCGTGCTCGCGAAGAAGGCCGGGGTTCGCCGGCCAGCAGGCTCCTACCAGGTGCCGCCTAGCCCTTGGGCACGAACGCCTGCAGCCGCAGCCGGGCCGCGAGCTCGTCGGCCATCGCCTGGTCGTCGGCCACGCGCGGATGCGGCCCGGTCCAGTGCGTGAAGACGAAATGGTGGACGTGGCCGTCGTCCGCCACGAGGCGTCTCACAGCCGCTTGCCAAGCCAAGCGCAAAGCCTCGTTTTGCGCGCCGTTGAACATGCCGCCGCGAAGGAGGACGATTTCCGCGCGCGGATAACCGGCTCGCACCGCGCGGATCAGCGCCACGTAGGCGTCGGTGAAGCCGGACGGAAATGGCGCACCGTGCGCGGTCGCGAACGAGCCGTCGTTTTCGCCGAGATTCACGAACACGACGTCCGGCACCCAGGCGGTCAGGTCCGCGCGCGCCGAGGAGGCGTCCGGGTAGATCCGGTCCCAGACTTCGCCCGCCTTCATGGGCACCCAGCCCACGACCAGGCCCATGCCGCTGACGGCGATGTTGCGGTGGTCGGCGCCGAGCGCGGCCGCCGTCAGCGCCGCGTAGCTGAGCGTGCCGTTGTGCGTCCGGCGATCCTCCCACTGGTCCTTGGCGCCATCCTCGTTGCAGGCGCCCGCCGTGATCGAGTCGCCGATGAACTCCAGCCGCAGCCGCGCCGCGGCCGGCGCGGCCGCCCAGGCCTGCGCCCCGGCCGCGATCTCGATGCCGCGGAATCCGGTGGTGCCGGCCGCGGCCTCGCTGCGTTTGACCAGCACGAGGTGGTGCCGCCCGGGGCCGACCCGGGGCAGCCCGACCCGCGCCGCCGGGCCGGCGGGCACCGCCACGACGGTGTTCGCGCCGTCGACCTCGCCGTTGAAGAAGACCTGGTCGCGGGTGTTCGCGAACAGCAGCGCCAGGGTCTCCCCGGAAAAGTCGATGCGGATCCGGCTCGCCTGCCAGATCACGACGGGCTGGCTGCGATCCGCAAAATCAAAGCGCCCCTCGTAGGTGAACCGCGGATCGGCCGCGGAAATGACCGCCGTCCCGCGGGACGGCGCCTCGGCGGCGACGCCCGCCCGTGGCGCCAGGGCCAGCAGGGTCAGCAGGATGACAGGGGCTTTTGCCCGACCAAACGGCGGTGGCAGGTGCATGGTGATAGGCGATCTGAGACCGACGCGCGCCCGGCTGTCAACCGGCCCGCGGGCCGTCACTGCCGGTCGACGCGCCAGAACATCCAGAGGCCGGCGCCGAGAAAAAGCAGATTGGGCACCCACAGGAGCAGATCGGGGCGCAGGTCCGGCCGCTCCTGCAACCAGCCGATCACGATGGTCAGGAAATAGTAGGCCAGGGCGAGGACCAAGGCCACGCCGAGGTTGGCCGAGGTCTCGCGGCGCGAAACCTTGATCCCAAGCGGGACCCCCACCAGGGCGAAGGTGAACACGGCGAAAGCGGTCGTGAACTTGTCCTCGATGACCATCTGCAGCTTCATTCGCTCCAGCGACCGCTCGCGCTGCTCCGCCGGCGGCACCGGTTCCGCCAGGCGCCGCCATTCGCCCAGCAGGGACGGAAAGGAATACCAGGCAAGCTTGGGGCGGAATACCATCCGGCCGAACAGGCGTTCGAGCGAAAGCCGCACGGTCGTCTGCTCGAAGCTCATGGTCGGGCGCGGCGTTGAGAAGTCCTCTGGATCCTTCTGATCGCGGACCTCCACGTGGGCGGCGGTGAGCTTCAGAACCAGCTCGCTCTTTTCCTCGTCGAAATCGAAGCTGCCCGATCCGGCCCGGATGAACGTGCGCACGCGGCCCTGCCGGTCGAGCTCCCAGAGCCAGAAGTCCCTCACCGTCCGCCCCCGGCGCTCGCTCACGTAGAGCACCTTGCCGGGAAAGTCCCGGATGAACGTCCGGGGCACGATGAAGCTGAGCGGATTCGCGCGCACCGCCCCGGCCAGCTCCTCGTGGTAGACGACGCGCGCCCAGGGCATGAACTGGAAATTGACCGCGACGCCGGCGAGTACGCCGAACGCGGCCAGCAGCAGGATCGGGCGCGCGATCCACGGCAGGCTCAGGCCCGCGGCGCGCATGGCCGTGACCTCGTTCTCGGCCGACATCCGCCCCAGCACGAGCAGGACGCCTGTGAGCACCCCGATGGGCAGCGCGTAGGTCGCCACGAACGGAACCAGCAGCAGGACCAGCTCCACGAACATCTCCGGCCGGAGCTGGCCGGCGACCACGTAGCCGAGCAGATCCTTCACCGCGTTGCCCACGATCAGCACGAACGAGAACAGGCCGACCGCGACCACGCAGGCCCAGAGGACGCTGGTGAATATCCGCCGCTGCAGCAGGTTCATGCCGGATCCTTGATGGACTGGAAGCCCGCGAAGCGCACGAAGGAAATTCGCGCCGGGGCCGCGGCGGCGCCTTTGACTTCCGCGCCCGCCTGGTGTTTCTCGTCACCGGATGAACTTCACGCCCGCCCGGCCCCCGATCTTCGGCGAGACGCTCGCCTCGCTGACCGCCCGCCTGGACGAGGCGGGCGAGCCCGCCTACCGGGCGCGCCAGGTGCTGGACTGGCTCTACAAGAAACGGGCCGCCGGCTGGGACGCGATGACCAACCTCCCGCGGCCGCTGCGCGCCCGGCTGGCCGACGCCTTCGATTTCGACCCGTCCGCCCTCGTGTCGAACCGCCAGTCCGCGGACGTGACCGACAAGCTGCTGCTCGAGCTGCGCGACGGCGCGCTGATCGAGACCGTGATCATCCGCGCGCCCCAGGAGGGCGTGGGGGTGGACCGCTCGCGCAAGACGATCTGCATCTCCACCCAGGTCGGCTGCGCGATGGGCTGCCGGTTCTGCGCCTCGGGCCTCGCCGGGCTCCGGCGCGACCTGTCCGCCGGCGAGATCGTGCACCAGCTCATCCAGGTCTGCCGCCGCGAGGACGCCCTCACCCCGCGCGCGCGCGCCGAACTCGCGTCGTTCGACAACATCGTCGTCATGGGCATGGGCGAGCCGCTGCACAACTACGACGCGCTGCTGCGCGCGCTGGCCATCGTGAACGCCGACTGGGGGCTCGGCTTCGGGGCCCGCCGCATCACCATCTCGACGAGCGGCCTCGTGCCGCAGATCCGCCGGCTCGCCGCCGAGCCCGTCGGCTTCCGCCTCGCCGTCAGCCTGCACGGCGCGACCAACGAGGTGCGCGAGCAGATCATGCCGGTCAACCGGCGCTGGCCGCTCGAGGAATTGCTGCCCGCCGTCCGCGAGTTCTCCGACCGGCACGGCCGCATGGTCACCCTCGAGTTCATCCTGATCGAGGGGGTCAACGACGGTCCCGACCAGGCGGCCCGCCTCGGCGCCATCGCCGCCGATCTGCACGCCCACGTCAACCTGATCCCCTACAACACCGTCGAGGGCCTGCCCTGGCGGCGCCCGGGCGCGGCGCGCCAGCAGACGTTCCTGCGCGTGCTCGAGGAGCGCGGCGTCTCGGCCACGCTGCGGCGCGAGAAGGGTCACGATATCGACGCCGCCTGCGGCCAGCTCAGGCTGAAGGTCGAGCGCGAGCGCGCGGCGCCGGCAGCCGGCGCCTGAAGGCCGTTCGAAATCCCCGGGCGCCGCCCGTGCGCTGAACGCGCCTGGCCGGCCCGGCGGCCCACCCCTGCGCCAGGCGCCGTTTTTTTGAGGGGCAAATGCGGCGCGAGGTGTTATGTAGCTCGCCGTACCCCGTCCCTGCCCGACCCCCGAAGCCGGGGCCGCTCGGCTTTCCCCAACAATCCCGCGAAGGAGACTGCCCATGAAACGACTGGACTTCCTCAAGACCTGCGCCGGCGGCCTGTGCGCCTGTGCCATGATCGGCGCGCCTGCCGGTGCCGAAACTTCCACCGCCGCCGCGCCGGCCGCCCCCGCCCCACCGAAACCCGAGGACTGGCGCTTCCAGTTCATCAAGCGGCGCTACGCGAAGCTCCTGGAGAACCTGCAGGGCCGGGTCGGCGATCAGGCGTTGGACGAGATCCTGCAGCAGCAGGGTCGCTACTGCGCCAGCACGGCCGACCTGATCCAGAAGCACAAGGGCGACATCGACGGGTTCATCAAGGCCATCACCACCGAATGGAAGCAGGAGATCGCCTACGATCGCGAGAAGGGCGTCATCACCGCCACCGGCCCGGAAGTGAAGGAGTGCTTCTGTCCCCTGATCGACGGGCGCTACACGCCCAAGTCCGCCTGCGACTGCTCGCTGGGCTGGACCCAGTACACCTACGAAACCGTGCTCGGCCGAAAGGTGCAGGTCGAATTGAAGGAGTCGGTGCTCCGCGGCGGGAAGCGCTGCGTCTTCATCATCCGCGTGGTTCCGGCCACGCCCGCCTGACGTCCGGCCGGTCCGATTCCCCAAAATCCCATCGCTCCAGCCCATCCACTTGACCAATGAGAATCCAGACTGCCCGTACAATCTTCCTCGCCGCGTCATTGCTGGCATCCGGTCTCGTCACCGGGGCCAGGGGCCAGATGGGGACGGACGCGCTGACCGTGCCGCGGGGACCGGTCCCGACCCTCGACGGCGTCTTGACTCCAGATGAATGGAAGGATGCGCGACGAATCAAGATCGCGGGCGGGGAAATCCTCCTTCAATACGCCGGCGGCAGCCTCTACGTGGGCCTGCGCACGACATCCCGCGCCGTTGGCAGCATCTGCGTCGACCAGGGAGACCGCATCGCGGTGCTCCACTCTTCCGCCGCGCTGGGGACGGCGGTCTATGCGCGGGCCGGGTCGAACTGGCGTCTGCTGCGGGCGTTCGCCTGGCGATGCCGGCACCAAGGCGACACCGCCCCGATGCAGGCCGAGCGGGAGAGTTTCTGGCACGACGAGCAATGGCTGGCGAACAACGCGTTCACGGGCACGCCGGGAGAAATGGAATACCGGATCGCGGTGCCGGCGGGCTCCCTGCGCCTTGCCGTGGGTTTCCGTCGGATGACCGACCAAATACTGCTGTTTTGGCCGGCGGAGGTGTCGGACGACAGCCGCAGCCTCGACTTGATCGGAGGCGACGCACCCGCGACGCTCGAGTTCCTGCCCGAGGAGTGGATCACGGTCCGCGTTGCTCCCTAGCGCACGCCGCGGCCATGTTCCGTCCCTCTTCCCATCCGCATTAGGCAGCCGCACGCGCGGAAGAAAACTTTCCAAATCCCCGCGGATTCTTCACCCTGCGTCATGGAACCCCGGCCCCGTGAACCCGGCTCCAGGATCGAGATCATCGACGCCCTGCGTGGTTCGGCGCTCCTCGGCATCCTCCTGCTGCATTCGATCGAGCACTGGGATTTCCTGCGCCCGCCGCTGGCGACCGCCGCTTGGCTGCAGCCGCTCAACCGCCAGACGCATGATCTGGGGTTCTTCCTCTTCGGCGGCAAGGCGTATGCGATTTTCGCGATGATGTTCGGCGTGAGTTTCTTCCTGATTCTGGACCGGTGGTCGCGACGGGGAATCGCTTTCCAGGGGAGGTTTCTGTGGCGCCTGACCGTGCTGGCGGTCTTCGGCTACCTGCATGGCATCATCTACTGCGGCGACATCCTTCTGGTGCTCGCCGTGCTGGGCGCGCCGCTGGTCGTTCTCTATCGGCTCGGCAACCGCGCGCTCCTGTGGATCTCCCTCGCCTTGGTGCTGCAGCTGCCATCCCTGTGGGAAACCGGCCGGGTGCTTTTCGATTCGAGCTTTCAGCCGCTGCAGCCGCGTCACTGGGCGATCTACGGTCAACTGGGCCGCGTGTTCTCCGACGGCACTTTCCTTGACGTGATCAGGACCAACCTCTGGCAAGGGCAGTGGTCGCGAATCTGGTGGACGATCGAGACCGGCCGCTACACTCAGATGATGGGCCTGTTCGTGTGGGGTCTGCTGCTTGGCCGGAGCCGCATTTTCGAGGACCCCGCCCGAAGCATCCGGGTGGCCAAGCGCGCACTCTTGTGGGGTGCGATCGGCTTCGCGATCGTCTATCCCGTCCGACTTCACCTCGGCGCCTGGGGGCTCAAGGGCATGGACCGGTACGTGGTCGACAACCTCGTCTCTTCCTACTGCAACCTGACGCAGATGGCCATCTGGGCGGGCGGCTTCATCCTGCTCTTTCAGTGGGCGAAAGCCCGGGCGGCGCTGCGGCTGCTGGCGCCGTACGGACGGATGAGCCTGACGTGCTACGTGACGCAGGGCCTGGTCGGCGTCCCGCTGTTCTACGGCTACGGACTGGCGCTGTATCGGTACCTGGGGCCGTTTTACAGCGTCCTCCTCGGCGCCGCGTACTTCGTCATTCAATGCGCGCTCGCGCGCCTCTGGCTGGAGCGCTTCGCCTATGGCCCGCTCGAATGGCTGTGGCGGGCGTGCACCTTCCTGGATTTCACGCTGCCCTTGCGCCGCGTCGCCCGCCCCCCGGCCCCGGCCGTCGTCGCTCCCGCGCGCCTGCATCCCTAACGCAGCCGTCCCCAACCGTTGCCCGACCGGCGTCCGCCCCCAACCGACCGATGTCAACTAATAGTTGACATCGTGC
>CAZKDK010000100.1:0-2053 GCA_964551145.1 uncultured Opitutaceae bacterium | reverse complement strand
CCGCCCAAGGACGAGGCCGGGATCGAGGCGCTCCGGCAGACGGCCGCGGCGCTCAAGCGCATCGCCCCGGATTTCGTGTCGGTCACCTACGGCGCCGGCGGCGGCACCCGCGAGCGCACCGCGCAGGTGTCGGCCCTGCTGCGGCAGGAGTTCGGCTTCACGGTGATGCCCCACCTGACCTGCGTGGGGCATTCGCAGGCGGAGCTCGCCGCCGTCGCCGACCGGCACCATGCCGCCGGCATCCGCAACATCATGGCCCTGCGCGGCGACCCGCCGAAAGGCGCCGCCGGGTACACCCCCGCGCCCGATGGTCTCCGCCACGCCAACGAACTGGTCGGGCTGCTGAAGTCGCGCCACGCCGATCTCTGCCTCGGCGTGGCGGGTTATCCCGAGAAGCATCCGGACGCGCCGTCGCCCGAGGCCGACCTCGCCAACCTGAAGCGCAAGGTCGATGCAGGCGCCTCGTTCGTCACCACCCAGTTGTTCTTCGACAACGAGGTCTATTACCGCTTTGCCGATCGGTGCCGGGCGGCCGGCATCACGGTGCCGATCGTGCCGGGCATCATGCCGGTCCTCTCCCTCAAACAGGTGACGCGGATGACGAGCCTGTGCGGCGCCTCGCTGCCGGACCGCCTGACCCGGCGCCTCGAGGCGGCCGGCGATCAGCCCGACATCGTCGACACCCTCGGGATCGACTGGGCGCTCATGCAGATCCGCGACCTCACGGCGCGCGGCGCACCCGGCTATCATCTCTACATCCTGAACCGCGCCCGCAGCGCCCTCACCCTCGCCGCGGGGTTGGTCGCGTAGGTTCTGGCGACGCCAAAACCTAACCCCCCGCGAACACCGGTCGGAAACCCGCCGCGGTCAGGATGCGTGCGGCGGTTTCGCGCTGGTCGCCCTGGACCTCGATGCAGCCGTCCTTGACGGTGCCGCCCGCGCCGCAGGCCTTCTGCATCTTTTTCGCGAGCTGCTCCTTCTCGGGCGCGCCGATCCCGACGAATCCGCTGACCACCGTCACGGTCTTGCCGCCGCGTCCCGCGGTCGTCCGCCTGATGTCGACGCGTCCGCGGTTTCGCGGCGCCGGTGGGGCCGCGACCGGCGGCGGGCGCGCCTCCACCTTGGGCGCCGGCGGCAGGCCGTCGCCGCGAAGCGTGGAAAACGGGTTCTGGCCCAACGGGGCGCCGCCATCGGTCGGGATTCTGTCTCCGGCGCTCATCGGCCTTCACCATTGCGGAGTTAGGAGAGCAGGCAAGCTCCGCCGCAGCGGCCCCGGCACGCTGCGCCGTATCATGAGCATCGGTGATTCCGCCGCGCAGCGCGATTAGCCGTGCTTCGATCTGCGGCCGGGAGGTGAGTCGTCCCCGGGATTAGGTATTATTCATCAAGCGCTTGTGCGCCAACCACTCGCCAGTCGGTCCCCGGACGCGGCTGGAAATCCACTTGTCTCATCATTGCTGTCATGCTCAGTGTCTCATCAGATTCCTCTGCCGCCTCGCCCCTGCAGCCGATGCGCCGCTCCGGCGACGAGCCCTCCGGCCGCGACGGCGACGCGACTCTGCTGCCGCCCATGATCACCGCCACGCTGCCGACCCGGGCCAACGCCGATGTGATCGAGGATCTTTATCGGCGCTGGGCCGAGGATCCCGAGTCCGTCGACGCGGTGTGGCGCGCGTTCTTCCAGGGCTTCACGCTCGGGCTCAGCGGCCAGGCGCCCGTGCTCGCCGGCTCCGCGTCGATGGCCCCTGCGCTCATCGACAGCCTCAAGCAGTCGCAGGTCCACAGCCTCATCTTTCACTACCGTTCGATCGGCCACGTCGAGGCGCATCTCGACCCGCTTGACGATCCGCCCCCGCCTGCGCCCCGACTCGCGCTGGAGGCGTTCGGCCTGGGCGCGCCCGACCTGGAGACCTTTTTCGACGTCGGCCACTACCTCGACGGCGGGCAGATGCGCCTGGCGGATCTCATCGCCGGCCTGCGGCAGACCTACTGCGGGGACATCGGCGTCGAATACCTGCACATCCAGGAGACGGAGATCCGCCGCTGGCTGCAG
>CAZKDK010000099.1:8858-11065 GCA_964551145.1 uncultured Opitutaceae bacterium | reverse complement strand
AAGCTCACGGACTTCGGCATCGCGAAGGCGTTCAACCTCATGTACAATGAGGAAGGCAAGGTCATTCCCGGCAAGGACGAGTACTGTTCGCCCGAGCAGGCCAGCTATGCCGTGACCGACGCGCGCGCCGACCTTTTCTCCCTCGGCATCGTCCTGTCGGAAATTCTTCTGAGCCGGAACGTCTTCCGCGCCGACGACCGGCTGCAGTCGCGGAAGAACGTCCTCTCCATGCCCGTGCCGCGCTTCACCACCCTGCGCCCGGCCATCGACCCCCGCCTCGACACGATTCTCCAGCGGACCCTGGAACGCGATCGCAGCAAGCGGTACCAGTCCGCATTCGAGCTGTTGACCGACCTCGAACTCTACCTGTACAGCGACCGCTACGGACCGACCAACGAGAAGCTGGGCGTCTACCTGCGCGAGCTGTTCGGCCGCCCCGCCAATGCGGTCAACTCCCTGACCCCGGAAACGTCGCCGGTTGGTTGACGCGCCGGGCGATCTGCGCACCCCTGACGGGTATGAGTGGACTGGGCTTCAACCAGCATCTCAGCCAGCGCCAGACGCAGCAGCTGGTGCTCGCGCCCCAGCTCCGCCAGTCGCTGAAGATCCTGCAGGTGGCCGCGCTCGACCTGCGGTCCGTGATCCAGGAGGAACTGCAGGCCAACCCGACCCTCGAGGAGGAGCCGATGGAGGGCGTGAGCCTCGACCAGACCGCGCCGGACGGCTCCGGCGACGGCACTGCCGACGGCACTGCCGAAAGCCCCGCCAAGGATGAGGCGGAGCGTCGGGAGGAACTCGATTTCTCCAAGGAGTTCGAGGTCCTGACCAAGCTCGACGACGACTGGCACGACTTCATGGCGCAGGCCGGCGGAGCCCAGCCCTACAATTCCGAGGCCGCCGAACGCCGCCAGCATTTCTTTGATTCGCTCGTCGGCGAAACCTCGCTGCAGGAGCACCTGATGCGACAGGCCGAGCTGGCCGACTGCCCGCCGAACGTGCTCATCGCCGTGCGCTACCTCGTCGGCAGCCTCGACGACCGCGGATTCCTGACCGCCGCGCCGCCGGACATCGCCCTGATGTCCGGCCTCCCGCTGGCAGACGTCCAGGCCGCCCAGAAGCTGCTCCGGACCCTCGACCCTCCCGGCATCGGCGCCCAGAATCTGCCGGAGTGCCTCCTCTTCCAACTCGAGGCCAAGGGCCGCGGCACCTCCCTGGCCGCCCGGATCATCCGCGACCAGTTCGAACTGCTCGTCCGCCGCCGCATTCCCGACCTGGCGCGCCGGCTGGATGCCTCGGTCGAACAGATCCACGCAGCCCTGGCCGAGATCGGCTCCCTCGATCCGGCACCGGGCCGCCGCTTTGCCGAGGACAACAACCGGGTGGTCGTCCCGGATGTGACCGTCGAGAAGGACGGCGACAAATGGCAGGTGCACCTCAACAACGATTACATCCCGCGACTCCGGATCAGCCAGACCTACCGGGATCTCATCGCCAAGGGCCGCCTCTCGAAGGAGGAACGCGACTACCTGCGCGAGCGCATGCGCTCCGGGCGGTTTCTGATCAATTCAATCGAGCAGCGCCAGCAGACGATCGAGCGCATCACGCGCGAGATTCTCAAGGTCCAGGAGGACTTCTTTGATCACGGCGTCTCGAAGCTGAAGCCGCTCACGATGACGCAGATCGCCGATGCCGTCGGGGTGCACGAGACGACCGTCAGCCGGGCGATCGCCAACAAGTACATCCAGACCCCGCACGGCGTCTTCGAGCTCAAATATTTCTTCACGCCCGGCTACCAGTCCCACGGCGGCGATTCCGTCTCCAACACGACCGTCAAGGACATGATCAACGACCTGGTCGCCGGCGAGGACCGCGCCCATCCGTTGAGCGACCAGGAGATCGTGGCCAAGCTGTAGGTCAAAGGCCTGCACATCGCGCGGCGCACGGTGGCCAAGTACCGCGAGGAACTCGGCCTGCTCCCGAGCAACCTGCGCCGGGAATACTCCTAGTCGCCGGCCCCCGGTCCCCGGCCGCCCGGCGGCCTCAGTATCCGACGGTTTGCTCGGGGCTCCCGTTGCCCGTCCGGGCCACCACCCGGATCAGGATCGCCTGGCGGCGGCCGGTGGCGGTGTCATGGAATCCCTCGACGCCGACGCGGCCGCCCGGCGCCATCCTCCCGCGCGGGGGCCGGCCGCTTGCTCTCCCGTCCG
>CAZKDK010000099.1:0-8758 GCA_964551145.1 uncultured Opitutaceae bacterium | reverse complement strand
CCTGCGGGGTCGCACCAGGCGGCGAACGCGATCATGCCGGCATTGTCGCCCGTGTGCTCGGGCCGGGCGGCCAGAAACGCGCAGCCCTTCCGGCGCGCGAGCGCCTCGAGGGCGGCCCGCAGGGCGCCGTTGCGGGCGACCCCGCCGGACACGCCGAGGCTCGCATAGGCCCCCGCCGGCTCCGGCCCGTCCCGCGCCGGGCCGCGGTCCAGCGCCAGTCCCGTCTTTTTCACGAGGGCATCGACCACCGCGCGCTGGTAGCCCGCGCAGAGATCGTTCATCCCCGCGCCCACCTCGTCCGGGGTCATCTTCTCGACCCGGTAGCGCAGGCTGGTCTTCAGTCCGGAGAAGCTGAACGTCAGGTCGTTGTTCGGCTGGATGCCGCGCGGGAACCGGAAGGCGTCGGGGCGCCCGGCCGCCGCCCGCTCCTCGATGAGCGGCCCGCCCGGATAGCCGAGCCCGAGCAGCTTCGCGCCCTTGTCCAGGGCCTCCCCGGCGGCATCGTCGCGCGTGGCGGCGAGCACGCGCAGGCGCCGCGCGCGATCGAGGCTGAAGAGCAGCGTGTTCCCGCCGGAGACGATCAATCCCAGGTGCGGCAGCAGTCCGGCCAGCCGGGAGCCGAAGGCGTCGGGCGCCGCGGCGTGCTCCCCGATGAACGGCGACCACGCGTGGCCGCGCAGGTGGTTCACGCCCCGCAGCGGCAGGCGCCGTTCGAGCGCCAGCGCCTTCGCCGCGGCCAGGCCGATCGCGAGGCAGCCGGCCAGGCCCGGGCCGTGCGTGACGGCGATGGTCGTGAGCCGCTCCCAGTCCCCGCCGGCCCGCAGGCGCTGCAGCAGCGGCGGCAGGTTCCGCAAGTGCTCGCGCGTCGCCAGGTCGGGCACCACCCCGCCGTAGCGTCCGTGCAGCGCGATCTGGCTGTGCACGAATTCGCGCACGAGGCCCCGCGCCGGCTCGAACACGGCCAGCGCGGTCTCGTCGCACGAGGTCTCGAGCGCGAGGATCATGTCGCCGGCGGGACCGGCCGGGCCGCCGCCTCCGCCGGCGGGCGGCCGCGGTCCCGGTACATCGCGGCGCCCCGGAGCAGGTCGACCGCCGTCTCCAGCGGGCGATCGGACACCGGCTCGAATCCGAACCGCGCCACGAACTCCTTCGGCTCGGTCAGGTCGCGCCGCAGGCGCTGCAGCCGCAGCTTCGTCTCGTCGTCCGGCGCAACCGTCACCGGCACCTGCGGCACGATGCCCTTTTCGTTGATGCTGACGCCGCCCGGCGTGAAATAGCGGGCGGTGGTCAGACGCAGGCCCTCGCCTTCCTGGAGCCGGAAGACCGTCTGCACCGAACCCTTGCCGAACGTCGTCTCGCCCACGATCACGGCGCGGTCCGTGTCCCTGAGCGCGCCCGCCACGATCTCGGCCGCGCTGGCGGTGCCGGAGTTCACCAGGATCGCGACGGGCAGGCGCGCCCAGCCGGCCCCGGACCCGGCGCGCGATTCGTCGCGGCTCTCCTCCGACCGGCCCTGGGTGTAGACGATCAGTTCGCCCGGCTGGAAGAACGGCTCCGCGACCGCGACCGCCGCGTCGAGCAGGCCGCCGGGATTGTTGCGCAGATCGAGGACCAAGGCCGTGGCGCCCTGCAGCTGCAGGCGCCGCAGGGCCTGCTTGAATTCCGCTCCCGTGCGTTCGGTGAACTGCGTGAGCTGGATGTAGCCGATCCCGTGGGCGAGCAGATGCACGTCGCGCACGCTTTCGACGGTGATGATCTCCCGCACCAGGTTCACCACGACGGTCTGCCGGGTGATCGGCCGGAAAAGCGTGAGGCTCACCTTGGTCTTCGGCGGGCCGCGCAGGCGCTCGATGATCCGGTCCATGCCCAGCTTCTCGATCGACTGGCCGTCGACCTTGACGATTTCGTCGCCGCGCTGCACGCCGGCGCGCTCGGCCGGGGAGTCCGCGATCGGCGCGACGACCACCACGCGGTTGGCCCGGGGCTCGACCTGGATGCCGATGCCGCCGAAACGCCCGTCCATCTCCTCGCGGAGTTCGCGGAATTCCGCCGCCTTCATGAACTCCGAGTGGGGATCGAGCGAACGGAGCATGCCCTCGAGCGCGGCCTTCGTCAGCCGGTCGTAGTCGGCGTCCTTCGCCTCGACGTAGTTCTTCGCGACCAGATCGAGCACCTTCCGGAAATACGCCGTGTCGCGATCGAGCGGCCGGTTCGGCCACAGGCTCCACGCCGGCTGCCAGCGCGAGACCGCGGTGGCCAGCACGATGCCAAGGGCCGCGCCGCTGACGATGACCAGAAAACGCCTGAGCATGCCGCCACTGTGCGCATCCGGCCCGGCTTGTAAATGGCTTCCGCACCCGGGCGCGGCGGCGCCCCCTGAATCGCCTCGACCGCGGCTCCGCTCCTGGCGGATCATCGCCCCGCCGCCAGGCAGCCGGCAGAATGACCACGACCCACCTCCCGTCCGCCGAGTTCCTCGGAGCGTTCAGCCGCGCCGCCGGCCCCGGCGCGGTCCTGTCGTTCGCCCGGTTCATGGAGCTCGCGCTGTACGACCCGGGAGCCGGCTACTACACGCGCCGCCGCCGGCGCATCGGCCGCACGGCCGGCGCCGATTTCTTCACGGCGACGTCGCTCGGCCCCCTGTTCGGCGAACTCGTCGCGGAGGCCTGCCGCAGCCTGCTCGGTCCGCGCCCGGCGGCCGGCCACACCGCGGTCGAGATCGGCGTCGAGCCCGGCGACCGGCCGGAGGGCGTGCTGGCGGGGGTGGCGCATCCCTTTGCCGCGGCGCTGGCACTGCCCCTCGGCCGGCCGCTCGCGATCCCTTCGCCGGCCATCGTCTTCTCGAACGAGCTTTTCGACGCCCAGCCCTGCCACCGGCTCGTCTTCCGCCGCGGGCGATGGCGCGAGATCGGCGTCGCCCTGGCCGCGGACTCGCTGCGCGAAATCCTGCTGCCGGAGCCGACGCCCGAGGTCGCCGCCATGCTCGGCACGCTCCCGGCCGCGGCGCCCGAAGGCTATCATCTCGACCTCCCCCTGGCCGCGGGGCGCCTGGCGGCCCGGATCGCCGCGCTGCCGTGGACGGGACTGTTCGTCGCCTTCGACTACGGCAAGTCGTGGCTCGAACTGGCGGAGGATACGCCGGCCGGCACCGTGCGGGCCTACGCGCACCATGCCCAGGGCAACGACCTGCTCGCCCGCCCCGGCGAGCAGGATCTCACCGGTCATGTCTGCTGGGACTGGATCGGCGCGGCGCTCACGGCCCAGGGTTTCGGGAAGCCCGTGCTCGAATCGCAGGAGGCGTTCCTCGTGCATCATGCGGGCCCGGCGCTCCGCCGGCTGACCGAAGCCGAGGCCGGCGGCCTGAGCGGCCGCAAGCTGGCGGCCCTGCAGCTGCTGCATCCGGGAAACATGGGGCAGAAGTTCCAGGTCCTGTGGGCGTTGCGCGACACGCTGCCCTGATGCGGACCGACCGCCGCGACCCAGATTACCCTTGCTTCTCCAAGCCGCGGCTCTTTACTCCGACGCCTTCACACCCACGCATCCATGGCACGCATTTGTTTCGTCACCGGCAGGAAGCCCTCCAAGGGCAGCATCATCAACCGCAGGGGCCAGAGCAAGAAGAGCGGTGGCATCGGCACGCACATTACGAGCATAACGTCGCGCAAATTCCGGCCCAACCTCCAGCGCATCCGCATCAAGCTGCCCGACGGCGGCACGCGGCGCGTGTGGGTCTCGGTCAAGGCCATCAAGGCCGGCCTCGTCCAGAAAGCCTGAGCACGGGCGCAAGCGCGTCCCGATCCGACCCGCAGCCTTCCGCTGCGGGTTTTTTGTCGGCGGCGCCGTTGCGCTGCCGCTAGACGAGCAGGAGGCTGGCGGCGGCGAGGATGGGGAGCAGGAACGGCACGCTGTATTTGCAGATGTAGCCGAAGAAGGTCGGGACCTTCACCCCGGCGTTTTCGGCGATGGACTTCACCATGAAGTTGGGACCGTTGCCGATGTAGGTCATCGCGCCGAAGAACACCGAACCCAGGCTCACCGCGATCACGAAGCGCCACGTCTCCCTGATCGCGAGCAGCTGCTTCACGCCGGCGCGGTCCTGCACCTCGCCGCTTTCGTTGCGCGGCAGGGCCGCCGCGTCCACGAACGTCGCCTCGGCAAGCTCCAGGAAGTTGAGGTAGGTCGGCGCGTTGTCGAGCACCGACGACAGCGCTCCGGAGGCGAAATAGTATTGGGCGGGCCGGGTGAAACCGAACTCGCGCCCGTGCTGCGAGAGATAGCCCAGCGCCGGCATCATCGTGAGGAAGATGCCGATAAACAGGAACGCCACCTCCTTGATCGGGCCGAACGTGAAGTGGTTCTCCTCATGCACGAGCCGCGGGGTCAGGCGGTACGACGCGGCGGCCGCCCCGAGCATCACGAGCTCGCGCAGGAAGAACGTCTCCGGGAGGAACACCGCGCCGATGATGACGAGCAGGAACGCGAGGTTGATGGCCCCCTCGAACCGCCAGGTGTCGTGCTCCTTGATCATCGCCTGGATCGTGCGCGGCGCGTGCCGGAAGCTGCGCCGGTCGAACCCGTAGAAGACCGCCAGGATCGCGCCGACCACGAGGAGCCAGGTGGTGGCGATGTGCTCGGGCAGCCAGAAGAACGGCACCCCGCGCAGATAGCCGAGGAACAGCGGGGGATCGCCGATCGGCGTCAGCGCGCCGCCGCAGTTTGAGACGACGAAGATGAAGAAGACGATGTGGAATCCGCTGATCCGGATCTTGTTCATCCGGATCCACGGCCGGATGAGCACCATGGAGGCGCCCGTGGTGCCGATGACGTTGGCCGCCAGCGCGCCCACGGCGAGGAAGATCACGTTATCCCGCGGCGTCGCCTCGCCCTTCACGTTCAGGTGAATCCCGCCGGCGACGACGAACAGCGAGCCGATCAGGGAGATGAACGAGAAATACTCGTGCAGCGCGCGCGTCACCGTCAGACCGCCGCCCGGGATCCGCACCAGGTAGAACCCGACCACCAGCAGCCCGAGCCCGATGGCGGCCAGCGGATAGTAACGCTCCCAGAGATGCTTCGCCCTGGGCGGCGTGAGCGGCATGACCGCGATCAGTGCCAGCAACAGGCCGAAGGGCACGATGAGCGCCGGTGAAATGTCGCCGCGGGCGACGGCGAGGGGCGGGAACGCATCCATGCAACCGCCGATGCAAGCGGAATGCCAACTCAGGTCAATGCCCCGAGTTTTCGCAAAATCCCTCCGGCGGGCCGCCCGCGCGGCTTGTTTTGACACGGCGTCGCCGGCGCGGTCCGATCCTGCGCGGGGCGCCTTCGTCCCCGCCCCGGCACTCCTCCGCCCCCCCGCGCATCATGAACTCCCCCCTCTCGCCCACCGCGGCGGCCCGCTGGCCGGCCCGCCTCCTCCGCGCCCTCCTGCCGTTGGCCCTGCCGGCGGCCGCCCTGTTTCCCGCGGACCTGCCGGTCGTGACCCCGGACGCCAGCGCCCCGCGTGCCAGCGTCCCGGCTGTCTACCGGTGGAACCTCTCGCCGCTGTTTCCCTCGGACGAGGCTTGCGACCAGGCCCGCCGCAAACTGCTCGCCGAGATCCCCGCCCTCGGGGAATTCCGGGGCAAGCTGGCCGATCCGGCGGCGCTGGCCGCCTGCCTCCAGCTGTATTTCCGGCTCCATCGCGACGCCAACTTCCTCACCCTCTATGCGAATCTGCGGCAGAGCACCGCGCAGACCGACGACGCCCTGGCCGCCCTCAGCCGGCGCAACCTGGGCGCCCTGGACGAGCTCATGCGGACCGCCGCATTCATCCGGCGGGAGGTGCCGGCCCTGCCCCCCGCCGCGATCGGATCAGCCGGCGCCACCCGGCCGGAGCTCGCGCCCTACCGCGTCTACCTGGAAGGCCTCCGCCGCCGGTCCGGCCGCGTGCTGACGCCGGATGCGGAGCGCGCCCTGGGCCTGCTGGGCGACAACCTGTGGGCCGAGATCGACCTCAACGAACTGCCCTCCGGCTACGAGGACGCCCATACCGCCCTCCTGGCCGACATCCCCTGGCCCACGATCCGCGACGCCGCGGGCCGGGAGGTCCAGCTGACGCTCGCGAACTACGTCGCGTTCCGCGCCTCGCCCGACGCCGCCGTGCGCCGCGCCGCCGTGACCGCCCTGCTCGGCACCCTCCGCCGCTACCAGCATGCGCTCGCCGCCACCCTCGCCGGCCAGGTCGCGCTCGACGTCGCCTACGCCCGCGCCCGCGGCTACGACACCGCGCTGGCCGCGTATCTCGACAAGGACGACGTCAGCCCGGCCGTCTACGAGAACCTGATCCGCACGGTCAACGCCAGCCTGCCCCTGCTCCACCGCTACGTCAGCCTGCGCAAGCGGGTGCTGGGCGTGTCCGAGCTGCGCCTGTGCGACCTCTACATTCCCCTCGTGCCCGGAGTGGACCGGGACGTGCCCTTCGCCGAGGCCCGGCGGACCGTCGCCGAGGCCCTCCGGCCGCTCGGGCCCGACTACGGCCGCGTCCTCGCCGAGGGGCTCGACCCCCGCAACGGCTGGATCGACGTCTACCCCCACGCCGACAAGGCCGACGGCGCGTTCTCCTCCAGCGTCTACGGGCCGCACCCCTGGATCCTGCTGAACTACCTGGACACCCTCGACGACATGTTCACCTGCGCCCACGAGTTCGGCCACGCGCTGCACAGCCACCTGGCGATGCGCGCGCAGCCGTATCCCAACTTTCACTACACGACCATCCTCGCCGAGATCGCCTCGACCTGCAACGAATCCCTCCTGTCCGACTACCTCGTTGCGCGCGCCCCGGACCCGGCCGAGCGGCTCTACCTGCTGGTCAAGCGGCTCGAATCCATCCGGACGACGATCTTCCGGCAGACGATGTTCGCCGAGTTCGAACGCACGCTCCACCGCCTCCAGGAGGAGGGGACGCCGCTCACGGCGGCGCGCCTGGACGAGACCTACCGGGAGCTCGTGCGCCGCTACTACGGGCCCGACTTCACGCTCGGCCCCGACGACGGCATGGAATGGGCCTACGTCGACCACTTCTTCTACAAGTACTACGTCTACGCCTACGCCACCGGCCTCAGCTGCGGCATCGCCTTCGCCGATCGCGTGCGGACGCAGGGCGAGCCCGCGATGCAGGCGTACCTCGGCATGCTCGCGGGCGGGTGCTCCAAGCCGCCGCTGGAGCTGCTCCGGGACGCCGGCGTCGATCTGACCACGCCCGCGCCCGTCGAGGCCGCGATGCAGACGTTCGCCCGCACCCTGGACGAGGTCGACCGCCTGCTCGCGAAGCCGGCGGCGCACTGACCCGGCCGGGGCGCCGGCGGTTTCCCCGCCGGCCTACTGGAGCCAGCCCGAGACCATCTCGTAGGCGGGATCGCCCTCGGCCTTGAGGTTCCCGTCCGGCCCGTAGACCTTGAAGTGCGGGATGGACTCGAGCTTGAACTGCTGCGCCACCGGCGATTGCCAGTCGATGCCCCGGACCCCGGGCCGGTTGATGTCCACCTTGACGACCGCGATGTCGTCGCGCGTCTGGTGCAGCTTCTCGAGTTTGGGCGATATCCTCCGGCAGGGCGGGCAGAATTCGCTGTAGAAGTCGAAGACCGTGGTCTTGCCCGGCACGAGGTAGTCGGCGAGCGTGACCGTCTGGCCATGCGAGATGTGCGCGGGCTCGGGGCCCTTCACGTGAGTATCCTCGGCGGTCAGGGCCAGCGGTGCGGCGAGCAGGCCCGTCAGCACGAACGCGATCAGCGAACGATGGGATGACATGGTGGTCTCCAGGGGGTTCCGGGTTGTCGATGATTGGATCGCCTATTCATTCCGGCGATCCCGGGACAAAGTCAATCCGCCGCACGCGATGGTCCCGGGGGGCCGCGGTCCTCCGGGGGCGCCACCGTCCAGGGGCGCTCGAGCTCCTCCGCCCGCAGCCGCTTCACGCCGGACCATTGCGCGCGGAAAAGCTCCTCCATCGTCGCGAGCAGTTCCGGTCGCAACTGCCGCACCAGGGCCTCCACCGCGGGAAGGTCCCCCGGCGGCGTTTCGTCGTCGCCGGCGCCCGGCTCCATCGCCGCGGTGCCATCAGGCATCGCCTCCGCTCCGGGCGGCTCCGCGCCGGCGGCGGCGGCATTCCGGCCACCCGGCTCCTCCCGCCCCCGGGTCCCGGACTCCGGTTCCGGCGAACCGGCGGCGCGCAGGCGCGCGTCGAGCTCAGCGATCAGGTCTTTTTTTTTTCGCCGCCGCCGGGCCCGGCGGCCGGCGCCCCGCCCGCCAGCCCCGCCAGCTCCTTGATGAGGCTGTCGATCGCCCGGACGCGGCTCGCCTCGACCGCCTTCAGCAGCGTGACCTCGAAATTGACCTTCTCGATCAGCCCGTGCTTCACCGCCGGCTCGCCCTCGCTCAGGCCATCCAGCAGCCGGGTCAGCTGCTCGGTCGTCAGCGCGACGCCGCCCAGGGCCGGGCTCGTCCCGCCCCTGGCGATGGCGTCGAGCAGCGCCGTGCGCACCTGGGCCTGCAGGTCGACCAGCAGGCGGAAGAGGTCGCGGCCGTTCTCGTCGCAGGCATCGACGAGCGCGATGATCCTGCGATGGTCGCCCGCGGCGAGCGCGGCCGCCAGCTCGGCCACGGTCTCCGCCGCCACCAGACCGTAAACGTCGAGCACGTCGGCCTCCGCGATCTCGCCGCCGCAGAAGGAGATCATCTGGTCCAGAATCGACTGGGCGTCACGCATGCCGCCGTCGGC
>CAZKDK010000098.1:0-11140 GCA_964551145.1 uncultured Opitutaceae bacterium | reverse complement strand
TGCAGGGGCGTGTACGGCAGGAGGGCGCCGATCCAGGGATTGCCCGGGGCGACTCCGGCGGCGATAGCTGGTGGTCTTTCGGTGGCACGGGTCTCCCCTTGGCTCCGAAGGCTCGGCGAAGGAGGCCGACCCGTGGAATCCGGCCCTCGCCGCCGGCGGACCAGGACGATCGGGGCGGCGGCGGACGTGAGCCAGCGCTCGTCGTCGTCGGATGGCTCGGCGGCGGCGCGCACCGCGTCCAGCGAGGGGAACATGACCGCGAGCGGCTTCTCCTCGCGGTGCTTGCGGCGCCGGAGGTCGGCGACGGCGGCCTCGTCGGCCGCGTCGACCATGAGATGGAATCCGCCGAGGCCCTTGACCGCCACGATGCGGCCGCCGCGCAGTGCCGCGGCCGCCTGCGCGATTGCCGCGGCCCGGATCGCCAGGACCCGGCCCGCGGCGTCCTGCAGCGCCACCTGCGGGCCGCAGACCGGGCACGCGTCGGGCTGGGCATGGTAGCGCCGGTCGGCTGGATCCTCGTACTCGCGCCGGCAGTCCGGGCACATGGTGAACGCCGCCATCGTCGTGTGGGCGCGGTCGTACGGCAGCTCGCGGACGATGGAATAGCGCGGCCCGCAGGCCGTGCAGTTGATGAACGGATAGGCATGGCGCCGGTCGCGGGGGTCGGCCAGTTCGCGCCGGCAGTCGGCGCACAGCGCGAGGTCGGGCGCGACCGCGGCCGTCGGGGTGCCGGCGGTCTCGCTGCCGGCGATCCGGAAACCGGCCGCGGGCAGGGCGTCGTCGTCCCCGGCGGCGGCGCGCGCGGCGAGCGATTCGACCCGGGCGGCCGGGGGCGCCTCGGCGCGCAGGCGGCGCTCGAACTCGGCCAGGGCCGCGGCGGCGCCGCCCGCGCGGATCGTCACGCCGCGCCCGCTGTTGCGCACCCACCCGCGGAGCCCGAGGCGGGCGCCCAGGAGCGCGACAAACGGCCGGAACCCCACGCCCTGCACCGTGCCGGTGATCTCAATCAGGCGGTCGTCCATGGTGCTATCCTGCGGATGACCGGGCGGACGACGGACGGGATCTTTCACGGGAGCTCGCAGAGATCACAGAGGAGACTCCTTCTCTGCTCCCTCCGCGGCCTCGTGTAAAGCCATGCCGGGTCAATCCGGGATCACACCAGTGCGCGCAAATAGGCCAGCCAGCGGTCGATGCCTTCGCCCGTGCGGGCGGAGAGCTCGAAAACCTCGGCGAGCGGCGCCATGCGCCGCACGTTGGCCAGGGCGGCCGCGCGGTCGAAACCGACCGCGGCGGCGAGGTCGATCTTGTTGACGATGACCGCGTGCGCGCTGGTGAAGATTGGCGGGTACTTGAGCGGCTTGTCCTCGCCCTCGGTGGCGGCCAGCAGCGTGATCCGCCGGTTTTCCCCGAGGTCGAACGAGGCCGGACAGACCAGATTGCCGACGTTCTCGATGAAGAGCAGGCGCACGCCGTCGAGCGGCAGGGCGGCGATTCCGCGCGCCACCATGGTGGCGTCGAGATGACAGGTCCCGCCCGTGGTGATCTGGGCGACGGGCAGACCCTCGCGGCGGAGGCGGCGCGCGTCGTTGTCGGTTTCCAGGTCGCCGACAAGCACGGCGCAGCGAATCTCGCCGGCCAGGGCGTCGAGGGTGCGCCCGAGCAGGGTCGTCTTGCCCGATCCCGGCGAGGACACGAGGTTCACCGCCCGGATGCCGTGGGCCTGCAGGAAGGCCCGGTTGTCCGCGGCGCGCCGGTCGTTCTCGTCGAGCAGGCGCACCTGCAGGACGACGGACCGGGTGGCGCCGGGCAGGGGATCGCCGGGCGGCGATGGCGGCCGGTCCTCGGGATCGCGCGCGTCGACCAGGACCACGCCGTCACGCATCGTCGGCGCCGGCGGCGTCGGCGGAAAGGGATTGGCGGACAGGCCGGACCCGGCCGGCTGGCCGAACGGCGGGCGCGACCGGCCCGATCCTGGGGGGGGATGCGGCGACATGGGATCGATTGGACAGGCGGTTGATCGTTGGGTTCGCCGGCGGGCGGGCGGCGGTCAGGTCATCTCGAGGCGGACGAGGTCGAGCTCGCGGCCCTGCCTGAGGGTTCCGCTGAGCCGGCCGCAGCGCGGGCATTCGAAGAAATGGTCGGTATCGGGCACAAAGTCCTGCTGGCAGTCCTGACAGTAGGCCAGGGCGGCGACCGGGTCAATTTGCAGGATCGCGCCCTCGGCGGGGGTGCCGGGCAGCACGGCGGCGAAGCCGAAGCGCAGCGCCTCGACGTCGACCCCGGAGAGCGCGCCAACCCGGATGACGATGCGCACGATGCGCGTCCCGCCGGCCTCCCGGGCCTGCGCCAGCGCCAGCTGCAGCGCGGATTCCGCGATCCCCAGTTCGTGCATGATAAGCAAAACGTGGGGCCGCCCACTCGGGAAGTCCAGCCGTCGCGCCGGCCCGGCAGCAGAGAAATTAATTCATGACCCGGAGGTCATATATCAATTGATGCGCACCAAAAGATGCGCACACTCGGCCGCCAACACCACCGTCCGCGGCCGCCCCGCGCGGGGCCCCCGGCCGGGCGATCACCCAAGGATCATCATGAACCTGCTGGAAGCCCCACCCCGGACCGGCGGTCCGACGCTGTGGGAGGACATGCGTGCGCGCGGCGTGAGCCGGCGTGATTTTGTGAAGTTCTGCACCTGGATGACGGCCTTCCTCGGGCTCGAGTCGAGCGGCGTGGCCCAGGTCGTGAGGGCGCTGGAGACGAAGCGCCGGCTGCCCGTGGTCTGGCTGCATTTCCAGGAATGCACCTGCTGCAGCGAGTCGTTCATCCGCTCCTCGCATCCGATCGTGGCGGACATCCTGCTCGACAAGGTCTCGCTGGACTACACTGAGACGCTGCAGGCGGCCGCCGGCGCCCAGGCGGAGGAATGCATGCAGCGCACGATGCGGGAGCGCCGCGGCGAGTACCTGCTGATGGTGGAGGGCTCGGTGCCCCTGGCGGACGACGGCGTCTGCTGCGTCATCGGCGGCCGCACCGCGCTCGACATCGTGCGGGAGGCGGCGGCCGGGGCGAAGGCCGTGGTCGCCTGGGGCAACTGCGCGTGCGCCGGCTGCGTCCAGGCCGCCAAGCCGAATCCAACCCGGGCGATGCCCCTGCACAAGGTCATCACCGGCAAGCCGATCATCAACGTGCAGGGCTGCCCGCCGATCGCCGAGGTCATGGCCGGCGTGGTGGTGCACCTGCTCGCCTTCGACCGCATCCCGCAGCTGGATGCGCTCGGGCGCCCCAAGGCGTTCTACTCGCGGCGGGTGCACGACACCTGCTACCGGCGGCCCTACTACGACGCCGGCCTCTTCGTCGAGTCCTTCGACGACGAGAACGCGCGCCGGGGCTTCTGCCTCTACAAGATGGGCTGCCGCGGGCCGACGACGTACAATTCCTGCGGGGTTATGCGCTGGAACAACGGCGTCAGCTATCCCATCCAGTCCGGCCACGGCTGCATCGGCTGTTCCGAGGCGGGCTTTTGGGACAACGGGCCCTTCTACCAGCGCCTCGCGAGCTTCCCCGGGTTCGGCATCGAGACGACCGCCGACAAGATCGGCCTCGTGGCCGGCGCCGCCACCCTGGCGGGCGCCGCAGCCCACGCGATCCTGACCAACGTCCGCAAACATGGCGAGATCGGCGAACATCCCGGCGAATCGGCCAGCCTCGCGCCGCCGCCCGCCGTGGCCGAATCCGACGACGAAGCCAAGGAGTAACCCATGAGCACCCGCATTGTTGTCGATCCGATCACCCGCATCGAGGGCCACCTGCGCATCGAGGCGGAGGTCAAGGACGGTCGCATCACCGACGCCTGGAGCTCCGGCACCATGGTGCGCGGCATCGAGATCATCCTGCGCGGCCGCGATCCGCGGGACGCCTGGGCGTTCACCGAGCGGGTCTGCGGGGTGTGCACCACGGTGCATGCGCTCGCGTCGGTCCGCGCGGTGGAGGACGCCCTGGGCGTCGCCGTTCCGCCCAACGCGGAGCTGATCCGCAACCTGATGTTCTGCGCCCAGTACCTGCAGGACCACGTCGTGCATTTCTACCACCTGCACGCGCTCGACTGGGTGGACGTCGTCAGCGCGCTGAAGGCCGACCCGGCCGAGGCATCGCAGATCGCGCAGAGCCTCTCCAGCTGGCCCAAGAGCTCGACGGGGTATTTCCGCGACCTGCAGAAGCGCCTGACGGCCTTCGTGGAGAGCGGGCAGCTCGGCATCTTCGCCAACGCCTACTGGGGCCACCCGGCCTACAAGCTCCCGCCCGCGGTCAACCTGATCGGCGTGGCCCACTATCTGGAGGCCCTCGAGTGGCAGAAGGAGATGGTGAAGGTCCACACGATCTTCGGCGGCAAGAACCCGCACCCGAACTACCTGGTGGGCGGCGTGCCCTGCGCCCTCAACATCGACGAGGCCAACGCGATCAACGCCGAGCGGCTCGCCTACGTCGGCCGGCTGTTCGAGGAGGGCGCGCGGTTCGTCGAGCAGGTCTATCTCCCGGACCTGCTCGCGATCGCGCCGTTCTACCTCGACTGGACGCAGGTCGGCGGCGGCGTGTCGGACTACCTCTGCTACGGCGACCTGCCCACCAACGGACTGGCCGATGTGGCGCGCTTCAAGTTCGCGCGCGGCGCCGTGCTCGACCGCGATCTCAGCAAGGTGGTGCCGGTCGATCCGCACGACCCCGACGGCGTGCGGGAGTCGGTCAGCCACTCCTGGTATGCCTACCGCGGGGGCGAGGACCAGGCGCTGCATCCCTGGGAAGGCGAGACCCGCTTCAACTACACCGGGCCCAAGCCGCCGTACGAGCACCTGAACGTCGACGGCAAGTATTCGTGGCTGAAGACGCCGCGCTGGAAGGGCCGGGCCATGGAGGTGGGCCCGCTCGCGCGCATGCTGGTCGGCTACGCCAGCGGCAACCAGGAGATCAAGGACGCGGTGACCGAGACGCTGGCCGCGCTCAAGGCGCCGGCGGCGGTGCTCTTCTCGACCCTGGGCCGCACCGCGGCCCGCGGCATCGAGACGCGCCTGATCGCCCGCTGGGCCACGGAATTCTACGGCCAGCTGCTCGCCAACATCCGCAACGGCGACACCCGGACCTTCACCAAGGAGAAGTGGGATCCCGCCACCTGGCCCGCGGAAGCGCGCGGGGTCGGCGCCTCCGAGGCGCCGCGCGGCGCGCTGGCGCACTGGATCGTCATCAAGGACCGCAAGATCGAGAACTACCAGCTGGTGGTCCCGAGCACCTGGAACGCCTCCCCGCGCGACGGCAAGGGGCAGCGCTCCCCGTACGAGGCCGCGCTGGTCGGCACGCCGGTGCACGACCCGACGCAGCCGCTCGAGATCCTGCGCACGATCCACTCGTTCGACCCGTGCCTGGCCTGCGCCGTCCACCTCTACGACGACCGCGGCGCCCGGGTCGGCTCGGCCACCACCTCGCCGGTCCTGTGAAAGGAGATCCCATGACTCCGCCAACTCCGCCGGCCGCCCTGGCGCCGGCCGACTCCGTCTTCAAGCGCGTCTACGTCTGGGAACTGCCGGTGCGCTTCTACCACTGGCTGAACGCGCTCTGCGTGCTCGTTCTCGTCGTCACCGGCCTGCTCATCGCGCATCCGCCGGCGATCGCGAGCGCGAGCGAGGCGTCGTTCAGCTACTGGTTCGGCGTGAACCGCTTCATCCACTTCGCCACGGCGTACGTGTTCTTCTGCAACTTCGCGTTCCGCATCTACTGGGGCTTCGTCGGCAACCAGTTCGCGGACTGGCGCAATTTCCTGCCGCTGCGGCGGTCCCAGTTCCGGCAGGTGCGCGCCGTGGTCCAGGTCGACGTCCTCCAGGCGACGAACCGGCCCATCGACGCCGTCGGGCACAACGCCCTCGCGTACTTCACCTACTTCGCGATGTTCCTGGTCTTCCTGTTCCAGGTCGTCAGCGGCTTCGGGATGTACGCCTCCATGAGCCAGGCGTGGTTCCCGCAGCTGTTCCGCTGGGCCGTGCCGCTCTTTGGCGGCGATTTCGCGCTGCGCCAGTGGCACTACCTCGCCACCTGGTTCTTCATCGTGTTCACGATCGTCCACGTCTACCTCGTGTTCTACCACGACTACGTCGAGGGGCACGGGGTGATGTCGTCGATGGTCGGCGGCTGGAAGTTCGTGCGCCCCGGCGCCCTGCGGGGCAACTGGCGGTCCTGGTTCCCGTTGTCGGCCCGGCCGCCCCGCGGCGGCGGGAAGCCGCCTTCCCGATGACCGGCGCGGCTGCATCCGTCCTGTCCCGCGAACCGGAGACCCTGGCGCCGGCCGACGTGCTCGTGCTCGGCGTCGGCAACCTGCTGGTCGGGGACGAGGGGGTGGGGGTGCACGCCCTGCGCGCCCTGGAACAGGAGTGCTGGCCGCCGCACGTGCAACTGGTCGACGGCGGCACCGGCGGGCTGCATCTGCTCGGGCTGCTCCGCGGGTCCGCGCGCATCATGCTGATCGACGCGACGCGCGACGGGGCCCCGCCGGGCACGGTCTCGGTGTTTCGCGCGCGGGTCCCCGCCGATTTTCCGCCGGCGCTCGGCGCGCACGACATCGGCCTGCGCGACCTGATCGCGGCGGCCGCGCTGCTCGGACCGCTGCCGGTCATCGACGTCGTCACCGTTTCCGTCGCCGAGTTGAAGCCGATGACAATGGACCTGTCCGCGGAGGTGGCCGCCGCCCTGCCCGTCGTGCGCCATATCGTGTGGGCGCTGGTGGCCTCCGGGTGAGGCCGCGCCGAGAGCCCACATCGGGATTGCCATCGCGCAACGGAATCGGTCAGCCTCGCCTCCCGCCCGCCCCATGAATTCCGGCCTCTTCCTGCTCTGCGTTAACTCGGCGGCCGTGGCGGTGCTCCACACGCTGATGGGGCCGGACCATTACGTGCCGTTCATCGTCATGGCCCGGGCGCGGCGGTGGTCGGCCTGGCGGACCGCGTGGACCACCCTCGGGTGCGGGTTCGGTCACGTCGGCGGCGCGGCGGCCCTCGGCCTGGTCGGGGTGGCAGGGGGAATCGGGCTGCAGAGGATCGCGCGGATCGAATCCTTCCGCGGCAACCTCGCCGCCTGGGCGCTGATTGCCTTCGGCGCGGTCTATGCGGCCTGGGGCCTGCGCCGGGCCTACCGCGGGCACGTGCACACCCACAGCCACGCGCACGCGGACGGCCATTACCACCTGCATGCCCATGCGCACGACCACGATCATGCGCACGTGCACGACGAGCCGGCCCAGGTGTCGCTGACCCCCTGGGTGCTGTTCACGATCTTCGTGCTGGGACCGTGCGAACCGATGATTCCGCTGGTCATGTATCCGGCGGCCGGCGGCAACTGGCCGGGCGTGGCGCTCGTGGTCGTGGTATTCGGAGCCATCACGATCGCGATGATGGTCGGGATCGTGCTGCTCAGCCTCTACGGCGTGAACCTGGTCCGGCTGGGCCGGGTCGAGCGCTTCAGCCACGCGCTGGCCGGGGGCACGATTCTCACCACCGGCTGCGCCATCCTCCTGCTCGGCCTGTGACGGGGCCGGCGGCCCGGCGCGGCGGCCGGCGGCTCACCGCGCGGCCCGGCGGCGGGCCTGGCGCCGGTCGTGGGCGATCACGTCCGCGAGCGTCGTCGAACGCAGCGTGACCTCGATCCGCTGGCGCGTGGCCTTCCAGAACTCGTGCGCGGGGCAGGCGCGTTCATCGCTGCAGCTGTCCAGGCCCAGCAGGCAGCGCCCGAGCCACCGCCGCGCCTCGACGGCCTCGCTGATCTCGAGCAGCGTGATGGCCTCCGGCGGGCGGGCCAGCCGGATGCCGCCGCCCCGGCCCCGCGCGCTCGACACCAGTCCGGCCGCCACGAGGCCGGGCATGCGCTTGGCCAGGTAGGCGTAGGGCACGCCGGCCAGCCGCGCCAGCGTCCGCAGCTGCCGGGGCTCGCCGCCCGGGCCGTGCAAATGGGCCAGGACGGCGATGGCGTATCCCGTGGTCTGCGAAAGACAGAGCATCGTCGCGGCAGGATCGCGGGGCGGGCCGGCGCGGTCAACGGCCGACGCGCCGGCCGAACCCGCCCTAGCGCTCCTCGCTGCAGAAGGGGTTCTCGACCTTCACCTCGAAGTACGGATCGATCTTCAGGTCCGCCAGCGGATAGGTGATCTCGAGCGGCTGGGGCATCATCTTGCCGGGGTCCGACGCGATGCGGACGATCCGCACGGTGCAGGTGCGCGCCTTCGCGTCGGTCCGAACCTCAACCTTGAAACTCGCCGTCGTCGTGTAGCCGGTGGTGGCCACGCCGACCGTCATGACGCCGCTGGAGATCTTGAGCAGGTGGATGGGCTCGAGTTCGCCGGGTTTGACCATGAGCGGGCCGGCGACGAGCACGGTTGAGCAGAGCAGCAGGACGGTCAGGCAGAGCGTTCGCATGGCGCCGATCCTGACGGCGGCTGCCCGGTCCGTCCATCGCCGATTGCGATCGCCGGGTCAGCGCCCCCACCGCCCCACGTTCATGGCACCAGGCAAAGCCAGGGCGATGCCGTGGAATCCGGCCCTTGAAGACCGCCTCGGATTTCGTGCTCCGGGTTTCGGACTCGATCAGTGCGTTGCGAAGATCTCGTCGAAGAACTGCCGCATGAGCTGCCACGAGCGCCGCGCCGCGGGCTCGTTGTACTGGAGGGCGGCCTGCAGGCCCGTCGCGGCCCCGAGCGCATCCGCCCCCGGGTTGGTGAAGGAGTGCTTCGCGCCGGCATAGAGCACGATCTGGTAGTCGATTTTGGCGTCATCGAGCGATTTCTTGAAGGCATCGAACGCCTCCGGCTTGGTGAATGGATCGAGGGCGCCGTGGCAGATGAGGAACCGGGCATGGTTTTTGGCCGCCGCCTCGGGTGGGGCCGGCAGGAGGCTGCCGTGGAAGCTCACGATCCCGACGAGCGGCGCCCCGCTGTAGGCGAGCGCCTGGCAGACGGCGCCGCCGAAGCAGTAGCCGATCGCCGCGACGCGCTTCGGGTCGACGAGCCCGGTCGCAAGCAGCTGGTCAAGCGCGGCCTGGGCGCGCTCGGCCATCAGCGGCTTGCCGTAGAATTGACCGGAGAGCTCGCCGGCTTTCTTCGGATCGAGCGTCACGAGGCCGCCGCCGTACATGTCCACGGCGAACGCCACGTAGCCAAGCCCGGCCAGCTGCCGGGCCCGGTCCTTCGCATAATCGTTGAGGCCCCACCATTCGGGCACGACGAGCACGCCCGGCCGCGGCGCCGTCGTGCTGTCGTCGTAGGCGAGGTACCCCTCCAGTTTGACGCCGCCCTGCTCGTAGGACACGGGGCGGGTGACGACGGCGGCGCGCGCGCCGATGCCGAGGGCGGACAAGGCCAGCAGGAAGACGGACGTTTTCATGATGTTTGGAACTATGCTCAGAGGCGAAGCGGAATCAAATGCCTCGCCGCCCGGCCGCCCGGCCGCCCGGGTGTGAACGCTTGTCACCCGTCCCCGGCTGGGTACGTTGGCGGGGTGCCCGACCCGGCTCCCAACCCCGCGAACTACCAGTGCCCGGCGCCGTTGAGCGGACACCGCGAGATCCAGCTCGCGCACGGCGGCGGCGGCCGGCTGACCCAGGAGCTGATCGAGGGCATTTTCGGGCCGGCGTTCGCCAACGCGGCGCTCGACGCCCGCCATGACGGCGCCCTGCTGGCGGCGCCGGCGGGAGGCCGGCTGGCCTTCACGACGGATTCGCATGTCGTCAGCCCGCTGTTCTTCCCGGGCGGCGACATCGGGCGGCTGGCGGTGTTCGGCACCGCCAACGACCTCGCCATGTGCGGGGCGCGTCCGCGCTGGTTGAGCGCCGGGTTCATCCTCGAGGAGGGGCTGCCGATGGCGACGCTCGAGCGGGTGGCGGCGTCGATGGCGGAGGCCGCCCGGATCGCCGGGGTCGAGATCGTCACGGGCGACACCAAGGTGGTGGAACGCGGCAAGGGCGACGGGCTTTACGTGAACACCGCCGGCGTCGGCATCCTCGAGTACGACCGGCTGGTTGCGCCGGCGTCGGTCCGGCCGGGCGACGCCGTGCTGCTGAGCGGCGACATCGGGCGCCACGGCATGGCGATCCTCGCGCAGCGCGAGGGCCTCGCGTTCGAGTCGCCGATCGAGAGCGACTGCGCGCCGCTCTGGCCGGCCGTGGAGGCGCTGCTGGCCGCGGGCGTCGACGTGCACTGCCTGCGCGACCTGACGCGCGGCGGGCTGGCGACCGCCGTGATCGAGATCGCGGAGACGGCGCGGCTGGCCGCGACCCTCGACGAGGCGGCGGTGCCGGTGAGCGAGCCCGTGCGCGGCGCCTGCGAGATCCTCGGGCTCGATCCGATGTACGTGGCCAACGAGGAGCGGCTGCTGGCGATCGTTCCGGCCGGACAGGCCGGGGCGGCGCTCGCCGCGCTTGCGCGCGCGGCCCCGGGCGGGCCGCCGGCGCGAATCGGCGCGGTGCGGGCCGGACCGGCGGGGGAGGTCACCCTGCGCAGCGTGGTGGGCGTCGAGCGCATCCTCGACCGCCTGAGCGGCGAGCAATTGCCGCGGATCTGCTAGGGGTTGGGGGCCCCTCAGATCGGAGCCATCCGGCCCCTGTTGAGGCACCTGTCTTGCAGGCGCCGTGAAGATCTGGCCGGTGCGAGACACCGGCCATACAACCATGGACTCCATCGGGCCCCGAAACTGGGGGCATCTGGAGCGGCGACGCCCTCGCCTGCGGTGAGCACGTCGAATCCGTCGCCGGTTATCAGCAAGACACGCGATGGGGGCGTCGCGTCCCCCGCAGGGTCCGGCTAGGTCGCCGGCGGGACTTCACGCCTCAGCGCGCCTGGACCCAGCCCTCGCCAATGTCGGCCGTCTCGCCATCCTTGAGCGCAATGATGAGAGCGCTGCCATCCGGCTTCCGGACGGCGCCCATTGTAGCCATCCCGACCGTGGAGGGATTCCTGAATTGCACCATCAGGGAGTACTGGCCAGGGGGGAGCTTTTCGAAGACGAACTCCCCTTTTTGGGACGTGGTCACCGGCATATGCAGGTCGTCCACCGGGGCCCAGCCCTGCTCGTCCGGGGCGCCTTTGACGGCGAGGATCAGGACGGATTGGCCGGCGACG
>CAZKDK010000097.1:0-11201 GCA_964551145.1 uncultured Opitutaceae bacterium | reverse complement strand
TGAGCGGGATTCCGGTGGTGCGCGCGCTGGGCGGCACGGTAGCCTTGATGGTGCTCGCGGCCCTGCTCGTGATCGAGTTTGAACATTTCCGGCCTCTCCGCGGCGCCCCGGATCCTCCACCCCCATGAGCCACGAGCTGCTCGAGTCCTGGAAGCGCACCGTGCGCCGCCACGGTCCGAAGCCGGCGGTGATCGACGCCGCCACCGGATGCGTGACGACCTTTCGGGAACTGGACGACCGGGCGCAGGCCTGGCTCGCCGCCCAGGCTGGACCCGGCGTCCGCCTGCAGGGCCGCGCCGTCGTGTTTGCGCTGCCGAATGGCGCCGCCTGGCTGGAACTGTTCGCCGCGCTCCTCCACGCCGGCGCCGTGGCGGTGCCGCTTGACTCCGGCGAGCCGGCCGCCGCCCGGGCGGCGGTCGCCACCGCCATCCGGGCCGGCTTCACCTGCGACGGCCCCCAGTTGGTGCCCCTCGAATCGGCGCGCGTTTATCGCGAGCGGACGCTCTGCCTGGTCAAGTTGACGTCCGGGAGCACGGGCCGTCCGCGACCGCTGCTTTTCATGGCGGCGCAGATGCTGGCCGACGGGCGGCAGATCGCGCGGACCATGGGCATCACGCGGCGGGATGTGAATTACGCGGTCATTCCCCTCGGCCATTCCTACGGCCTCGGCAACCTGACCCTGCCCTTGATGGCGCAAGGCGTGCCCCTGGTGGTCGCATCGGCGGCGCTGCCCCACGCGATCGCCGGCGATTTCGCCCGGTGGCGCCCGACCGTCCTGCCCGGCGTCCCGCCGGTTTTCCGCGGCCTCACGACGGCGCAAGTTGACCCCGGGGCGCTGGCCAGCCTGCGGCTGGCGATCTCCGCGGGCGCCCCGCTGGCGCCCGAGGTGGCGCGGGCATTTGCCGTGCGGTTTGGAAAACGCATCCACGGCTTCTACGGATCGAGCGAGACCGGCGGCATTTCGTATGACCGCTCGGGCGCGGCCACGCTCGCGGCGCGAAGCGTGGGGCGGGCGATGCGGGGCGTCCGGCTGACCGCTTTGCCCGGCCACCGGCTGCGGGTGTGCAGTCCGTCCGTGTTCACCCGCGGCAATCGAAGTCGCGCCGGCGGCCTCGGCTGCTGGACGCCGGCGGATCGGGCCGTGGTGATGCCCAGCGGCGAGGTCGCGCTGTCCGGCCGCCGCGGCACGATGGCGAAGATCGCCGGCCGCCGCGTGAACCTGGCCGAGATCGCCGCCCGGTTGCGGCGCATACCGGAGGTGAACGACGTCTGGGTCGGCGTCGGCCCGGGAGCGGAACCGGCGCTCGGCGCGGCGCTGGCCACCCGCTTGAAGGCGGCGGACATCCGCGCGGCGCTGCGCGCCGACATGGCCGCGTGGAAGAGACCGCGACACTGGCTCCTGGTTCGCGAATTCCCCCTCACCGCTCGCGGAAAGACTGACACGGAGGCTCTGCGACACGGGGTGTTCGGCTGACCGCCCCGCGGGTCTTCATCGGCCCGTGCGAATTCGAAGATAAAACCTTGCCCGTCCCCGATTGCAGTGTGTGCTTTCGGCAGGATGCCTGCTTCTGATTCCAGGATGGATCGTGACAGCCTGTGGCGTGGGCCGCGCTTTGGACGGATCGAAGAACCGCACGAGTCCGGAACCGCCGGAAGGCCCGCCCCCGGGTGCGCGGACGGACATTGCCAAGCGGGTCAATGAGGCCTCCTATTCCCAAGCCAAATGCCGGATTCCCCAGATATCGGCCGGCGCGACTCCCGGTTGAGGGCCGCGAAGCCGGGCACCGCCGTGTCCTTTGAGGGCCGGACGCCGTCCCCTGTTCCCGTGACGGTGAAATCAACCATCTGCCGGGTGGCGTTTGGCGGATCCGCCAACGGCGTCCCTCGCGAAGATCCGCCGGTGCTCCGCGTGGCGCTGGAGCCCCTTGCCGGCGATGACGATGAGGTGCTGTTGGCGGCCACGGGGGCGGCTGCGATGAAGGATGACGTCTGGCTATTCCCCGGACGCGATCTGAGCGCCGGCTTCGGACTGGCCCGGCCCGACCTTGACCTGGATGCGGCCACCACCGAACTCTACCGTCGCCTGTTCGCGGCGACTGAAGGCCTGCAGCTCTACCGCCTCTGGAACTACGTGCCGCACATCAATGCCAGCGAGGGCGGCCTCGAGAACTACCGGCGGTTCTGCCAGGCACGCTCCCTGGCTTTCGCAGAACGCTTCGGCGAGCACTTTGAGCGGCTTTTGCCCTCCAGTTCGGCGGTCGGTGCCACCGCGGGGCCGCTGGCGGTGGCTTTTGTCGCCGGGCCAACTTCCGCCCGGCATTTCGAGAATCCCGCCCAAGTGCCCGCCTTCACCTATCCGATCGAGCACGGCCCGCGGCCGCCCAGCTTCTCGCGCGCCACCGTGGCCGCCACCGCCGGCGCCATCCAGGTGTTCATCTCCGGCACCGCCGCGATTCGCGGCCACGCCACGGTGGCGCCCGGGGAGCTGGCCGCCCAGTTGGAGTGCACGCTCGACAACCTGCGGCTGATTGGCCGGGCGGCAGGAGTCGGCGCATCGCTTGGCACGAGCGGGTCGTGGCAGCGGAGATTCAAGGTCTACCTGCGGCGTCCGGACGATCTCCCGAAGGTGGTCGCCCGGCTCAAATCCGGATTCCTGAGTCCGCAAGACCACGTGGCGTACCTGTGCGCCGACATCTGCCGCGCCGAGTTGATGGTCGAGATCGAGGCCACGCTGGTTCTCCGGAATTCCCGGGCCAGGGATGTGTGAAGCCCGCCGGCCCACGGTGGCAGCGCGGGGGTCCGGGCCATCGTCCCGAGCCGCCGGTGCTGTCGGTCCCGGCGGGTGCTGCGGGCTGCGGTTGCGGCGCCCGGCATCCTGAATCCCGGATGAACGTCGTCCACGGCGCGCCCGGCTGCTCTCGGCCCGAAGGACGCTCGTCTGCCGGCCGGTCTCGCAACCGGGATCCCGGCCGCGAGGCGGTCGCGCTTTCTGCGACAAGTCAGCTTCAGTCTGCTTCCGTCGGAACAACGACGATGCCGTTGTCCGAGATCGTGTACCCTTTCCGCTCGTCGTCCTCCCGGTCATAGCCGATCGAGGCGCCGCCCGGAATCCGCGTCCGCTTGTCAACGATCGCCCGCCGCACGCGGGCGCCCGGTTCAATGATCACGTCGTCAAAGATGATCGACTGCTCCACCAGTGCACCCCGCTCCACGATCACGCCCGGAGACAGGATGGAATCCGCGACGATGCCGCCACTGATCAAACAGCCTTCGCAGACGATGGAATCCGATGTCCGCCCGCCCAGGATGCACTTGCTGGGCGGCATGGGCCGCTGAAAGGTCCGCAGGGGCCATTTCTCACCGTAGAGGCTGAACGGGGGCTCCACCGACACCAAGGCCCGGTTCGCGTCGTAATAGGAATCGATGCTGCCCACATCCCTCCAGTAGGACGAATCGGAGGTTCTTTCCACCAATCGCCTCTCGCGGACGCCGTCTTTAACGAACATCTCGAAATCCTCTATCCGGTTCTCCTTGTCGTAATCGTAGACAAAAACGTCCGCGCCTCCGCCCATCATTCCTGGAATGATCTCCCGGCCGAAGTCGTGCCCCTCGATCTGCATGGCCCGAAGCAGCGCATCCACCTTGAACAGGTAGATGCCCATCGAGGCCAGCACATGGTCCGGGTCACCAGTGAGCCCCATCGGATTCGCCGACTTCTCCTCAAAACCCGTCAATCGGTGATTCCGGTCAGTCTCGAGCGAGCCCAGCCTTCCCGCCGCCCGCTCCCGGCCGACTCGGATCGCCGATACCGTCAGATCCGCGTTACTGCGGCAATGGTAGTCCACCAATTGCCGGTAATTCATCTTGTAGATATGATCGCTGGACAGGATCAGGACGTGATCGACGTCTTTTGCGCTGACCAGATCGAGGTTTTGCTTCACCGCGTCAGCCGTGCCGAGGTACCAGGCCGCGCCAAGCTTCTGCTGCGCCGGTATGCAGTAGATGAAGTCGCCCAGCCCCGCGCTCGATATGGCCCAGCCCTCCTGAATGTGCCGATTCAGCGACTCCGAGAGGTATTGGGTGAGCACAAAGATGCGTCGCAGGCCGGAATTGACGCAATTGCTCAGGACAAGATCGACGAGGCGAAATTTGCCTCCAAACGGCACCGCCCCCTTGGACCGTCCCCGGGTCAGGGGCTGCAACCGCTCGCCTGCTCCTCCGGCCATGATCATCACCAGGACCCGGTTCATCGTTCTCATGGCTGGCGCCTCGAGGCTATCTTCTCGGTTGAATGTCGCGACAAAGCGAAAGGATACAATCGAGCTCCGGTTAAGTCGAGGACGGTCGCAGGCGGAAGGGCAGCAACAACGAGCCAGATCCGGCGAGTCGTGCTCGTGCCGTCGCCGATCCCGAGGGCGCGCGGGCACTGGCCAGCAACGGCCTGCGGGGCCGGCCGGGGCGGCCCCGAACGACAGCCGCGCGCGCCGGCCCCCGGCCCACGCCGCCGTAGCCCGCAGGAGCAAGACGGGAGTCCGGCCCGGAGCTGCGGTGGCCGGTGCTTCGCCCTTCCGGACTTCGCTCCACGAGGCCGCCGAGGAGTTGACCGGCGCGCGCCCTAGAATGCCAGAGGCGGACCCACGATTTCCATCCCGTGGTCCGCCCAGAGCTGTTTCAGGGCGACTTCCTGGTTCTTCGGGATGTCCCGTCCGAATCGGCTCATCTGCCGGAAGAAATCCTCCATCGTGCCCGCGGGCTGGAACAAGACCAGCATCTGCCCCTCGCCTTCGCTCACCATGGCAAACGCGTGGGGAATCTTGCGCGGCGCGAATGCGGAATCGCCCGGATGCAGACTCATCGTCGTTGCTCCCACCCGGACGATGAATTCGCCGCGGATCACGTAGAACCATTCGTCCTGGGAATAATGCCGATGGAGGGCCGGACCTCCCCTGGCTGCCCGTACCGTGTTGTAGATGCAGAGGTCTCCGCCCGTGTCCCGGCCGGACACCATGCAGTCGAAGCGGCCACCCATGATCAGGAGTTCCTGGGCGAACCGATCCCCGCCCGCCCCCACTTTGAAGCCCTCGGCGGACCGTTCGGGAGCCGCGGCGCGGACCGCCGCCGGAAAGGCGGCCGCCAGGAGCGACGTTTGCAGGAATCGGCGTCGGTTCACGCGCATGGGGATGAAGCCTGGCGGGCTGACCGCTCCGTTGCCGGCAGGGCTTTTGGTTTGAGACCCGGGATACGCCGGCCGGCCTAACCTTTCGGGCGGATGTTCTGATTCATCCGGAATAGATTCTTGGGATCGTACTTTTGTTTGATGGCGGCGAGACGGCCGAAGCCGGGGCCGTACGCGGCCTGGATCCGCTCGGATTCGTCGTCGGTCAGGAAATTGACGTAGACGCCGCCGGTCGCATAAGGCGCGGAGTCGCGGAAGAATCCCCGCGCCCATTCAATGCCCGCCTTGTCCTCAGCGGCGGTTTCCCACCGTCCATGGACGTTGCAGACCCAGATCGCATTCCGATGCGAATAGGCCGTGGCGTCGCGCGCGGGGCGCGTGGTCGCCCCGCCCAGCAGACCGAAGAAGATCTCGCTATGCGGAGACGGCAGCTGGCCCACGTATTTGACCACCGTGTCGATGGCGCCGTTGCTGAGCTCGGCAAAATTGTGCGACTTCCAATAGTTGCGGGCCCCGGGGGTCAGCAGCGGGTCAAAGGCCTGCTGCCAGGCCCGGTAGGGCATGACGCCGATATGCTCGCCGAGAACCGTCCCGAACTTCCGCACGGGTTCGAGGGCGTTCCTGCCCTGCTCCGGATCGCCCGCGTGCAGGCAGGCGAAGACCACGACCTCGGTACCGTGCACGGCCGCGGGCAGGAACGGCAGCGGCGGCGCCTTGCGGAGCACGGTCCAGACGCTGGTTTCCTCCCCGAGCTTCGCGCAGAACTCGCGGTACTGCTTGAGGACCGATGCGGCTTCCTTGAACGGATACACCACCAGGCCGGCCAGCACGTCGGGGCCGACCGGGTGCAGCTTGAACTCAAACCGGGTCACGATGCCGAAATTGCCGCCGCCGCCGCGGATCGCCCAGAACAGGTCGGCGTTCTCCTTCGCGTCGGCGCGCAGCAGACGACCGTCCGCCGTGACCACGTCCGCCGCCAGCAGATTGTCGATGGTCATGCCGTGCTTCCGCGACAACCAGCCGAACCCGGCGCCAAGGGTGAGGCCCGCGATGCCCGTGGTCGAATTGATGCCGACCGGCGTGGCGAGACCGAACGCCTGGCACTCATGGTCGAAATCGGCCAAGGTCGCGCCCGGCTCGACATGGGCCACGCGCGCCTCCGGATCGACCCGCACGGATCGAAGGTTCGACAGATCGATCAGCAGGCCGCCATCGCACACCGCGTTGCCCGCAATGTTGTGGCCGCCCCCCTTGATCGCGGTGAGCAGGCCGTGCTTCTGCGCGAAGCCGACCGCCTGCTGGATGTCGGCCACGCCGGCGCAGCGCACGACCAGTGCCGGCCGGCGGTCGATCATCGCGTTCCAGACGGTGCGGGCCCTGTCGTAGCCCTCATCGCCCGGCTGCAGCAGCGCGCCGCGCAATGAGGATTTGAGCTGTTCGACGGCGGCGGAATCGACCGTGATTGCATCGCCGTTTCCGGAAACGAAACGTACACTGCTCATGACCATGAGCCTCCTAAGTTGAAGTTGGCGGGGATTGGGGATTCGCGCGTCGCGCTGCAAACGCGCGACGCGCCTGAGGACGTGTGCGCGGGGAAATTGCCGAGGATTGACCGGATTTCAAACAGCGGACTCCTTTTTCCCCGGCCGAGATGACTCCCCAGCGCGGTCATCGCCGCGGCCGCGCCACCGTGGGCGCCACTGCAGCCAGGCGAGACTGGGCCGGGTCCTAGGCCACCGGCGCCGCCCCCGCGTGGGCGATGCTCATCTCCGGTGGCCGGCTCAGAGTCTGGTAGACCACACAGTAGCGCTCGGTCAGACGCACCAGGGTGGCCAGTTCACCCTCCGATGCCGCGGTCTCCAATGCAAAGCGCAGCCGGATGCGCCGGAATCCAACGGGCGCCTCCCGGGACACCCCGAGGGTGCCCCTGAAATCGAGATCGCCTTCCGCCGTGACCGCGCCGGACCGGATCGTGATGCCAAGCGCCGTTGCCACCGCACTTAGGGTGACGCCTGCGCATGCCACCAGGGCTTCGAGCAACATCTCGCCGGAACAGACGCTCAAGCCCGTGCCGCCCGTTGCCGGGTGCAGCCCAGCCTCGACCGGCCCCTGGCCCGTCACAACCTTGCAGGTGACCCCATCGCCGAGCTGGCCTTGTGCCTTCAGAGTCACCATGGCGGCCGCCGGATCGCTTCGGTAGCGATCCTTCAACGGAGCTTGGATAGATCGGAGGTCTTCAGGTTTCATGATTCGTGGATTTCGCCGCGGTTGCCCGGATCCCGCCGACAGGACGAGGGAGAAGGGCCGTCGGTGGCGGGCAAACAAGCGAAGAATCCGAAGTCTAGCAGCGCATGGCGTGCGTCGCCACCGACCTCCACTTTTCTCCAGAAAACGCCCCTAACCGGCCCGATTCGGCGGCCGCCGATTCCCTGAACCTCAATCCAGGAACCGGTCCGTCGGCGGCGGATCGGCTGCCCGAAAGACCCACCCACCCCGGCCAGGCTCCCGCCCTGCCGCTGACGCCACCCGTCCCGTTCGTTGCCGTGTCCCAAGCCAGCCAAAGACCGTCGGCCGACGGAATCCGTCCCGCCGAGGCCAGGCTTTCGCCTCCCGGGAACCGCCCCGGCTGCCCGCAGGTCTGGTTGGGGGTTCCACCCCACGTTTCGCGCAAATTCCATGGCGGATATCAGCGAGGAACAAGCTATTGTCTAGATACTTGCGGCCCCGAAGAAAGAAAACAATTGCCAATTCGTGGCATCTGCGGTGGTATCTCGGTTGCTCTTTCAGAATCACCATTCTTGCCTTCGCAAGGTTCGTGTCGGCCCACCGGCGACCAAGCACCGGCCGCCATGATCAATTCGGCATCCTACCGACCCTGCAATCAGTTAGGAAGATATTTTACAGCAATAACTTGCAGTTAATTTCGAGGCGCTTGACTGAGCCACATTTCCAAACAACCTTGGCCATCCATCGAATACGGACCAGCCTGCCGGATCGAAGATCAAGTCTTGTCACTTTCAGACAGAACACGCTAATCAAAAATCACTTACATACTGCAATGTGAGCCGCCAGCGACCCTTGCAGCTCTGACAATCCCAGAAACCTGTAGTAGAAGACAAAACCGACCCCTCCACCCGATCCCACCATCCAAATCCGGAACGCGCCTGCGGCGCCCAGCGCCATTCCCGCGTTCCAGTCGACGACCTGAGCACGCGTTAGCCGACCGAAATCCAACCCTCAGCCCCTCCATCCCATGAAACGACTCGCTCTCTTGCTCCTTGTTTGGGTGGTTGCCGCAATGAGTGCTGCGGCTGACAGCCAGGAGGACGCCTTTCTGGGCGCCACCCGGCTCCGCGAAAGCAATAATCAGGATTGGATGACCGGCAGCTTTGGGGAGCGCGGTTCCTATCAGTTTCGACGCTCGACCTGGCGCCTCCATACCCGCGCCAGTTTTGACCTCGCCTACAACCGCGAAGTCGCCGATGCCGTCGCCCACCGCCATTACGATTGGCTCCTGAAGATGCTCGGGCAGAGCGGCGTCCCGGCCACCCCGTACAACATCGCGTGTGCCTGGAACGGCGGCGCCGGCAGCGTCGCGCGCGGGACCGTCAGCCGCGCCGCCCGCGAATATGGAGAGTGCGTCAGCAATCTCACCGCGGAATTTCTCCGGCGCCAGGTCAGGACGGCAAGACCCAGGCCCTATGTCATCAAGCTTGAATCGTTTGCCGCCGACGGGCCGAACGTCCGGGTGAATCTCGCCGTCAGGCCTCCCCAGACGCCCACGTTCGACCTCTGGCATCCCGACAACGAGACCTTGACCGCGTATGCCCAGCATCCTGTTCGCCGGACGCAGGTCGCTGAAGTCTCCCTCGACACCCGGCCGGTGACGGCTGACGCCACTCTGGTCGCACTAATCCTCTTCCCACACAAGGGCTGATGACGATCCCGGCGACGGTTCGCGGGTCGCGATCATGCCGATGCGCCTTTGCCTTCAGTCGGACCTCTCCTTGATTCGTCCGGCGGAGGCGAATTGGCGCCGGCCGCGTCCTCGGTTTAACGGAGTCCCAGGTCCGTGATGTCGCTTAGCAGCAGTGCCGCGCAAATCATGTTGCTCAACGTGTGCGCGGCCACCTTGGCCCGCTCCATGTCGTCGGGTCGTTCGTCGGAAGTACCCAGGCGCCCCTGGATCTCATTGACCTCCTGCTCAAGCGCGAGCGCGCCCGGATAGATGCCGGCAACGGATTCCATCAGCGCGCGGCGTTGCGGCACTATCGGCTGCAGGCCATGCCGGGCGTAGAGTGACAGGACGAAATGAAGATTGTAGGCGGGGGGAGCGCCGGACGCAGGCGAGATCGACATCGAGGGTCGCGCGATTAAGCGCATCCCTTATCGGAATGCAAATCGATTTCTTTATCAGTCGGCGCGCTTCCAGAGCGTGCTTTAAGACGGGTGCGAGGCGCACGGGAGCGCGCGCCGCGCGCGGCGGCTGGCCTCGCGGGACGGCTTGCCCCGCGGTCGGCGGCCGTTAGTCCTTGGCCATCCCCCTCATGGCCACCACTGTTTTCACCATCGCCAACCAGAAGGGCGGCGTCGGCAAGACCACCACGGCGGTCAATCTGGCCGCTGCGCTCGCGGAGAAGAAAATCCACACGCTGCTGGTCGATCTCGATCCGCAGGCCAATGCCACGAGCGCGCTCGGAGTCGAGAAGCAGGAGGGGCACAGCCTTTACCGCCCGCTCCACGGCGAAGGCTCGGCCTTGGAGATGGTCGTGCCGACCGCGTACGATTGCCTGGCGCTTCTGCCGTCCGAGGTGGATCTCGCGGCCATCGAGATCGAACTGGCGCAGCAGGAGAACTACCTCCTCCGCCTTCGCCAAGTGCTCCAGCCGGTGCGCGACGCAAACGGCTACCGCGTCGTCATCATCGACTGCCCGCCCGCCCTGGGCATGCTCTCGATGAACAGCCTCGCCGCGGCTGACCACCTCCTGATCGCGCTCCAGTGTGAATACATGGCCCTCGAGGGGCTCGGCCAGATTCTCAAGGTTGTCGAGCGCCTGAAATCGGCCGGCATCAACGGCGACCTCGATGTCGGGGGCATCGTCATGACGATGTTCGACATTCGCACCAACCTTTCGCGCCAGGTCGTCGACGAGGTCAAAAAGCACCTGCCCGAGAAAATCTTCGAGACTGTCATCCCGCGCACGGTGCGCCTGAGCGAGGCGCCGAGTTTCGGCAAGCCGATCTTCCAGTACGATCCCACGAACCCCGGCGCCTCGGCCTACCGCCACCTGGCGACGGAAGTCATCGCCCGATTCGGGCTGAACCCGCAGCAGTGAGCGTCGCGTAGCGGGCATGCTTTCCGGATGGCGCGGGGTTTGTTCCGACGTTGGTCGAAACCGCGAACCGAGTCTCTGAACAACCGGCCTCTGGATCTCCCTCTGCTTCTCCGCTTGCGCTGCCCGCCACTCGCTACTCACTACCCGCTACTGCGCATGCCCGCCGCGCTCACCAAATACGGTCACGTCTTCCTCGTCGGCCTCCAGAGCAATCTGGTCTACCGGTGGAACTTCCTCATCCGGGGGTTCTTCTCGCTCGCCCGGCTCGCGGTCGTATTCATCCTCTGGGGCGCGGCCTATGCGGGGGTGACACAGATCGGCGGCTATTCGGTCGGTCAGACGTTCACCTATTTCACCGTCCTGATCGCGCTGCAATTCATGATCGGCGCGTTCAATGAGGACTACCAGATCGGCGAGGAAATCCGCAACGGGCTGATCAACCAGTTCCTGCTCAAGCCGATCGACTATTACGTCTACCGCTTCACGGTCTTCCTCGCGGCACGCGTCGTCTCGGGGGCGCTCGTGCTCGTGCCGCTGCTGGTCGTTTTCCCGCTGATCCAGTCGCATCTGACCTTTCCGGGCGATCCCTGGCGGCTGTTGGCCGGCGTGCCGGCGCTCGTGCTCGGCGCACTGATCCAGTTCACCCTCGCCTACTGCTTCGGCCTGCTGGCCTTCTGGTTTCTGGAGAT
>CAZKDK010000096.1:0-11260 GCA_964551145.1 uncultured Opitutaceae bacterium | reverse complement strand
AGCGGGTGGCGCCGAGGGCGGAGCGGATGGCCAGGTCGCGGAGGCGGGACGCCGCGCGGGCCATCTGCAGGTTGGCCAGGTTGGCGCAGGCGAGGGCGAGGATGGCCGCGGCCAGGCCGAGCTGGAGCAGGACGATCGCCACGTTGGCGGAACCGCCGACGCGTCCGGCCAGCTGCGCCCGAAAGTGGTAGTTCGGGTAGAGGCGCGGGTTTCCCTTGACCCATCGCTCGGCCACGGGCGCGAGGCTGGCCAGGGCTTGCGGCAGGGGAACGCCCGGGGCCAGACGGAGCAGGAGGCCCGCTTCCCGCCGATCACGGGCTTCCTGCTGCTCCTTCGAAAAGACCAGGGGACGGAAGTACTGGCCCTCGCCGAAGACGAAGGGCGCCGAGTAGGCCCTGGGCAGGACACCGATGATGGTGAAAACGCGCCCGCTGATGCGCAGGGTCTGGCCGAGCACGTCCGGCTTCGCGGCGAATCGCTTCCGCCACATCTCCTCGGTCAGCAGCACGACGGTGTCCCGGCCGGCGACGCATTCCTCGGCGGTGAAAACGCGTCCGAGCAGGGGCGGTGTCTCCAGCACCTTGAACAGATCGGCCTTGGCCGCCGTGCCCTGGACCTGTTCCGGAAGCTGGTCCGGCAGGGAGACGGTTTCCATCGTCCCGGCCAGGGGCGCCATGGCGGTGAAGGCCTGGCTGGCGTGGCTGCGAAGCTCGTCGATCTCCAGCGCCGAGAAGCCGATGAATTCCGAATCCGGGGTCTGCCCGTTGAGCGCGATGATGGACTCCGGCCGCGGAAAGGGCGCGGAGGCAAACAGCAGCGTGTTCATCAGCGAGAACATCGACGAATTGACGCCGATGCCCAGGGCCAGGGTGAGCAGCGAGATGACGGTGAAGCCCGGGGACTTGACCAGGGTGCGCAGGGCGTAGTTGAGGTTGGCGAGCATGGGGGAGTAGCGAGTAGCGGGTAGTGAGTAGGGGATGACGGCGGAGGTCTGGGTGGTTGGCGATGCTCGCGACCGGTTGATTACTCTGCGCGCAGGGCGTCGAGCGGGTTGACGCGCGCCGCGCGCCGCGCCGGCAGCCAGCAGGCGAGGAGGGCGGCCAGGAGCAGGAAGAGGGCGCTCCCGGCGTACGTGAGCGGATCGGTGCCGCTGACGCCGAACAGCTGGCTTTGCAGCAGGCGGTTCATGGCCCAGGCGCCGAAGAGACCCAGCGCGACCCCGGGCAGGACGAGGCGCAGGCCGCGCGCGAGCACGCCGCGCAGCACGTCCCGCCGCTGGGCCCCGAGCGCCATGCGCACGCCGATTTCGCGCGTGCGCTGGCCGACGAGGCACGAGAGCACGCCATAGATGCCGACCGCGGCGAGCAGCAGGGCGGTGGCGCCGAAAAACGAGAACAGGCCCATGTTGAAACGCCGGTCGGAGGAGAAATCCGCGACGCGCGCAGCCATCAGCTCGATGTCGAAGATCGGCTGATCCGGAGCGGCGGCCAGGACGGCGGTCCGCACGGAGGCCAGCATCCCTTCGGGCTCCGCGCGGGTGCGGACGACCAGATGGAGGCCCATCGGCGCCGGCCACTGCCGCATCAGGAGGTAATACTCCGGCGAGGCACCGCGCTCGGCGCCCAGCTGCGTCGTGTTGCTGACGATGCCGATGATCCGGACGCGGGGGAGATTCATCGCGGGCTCGCCGATCTGGAAACGCTTCCCGACGGGGTTCTCGCCGGGCCAGATCCATTCGGCCATGCCCTGGCTGATGACAGCGGAGAGCTCGAAGTTCGCGTAGATCCTCGCCACTGAGGCCAACGACAGCACCTCGGCGGGCGGCATGGTCGGGGAGGGTTCGTGCCCGTCGAAGAGCTGCCCGCCGACCAGCCGGATGCCGAGGGTGCGAAAATAGTCGGGCGTGACGAGATGGAAGCTGGCGCTCGGGAATTTGCCGGGCACGGGGGCCGGCCGGTCCGCGCGGAAGAAGCTGTTGTAGGATGTGTTCCAGGTATAGGGCAGCCCGGAGGCAAACGCGGCCGCCTCCACCCCGGGCAGGGCCTGCACCCGGTCGAGAATGCGCTCGTGGTAGGCGACGTAGCCGAACGGATCGCGCCGGTAGACCTCCTGGGGCGGCGACGCGACGCGCAGCGTGAGCACCCGTTCCGGAAGGATGCCGGGATCCACGGCGGCGACGCGGGCCAGGCTGCGGATCATCAGGCCTGCGCCGATGAGCAGCATCACCGCCAGCGCGACCTGCAGGACGACGAGGGCGTCGGCCAGACGGATGCGGCCGAAGCGCGTGCGCGCGGCCGCCGGGGTGTTCTTGAGGGCGTCGTTGGGATTGGCGTGGGACAGCTGCCAGGCCGGCGCGAACCCGAAGGCGATTCCTGTCACGAGCGTGAGGCCCGCGACAAAAAGCAGAACGCCGCCGTCGATGCCGGCGGATCCGTCCGTCATGCCGCGCATCTCCCACGGAACCAGGCGTCCCACCGCTGCGCAGCTCCAGGCGCCGAGGATCGCGCCGGCCAGCCCGCCCGCCGCGGCCAGCACGAGGCTTTCGGCGAGCAGCTGGCGGATGAGCGCCAGGCGGGTGGCGCCGAGCGCCGTGCGGATCGCCATCTCGCGGGCGCGGCCGAACGACCGCGCCAGGAGCATGTTCGCGACGTTGACGCAGGCGATCAGCAGCACCATGCCCACGGCGCCGAGCAGCAGGAGCAGGTTCGTCCGGGCCCAGCCGGCCAGCCGGTCGCGCAGCGGCACGACATTGACGTCGATGCCGGCGTTGATGGCGGGATAATCGCGCTGGAGGCGCCGGCCGATGGCGGTCATCTCGGCGCGCGCGGCTTCCAGGGTGACGCCGGGCTTCAGCCGGCCGAGCACCAGCGTTCCGCTGTGATTCTGCCGCTCGCGCATGAACTGCTGGTCCACGTAGGGATCGAGCGGCACGAAGAGATCGGCGTCGTGGTGGAAGCGGAAATCGGACGGCAGGATTCCCGCGACGGCGGTCGGCTGGCCGTCGAGCAGAACCGTCTGGCCGACGAGATCGGGCGCAGCCGCGAAATACCGCCGCCAGGCGGCATGCGTCAGCCAGAGGACCGGTGCCGCGCCGGCGCGGTCGTCGGAGGGCTGGAGATCGCGCCCCTGGGCGGCGTGCACGCCGACGGCGGGAAAGAAGTCGCCCGACACCTGCTCGATCCTCACCTGCTCGACCCCGGCGGGCGTCTTGAGCTTGCGGCCCTCCGACCGGTAGATGGCCAGCGCGGAGAACACGTTCTGGCTCGCGTGCCAGTCGAGGAAGTTGGGGTAGGACACGTCCATGTCGTGCCACTGTTCGTTGCGTTCCGACAGGTGGACGAGGCGGTCCGGTTCCGGGTAGGGCAGGGGGTGCAGGAACGTGGTATTGACGATGCTGAAGATCGCGGTGTTGGCCCCGATGCCGAGGGCGAGCGTGAGGATGACCACGGAGGTGAAGCCGGGGGATTTGGCGGTCTGGCGCAGGGCGAATCGGAGGTCCGCAATCATGGGAGGAGAGGAGCGGGTTCCCGGGGGGTATCGGGCAGCGGGTAGCGAGGAGTGAGTTGGGCCGCGGAGGTCGGAAGTCGGATTGGATGAGATGCTCGCTACTCGCTACTCGATGCCCGCTACGGGTTGACTACTCTGCGCGCAGGGCCTCCACGGGATCGATGCGCGTCGCCCGGCGCGCGGGCAGGTAACAGGCGAACAGCATGGCGGCCGAGAGCACGCCGACATTCACCGCGAGCAGCCAGAGTCCGGGGAGCGGCATGGCGGGCATGGCGCGGCGAAGGAAGATCGTGAGGGCGTAATAGACCGGGACGCCGACGGCGATGCCAATGACCAGCAGGCGGACGCCTTCGCCCAGGATCAGGCGAATGATGTCGCCGCGGACGGCGCCCAGCGCCATCCGCACGCCGATGTCGCGGGTGCGTTGCGCCGTGAGCTGGGAGATGACCCCGAACAGGCCCACGGCCGCGATCAGCAGGCCCATGCCGGCGGAGACGGCGAGGTTGACGATCACCATGTTGAGGTTGGAGAGGTTCCGCTCGTAGGACGCGCGCAGCGATCCGGCCTGCGCCACCGGCAGGTCCGGGTCGATCGAGGCCACGGCCTCGCGCACGCTCCGGGTGAGGGACTCGGGCGTCACCGACGTGCGCAGCACCAGCCCGACGTAGCGGCTCAACGATTGCGCCAGCGGACGGTAGAGCTGCAGCGGCGTCTCCGAGGCCGTCAACCTCCCCAGCATGCCGACATCGGCGACCACCCCGACGATCTCGATCCAGCGGGCGTCGTCGCCGAGCTGGACGCGGCGGCCGATCGCGCTCTGACCGGGCCAGAAGCGCCGGGCGAACGCCTCGTTGATGACGGCGACGGCCGGGTCCTTCTCGGTGACGTCGGCGGAGAAGATCGCGCCCTGCCGCACCGGAATCTGGAGGGCCGCGAAAAAGTCGGAGGTCACGGACCCGACCTGGGTCAGGGGCCGGCGGCTGGTTTCCTCGGCGGGCTGCCCCTCGATGACGAGCGGCACGGTGGGCCCGAGCGCGTACATCGGGAGGTTCCGGCAGAGGACGGCGTGCTGCACCCCGGGGATCGAGGCGAGCTTCGGCAGGAGCGCCCGGTAGAACGTGCGGCTGCGGGCGTCGTCGCCGTACGGATTGTAGGGCAGCGCGAGGTAGCCGGAGAAAAGGCCGTCGATGGTCCAGCCCACCTGGCGGTTGACAAAGGTGCGGGCGCCGACGCCGAACGCGGCGGACAGGCCCACGAGCGCGAGGGCGATGGCGACCTCGCCCACGATCAGCGCGCCTTTCAGCCGCTGGTGGGTGCGGCCGGCGGTGGCGCCGCGGGCGCCCTCCTTCAGGGTCTCGGCGGCCGGGGCGCGGGAGGCGAGCCAGGCGGGCGCGAGACCGAAGGCGAATCCGCTCAGCAGCGAGGCGCCCGCGGCGAACGCGAGGACGCGGCCGTCGATCGGGATCGCGTACCCCGGCTCGTTGTTGATGAGCAGCAGGCTGCCGAGGATGTGGTTGGACCAGGAGGCGACCAGCAGGCCGCCGGCGCCGCCGGCGACGGCCAGGATCATGCTCTCGGACAGGAGGGGCGACATCAGCTGGCGACGGCCGCCGCCGAGCGCGGCGCGGATGGCGAATTCGCGGCTGCGGCCGAAGGCGCGCGCCACCTGCAGGCTGGCGAGATTGGCGCAGGCGATGAGGAGCATGGCGAGCGCGATGCCGGTCATCAGCCAGAGCAGGCTGGTGCTGACGCTGTCCATGTTCGACTGGGCGAGCCCGACCGCGCGCAGGCCGCGCCCGTTGTTTTCCTTGGGATACGCCTGCTGCAGCCGGGCGGCCACGGTCGCCAGCTCGGCCTGCGCCTGGCGGAGGCTCACGCCGGGCTTGAGCCGCGCCACCGTCTGCATCCAGGTGTTGCCGCGATCGGTGCGGAAGCTGGCCGCCATCACGCGCGGCATGACGAATTCCGCCGGACCCCACACGATCGGGGCGTCGAACCTCTCCGGCAGCACCCCGATGACGGTGTAGGGCTGGGCGTTGACGCGGATGGTCCGCCCGATGATGCCGGCGTCGCCCGCATAGCGCCGGACCCAGGCCCGGTGGGTCAGGACGATGACGGCCGGCTTCTCGGGCTGGTCATCGCCCGGCAGGAAGCCGCGGCCGAGCGCGGGCTGCACCCCGAGCACGTCAAAGAAGTCCGCGGTCGCCGCCAGGCCGGAAACCTGCTCGGCCGGCTGGCCGGGTTCGCCGAGGGAGTAGTTGTCGTTGTTGTAGAGGGCGAACCCGGAGAACGACGTGGCGGTCTCGCGGAGCTCGATGGCGTTGGCCGGCGCGTGTCCGTCCCGCTGCGACAGCCGCGAGGTCCCGAAGATGCGCACGAGCCGGTCGGCGTCCGGGTAGGGCACGTTCCGGAGCAGGAAGGCATTCGCGGTGCTGAAGGACGACGTGCTCAGGCCGATGCCGAGCGCGAGGGTCAGCACCGCGACGGCGGTGAATCCGGGGGATGTGGCCAGCTGGCGCAGACTGAAGCGCAGGTTCGCGAGCATGAGAGTGGGGGATAAAGGGGTAGGGAGTTAGGTCCGGCACCGGCCGGGCGCCGGTTGGGGCGGGCGGGGCCGGGGCGGCCGCGGGTGTCACGCCTCGTGCGTGAGGGCTGACTGCAAAGAGCTACTCGATGCGCAGGGCGTCGAGGGGATCGATCCGGGTCGCGCGGTGCGCGGGCACCCAGCAGGCGAGCAGGGCGACGGCGAGCAGGGCGACGGACACCAGGCCGATCGTGGCGGGATCGAGTCCACCCATGCGCGGCATAGCTGCCTGGAGCGCAATGTTGAGGCCGACGCCGATGGCGACGCCGATCGCGAGGCCGATGAGGGTGAGCAGCATGCCCCTGCCGAGCACCAGGGCGAGCACGTCGCGCGGCTTCGCGCCCAGCGCCAGCCGGATCCCGAACTCGCCGGTGCGCTGCGCGACGAGATTGGAGAGCACGCCGTAGAGTCCGATGGCCGCCAGCACCAGTCCGAGCAGCGCGAAGCCGCCCAGCGTGTCGTTGACGACCATGAAGCTGCGCAGGAACAGGTCGGCCGACTCCGGCACCGTGTACACCAGCTGCACGGCAATGTCGGGATCAACATCGGCGACCGCTTTGCGGATTTCGTTCTTGAAGGTCCCGGGCGCCGGCGCCCGCACGACCAGCCACAGGTAGCCCCACGGCTCGTTCACCAGCGGCTTGTAGATCTGGTACATCGTGCTCGGGGCGCTGGGATTCAAGGCGTCCTGGATGTCGCGCACGACGCCGATGACCTCGCGCCAGACGACGGTGTCACCCTGGCGGTCGCCGATCCGCCGGCCGATGGCGCTCTCGTGCGGCCAGAAGTGGCGGGCCATGGTCTCGTTGATGATGACCAGCGGAGGGCTGTCCGCCTTCAACTCGGCCGGGAACAGACGGCCTTCGATCAGGGGGATGCCGAGAGTGGCGAAGAACTCCGACGTGACCATGGTGTAGCCGCCGATGGGCTGCTTAGTCGGATCGGCCGAGGTCGCACCGGGAATCTCGAAGGAGGCGGTCTTCGAATAGCCGAAGAGGGGCGGGGTCGAGCAGATCGCGGTATGCTCGGCGTGCGGGATCTGCGCCAGCCGGCGGGTGAGCCGGTCGATCGCCACCCGCCGCTTGTCCTCGGTGTTGTAGGTGGACTGCTCGGCCATATGGATGTTGGCGAGCAGCACGCGGTCGGTGTCCCAGCCCTTGTCGCGCTTCAGCAGGGCGCTGAATCCGCGAATCATCACGCCGGCGGTGGCCAGGAGCGCGAGCGCCAGGGCCACTTCGGCCACGACGAGGCTGTTGCGGAGGCGGTGGGTCTGCCGGCTCGACGTGGACCCACGGGTCTGCTGCTTCAGGGTCGTGACCATGTCCCCGCGCGACGCCAGCCAGGCGGGGACCAGGCCGACGAGCAGGCCGCTGATCAGCGTGACGAGAAACGCCGCGGCGACGACGGGGCCGTTCATCTCCAGGTGGAGCGTCTCCGTGGCCCCGATGGGGATGGAACGGCCGATCAGGTCGTTGGACCACCGGCCGACCAGCAGGCCGAGCGCGCCGCCGCTGAGGGCGAGCACCATGGATTCCATGATCTGGTGGGCGATGAGGCGGCTGCGGGTCGCCCCGAGCGCGGAGCGGATCGCGAGATCCCTGGTGTTGCCCACGGCGCGGGCGAGCTGGAGATTGGCGAGGTTGAAGCAGGCGATCAGCAGGACCGCGCCGCCGACGCCGAACAGCAGCCAGGTGATGAAGGCAAAGGGGCTGCCGGTCAGGAGCGCCTTCTGCAGGAGCATGACCCGGATGCCGCGGCCGGCATTGCGGTCGGGATAGTCGTGGGCCCAACGGGCGAGCAGCGGCCGGAGCTGCGCCTCGGCCTGGGCCGCGGTCACTCCCAGGCGGAGACGGCCGATCGCGCCGAAGAAATGGTTGTTCCGGTCCTCGACGATATGGCGGGGAACGGTCATTGGGCGCCAGAGGTCGATCGGGCCGAAAAAGAGCGGATAGCCGAATCCGGGCGGCATGACGCCGATCACCGTGATCTGCTCGGCGTTCAACCGGAGCGTTCGGCCCACGATGTTGGGATCGCCCCCAAACCGGGACTGCCAGAGTTTGTGGCTGAGCAGCGCGACCTGGGTGCGGCCCGGCACTTCTTCGTCGGCCGAGTAGGGGCGGCCCAGGAGCGGTTGCACCCGGAAGGTGCGGAAGAAATCGATCGAAGCGTCGAGCGAGACCAGGCGTTCCGCGGGCTGGCCGGGCTCGGCGAGGTCATTGTTCCATTGCGAGAAGGCCGTGATCGATTCGAAGGCCGACGAAGGCTGGGAGGCGGCCAGGGCATGCATCTCCTCGATCTCGGCATAGGAGAATCCGTCGGGCTGGCCCTGCGGGGAGAGGCCCTGGATGAAGAGCAGGCGGTCGGGCTCCGGGAAGGGAGCGCTCCGGAACAGGAGCACGTCGACGAGGGTATACATCGAGGCGTTGACCCCGATGCCTAGGGCGAGGGTGAGCAGGGCGATGAAGGTGAAGCCGGGGGTCTTGGCCAGCTGCCGGATCGAAAACCGGATTGAGGAGAACATGGGAGGGCCTGAACGTTCGGGGTTTAGCGCTCCGACAGCTTGACCTGGTTGACCTGCAGCGTGGTGCCCGTCTCGTGTTCGTACAAAGCGGCGGCGCTGCGCTGGTCGGCCTGGGCCCGGATATAGCTGTTCTCGGCGCCGGCCAGCTGGTCCTGGATGTAGAGCACGTTGAACGTGCTGCTCACGCCGGCGCGCAGCTTCTTGATCTCCTCGTCGAGGGACTGCTGGGTGAGCGCGAGCGCCGCGCGGGTGGCGGCGACGCGCCTGGCGGTGGTGTCGATCTGGCCGGCCGCGGCGGCGACCGCGAGCGCGATGTTCTCCTCCAGTCGTTTGACGTCGGCCTCCGCCTGACGGTACTGCAGGCGGGCGGCGCGCGCCCGGCCGCGTCCCTGCATCAGCGTCAGCGGCACGCTGACGACCAGGCCGGCGGAGAAGGCGCGGTGGTCCCGGTCGGACACCAGGTGGCGGCTCTCGGCGAAATTCTGGTCGAGGCCGGAGTAGCCGTAGCTGCCGACGAAATCGACCTGGGGCAGCAGCTGGTTCCGGGCGGCCGCGGAATTGTAGCGGCTCTTGTCCATGCCCAGGCGGGCCTGCTGGAAATCGGGCCGCAGCTCGTAGGCATGCTTCAGGTCCTCGGTCGGCTGCACGACCGGCTCGGCCGTCGGCGGGGCGGCGACTTCGAGCAGGGGGCCGTCGTTGGGAAAGGCATCCTCGCCCATCAGGAGGCGCAACTGGTTGTCGCTGTCGCGCACGGCGCGGTCCGCGAAGAGGATCGCCTCCTCGCGCAGCGCGGTCCGGGCGCGGGCCGAGGTCACATCGTTGGCGGACATGCTGCCGACCTGGGCGCGGCGCTCGTTTTCGGCGAGCAGGTTGGCGGCGAGGTCGCGCGACTTCCGGGCGATGCGCAGGATGTCGTGGGCGGCCACGAGGTTGCTGTAGGCGATCATGGTGTTCGTGACCGTGTCGATCACGGTCTGGCGGTACTGCCACTCGGAGATCCGGCGGTCGGCCCGGGCCACGCGCACGCCGAGGAGGTTGGCGCCGGGACCGAAGCCGCGCAGGAGCGGCTGCCTGACCTGCACGCCCGCAAAGGTGAGGAAATTGTTGGTGAACCCGTTGTAGGCTCCGCGCTGGTTCGCCGCCGTGCCGGCGAGCGTGTACTGCAGGCCCCAGGGCATGAGCCCGCCGAGCGAGAGGCTGTAGTTGTCCGACTGGATGAACGTGGAGACCGGAAGGAACCCGGTGTCCGTGTTGGAGAACGACGCGCTGTACGTCTGGGTGTAGCTCCGTTGAAAGCCGACCGCCGGCTCGAATTCCCCGTAGGCGGCCAGCAGGTTGGCGCGCGCGATGGCCCGGGAGTAGTTGTCGACCTTGACGCTGCGGTTGTTCTCCAGGGCGAGCCGGATCGCGTTTTCTTGCGTGAGGACCTCGGCGCGGGCGGCCGGGGGGCCGGCCAGCGCGACCACGGCGACCAGCGCGACGGCCAGCGCCGCGCTCCCGAGCGAACGCGCGGGCGGCGAGCGGCGGACCGAGGCGGGGAGGGGGGTAGGCGGGGTGCTCATGCGAAAATCGGAAAGCAGAAATCGGAAATCACTTCGCCAGCATGCCGTCGGCCAGTCGCACGATGCGCGAGCCGAAGCCGGCGTTGTCGGCGGAGTGCGTCACCTGGACGATCGTCACGCCGTCCTCCTGGTTGAGCTTCTTGAAGAGCTGCATGATCTCGCGGCCCTGGTCGGAGTGCAGGTTGCCGGTGGGCTCGTCGGCGAGGATCAGCGCGGGCCGGGCGACGAGGGCGCGGGCGATGCCCACGAGCTGCTGCTGGCCGCCGGAAAGCTGCGAGGGATACAGGTCGCGCTTCGCGACGATGTGGAAGCGGTCGAGCGTGTCGCAGACGATGCTTTCGCGCTGGCGTTTCGGCACGTCGCGGTAGCTCAGCGGGATCTCGAGGTTCTCGTAGACCGTCAGGTCGTCGAGCAGGTGGTAGCTCTGGAAGATGAAGCCGATGTTCCGCTTCTGCAGGTCGAAGCGCTGCTTCTTGTTCATCTTGTGCACGGCCTCGCCGCCGAACCAGTATTCGCCGTCCCAGGCGCTGTCGTGGAGCCCCAGCACGTGCAGCAGCGTGGACTTGCCCGAGCCCGAGGGGCCCATGACGGAGATGAACTCGCCCTCCTTGATCTCGAGGTTGATGTTGCGCAGGGCGTAGAACGGGCCGCCCTTGAGCGGGTAGACGCGGTCGATGGTGCGAAGCTTGATCATGAGAGGGCGGGGTGGGAGGGGGGCGCTATTCGGAACGGAGGGCCGTGCTGGGGCTGACGCGCATGGCCCGGCGCGCCGGGACGTAGCTGGCGAGCAGGGCGGCGGCGGACAGCAGGACAATGACGGCGCCGAGCACGAGGGGATCGGTCGGGCTGACGTTGAAGAGGGCGGCGGCGAGCACGCGTCCCACGAGCAGCGCCAGGACCGTGCCCGCGGCGATCGCGGCGACCGTCTGGAGCACGGCCTGCCGCATGACCAGCGCCAGCACGTCGGCCGGCATGGCTCCCAGCGCAATGCGGATGCCGATCTCCCGGGTCCGCCGGGCCACGGCGTAGGCCTTGACGCCGTACACGCCGACGGTGGCCAGCAACAGGGCGATGGCGCCGAACGCG
>CAZKDK010000095.1:0-11269 GCA_964551145.1 uncultured Opitutaceae bacterium | reverse complement strand
CAGGCCCACGAGCTCCTCGGGGCCGCCCTCATCCTGGGCGGAACCCTGGTGACCATGGTCCGGCGCTGACAGCCGACAGCCAGCGGCGGCGGGGTCGGGAGACCCCGCCCTACAAATCCGGATTCCGTCGTTGCAGGGCGGGATCCCCTGATCCCGCCGGGAGAACTCCTTGTCGAACCATAGCGCCGACACCGCCTTCGGCGCGCCGCTACAGCTTGACCTGCTCGACGGAGATGACCCGCCCGCCCTTGAAAGTCACCCGCAGGCGCTCGTACTCCCGGCGGTACGGGTAGCTCAGGTAATACGGATAGCCCGGGCCCCACCCGTAGTAACGGTGGTACCAGCCGCGGTAGAGCGGCATGCCATCGGGCAGCTCATAGGTCGTGTAGCTCCAGATCTCGCTGGCGCCGGTCGCGTCCGTGCGCGCGATGATGTGGTCCGGCTCGCCCAGCGCGAGCTGCACCATCTCCTGGTCGAAGCCGATCGCGATCTGCCCCTTCTTGATCAACTCCTGCTGCTGCGGCGTCAGCCGCGCGAAGGCCTCCGGATTCTGGTTGATCCGCGTCTGCGGAGTGGAGCATCCGGCCAGAACCAGGGCCACCACCACCGCCCCCCATCCCACCTTGGTCATGTTCATAGGCGTGAACTTAACGAAACAGGTTTTGCTCGCAAACAGATGACGTCCCCCGAAGCCTTTTGTTTCATCGCCGTGAAGACCCTTCTCCTCTGGGACATCGATGGCACGCTGCTCAACACCCACGGTGCCGGCGTCCGGGCACTGGAGCGGTCGCTGCAGCGCGGCTTTGGCATCGCCGGATCAATCAAGGACATCGACTATTCCGGCCGCACCGACGGCTGGATCATTCGGCAGATCCTCGCCAAGTTCGCCCTGCCCCCCACCCCCCGGAATCTGGCGCTGATGGCCGACGGCTACGTGGCCGCGCTCCCGGCCGAGCTGGCCGACACCGGTGTACGCCTGCTGGCGGGAATCCCCGGGCTGCTCGACGCCGCCCGGATGCGGGGCGTCGCCCTCGGATTGCTGACCGGCAACCTTCGCCGCGGAGCCGAGGCGAAGCTCAGCAGCCGGAACGCGTGGCATTACTTTCCGTTCGGCGCATTCGCCGATGACTCCGAGGACCGCAACGAACTCGGCGCCCATGCCTTGCGCCGGGCATGCGCCCATCACCGGGTCGACTTCGCGCCCGCCCACGTCTGGGTCATCGGTGACACGCCCCACGACATCGTTTGCGCCCGCGCGATCGGGGCGCGCGCCCTGGCTGTCGCCACCGGCCGGCACACGCGCGAACAACTGCGGGCCGCGCAGCCCGACGCCGCGTTCGACGATCTCGGCGACGCCGGGGCGTTCTGGAGCGCGGTCGACGGAAGCTGACCGCGCCGCCCCAGCGGCACGCGTAGCGCAGCTCTTCAGCCTGCGCCGTCGGGCAGTCCCGCGCGGGCTAAAGCACCGCGCCACGACGGCCCGTCATTTCACCTTCTCGATTGCGACCACCTGGCCGCCCGAGAAAATCACGCGCATGACCTCGTCGCTGTAGGCGCCGCCGCTGCTCACCGCCGTGGCCGCGCCAACCCGCGTGGATCCGCCACCGCCCGCGACGCCGATGCCCACGGTGATGATGGGCTTGTGGCTGCGATAGCCCCACACCTCGAGCGTGCCCTCGGCGGTGGTGCGCGTGTAGGTGTGGGCGGGCTCGCCCAGGGCCATGCGCACCTGTTCGGGCGTGAAGCCGGGCGCGATTTCACCGGACTCCACCAACCTCCGCGTCATGGGCGGCCAGGAGTCGAACAGGGCTGGATTTTGGGAAATCCGGTTCTCCGTCGAGCACGAACACAAGAGCAGGGCGGGAAAAGCCAGAATGAACAGGGCGCGGGAGTTCATGGTTTCAAGATGGGTTATGGCGACCCAGCATGCCGAAACTTCCTCCGCCTGCAATCCCCGATCGACCCCGCCCCACCCCGGCGGCCCGCCCGGAGATTCCCCACTTGCCCGCGCCCGCTTGCGTCAGCAAGCTGGCCGCCTACCAGTAAGGGACTCCGAACGCGAAGTCCTGCCGCCACACCCGCTCCCGGCATGAACAAGCCCGCCATCGCCATCGGCTCCGACCACGCCGGCTTCCACTACAAGGAAGCCATCAAGGCCCGCCTGCAGGCTGGGGGATACGCCGTCCGCGATTTCGGGACCGATTCGGACGCGCCCTGCGACTATCCGGATTTCGTCCGTCCGGTCGCCGAGGCCGTCGCGCGCGGCGAATTCGACCGCGGCATCGTCCTGGGCGGCTCGGGCAACGGCGAGGCCATCGTCGCCAACCGCGTCCGCGGCATCCGCTGCGGCATCGGCTGGAGCGAACAGACCGCCGTCTGGAGCCGGGCGCACAACGACGCCAACGTGCTTTCGATCGGCGAGCGCACCGTGTCGCTCGAACTCGCGCTGAAGATCGTCCAGGTCTGGCTGGCGACGCCCTTCGAGGGCGGCCGGCATCTCCTGCGCATCCAGAAGATCGACCAGGCCTGATCGCGGCGGGCAGGGAACGCTGGGGCGGGGTTTATCCCCGCCGAATTCCGAAAGTTGGCCAGTCGATCGGCGGGCGCAAAGCCCGCCCCACCATCCGACCCGACCATCGTTTCCCGGTGGGGCGGGCTTTATGCCCGCCATTTGGCTTTTAGCGTATCTACCCTCGATCCGTCCCGCCGTCCGATTTGAACTTTCGGCGTTTTGGCATTCTTAAGCCACATGCGCCTGCTCGGACTCCACCATGTCACCGCGATCGCCTCGAATCCGAAGCGCAACATCGCGTTCTACACGCAAGTGCTGGGCCTGCGGCTGGTTAAGAAGACCGTCAACTTTGACGACCCGAGCACCTACCATCTTTACTACGGAGCCTACGAGGCGACCCCCGGCACGCTGCTCACGTTTTTCCTTTGGGAGGGTCTTCCCCGCGGACGGACGGGCGCCGGGATGGTCGGGGCCGTCGCGTATGCGGTGCCGGCTGATTCCCTTGATTTCTGGCGTGCGCGCCTCGGGGCGCACGGCGTCGCGGTGACGGACGCCCCCCGGCTCGGCGAAGGCGCGATCGCCTTCACGGATCCCGACGGGCTGCCGCTCGAGCTCGTGGGATCCGCCGAAGCCGACCCGCGCCCCCCGGTGCCGCATCCGGAGATCCCGCAAAAACAGGGCATCCACGGCTTCCACAGCGTGACGCTGCGCGCCGGCACCGGCGAACAGACCGCCTGGGTGCTCACCCAGGACATGGAGTACCGGCTGCTGGCCCAGGACGGAACCCGGATGCGCTACGCTCCGGAGGCCGACGGCCCCGGCACGATCGTCGACCTGCTCATCGATCCGAACGATCCGCGCGGACGGAGCGGCGTCGGCACCGTCCACCACGTCGCCTTTCGCACGCCGGACGACGCGGCTCAACGCCGGGCGCACGCCGAGCTGACGGCCCGCGGGTTCGGGGTGAGCCCGATCATGGACCGCTGCTATTTCCACTCGATTTACTACCGGGAGCCGAACGGCGTGCTGTTCGAAATCGCCACCGATGGTCCGGGCTTCACCATCGACGAGCCGCTCGACCAGTTGGGCGGATCGCTCCGCCTGCCGCCGTGGCAGGAAGAGGCGCGCGCGACGATCGAGGCGGCCCTGCCGCCGCTCGCCTGATCCCGCCATGAGCCTCGCCGCGTACCGGCATCTCTTCCAGCCCGGCACCAACTCCGCCGCCCCGCCCCTACTCCTGCTGCACGGCACCGGCGGAACCGAGCAGGACCTGCTGCCGCTCGCCGACCGGCTGTCGCCCGGGTCCGCGCGCCTCGCGCCGCTCGGGGACGTCTCGGAAAACGGCGCCCGGCGCTTCTTCCGGCGTTTGGCCGAGGGGGTCTTCGACCTCGACGATGTCCGGCGGCGCACCCACGCGCTGGCCGACTTCGTGGCGGCCGCGGCGCAATCCTATGGTTTCGACGCCACCCGGTTGGTGGCGGTCGGCTACTCCAACGGCGCCAACATCGGCGCCACGCTGCTGCAGCTCCGCCCGGAGGTCCTCGGCGGCGCACTGCTTTTCCGCGCGATGGTGGTGCTCGAGGTGACGCCGTCCGCGGGGGCATTGAGGGGACGACGCGTTCTGCTGGCGAACGGCAGCCACGATCGGGTCGTCGGCCCCGACCATCCGCCGCGCCTGGCCGCCCTGCTGCGCGCGGGCGGCGCGGACGTCACCCTGCAGATCTCGACGGCGGATCACGGCCTCGTGCCGGAGGACTTCGCCGCCGCCAGCCGCTGGCTCGCGGCGCCCGGCGGGGCTCCGGGACGCTGACGGCGGGCCGTTCGACATTCGACCGTTCGTTTCATATGTTTCCGGCCAGCATGAACATGACCTACCGCCACCTTGGAAATTCCGGCCTGCAAGTCAGCGCGCTTTCGTTCGGCGCCTGGGTCACCTTCGGCAAACAGATCGACGATCGGACCGCGCAGGACCTCCTGCACACGGCCTACGACGCCGGCGTGAATTTCTTCGACAATGCCGAGGCCTACGCCGACGGCCGTGCCGAACTCGTCATGGGAAACATCCTCCACCGCTCCGGCTGGCGCCGCAGCAGCTACCTCGTCTCGAGCAAGGTCTTCTTCGGCGCCGAGGGCGACCGCCCGAACGAGGAGGGTTTGTCACGCAAGCATGTCGTCGAGGCCTGCCATGCCGCCCTCCGCCGCCTGCGCGTCGATTATCTCGACCTGTATTTCTGCCACCGCCCCGACCCGGACACGCCGGTCGAGGAGACCGCCCGGGCGATGCACGACCTGATCGCGCAGGGCAAGGTGCTCTACTGGGGCACCAGCGAATGGAGCGCCGCCCAGATCGGCGAGGCCCACGCGGTCTGCCGGCGCCTCGGGCTCCATCCGCCGGCGATGGAGCAGCCGCAATACAACCTCTTTCACCGGGAGCGCTTCGAAAAGGAATACGCGCCGCTCTACCGCCGGTTCGGCCTCGGCACCACCACCTGGTCGCCGTTGGCATCCGGCCTGCTCACGGGCAAATACAGCCGGGGCATCCCCAGGGGCTCGCGCCTCGCCACGCCGGGGCTCGAATGGCTGCGCAACATCGCCACCGGCGCGGGCACGGCGCGGCGTCTGGCCGCGGTGCAGAAACTCGGCAAGATCGCCGCCGATCTCGACACCACCCTGCCCCGCCTCGCGCTCGCCTGGTGCCTGAAGAACCCCCACGTCTCCACCGTCATCCTCGGAGCCTCGAAGGTCGCCCAGCTCAAGGAAAACCTGGGCGCCCTCGAGGTCATCGAGCAGCTGACGCCCGCCGTGATGGCCCGCCTCGACGCCATCTCCCGCCCCGTGGCGGACTAATCCGCGCCTTTTCTTTTGGTCGAAAATGTAGGAGCCTGCTTGCAGGCGATCTTCCCGCGCGGCGGCGAACCGCAGGGGAGTCGTCTGCGGTCGCACCCACCGCGGCCGCCCGGTCCCGCCACGCCGTTGCCGCCATGAAAATCACGTACCTCGCCCATTCCTGCTTTCTGATCGAAACCTCCAAGGCGCGCCTGATCATCGATCCCTATCTCACCGGCAACGACCTCGCGCCGGTCAAGGCCGCCGACGTCACGGCCGACTACGTGCTCTGCTCCCACGGGCACGAGGACCACACGTGCGACGCCCTTGCGATCGCCCGGCGCTGCGGCGCGACGATCATCGCGAACTACGAGATCGCCGAGTACTTCGCCGCGCAGGGCGCCAAGACCCACGGCATGGATCCGGGCGGGGCCTTCGCCTTCCCGTTCGGCCGCGTGAAGCTGACGATCGCCCATCACACCTCCAGCGTCGGGGCCGGCCTCCACCCGGTCTACCTCGGGTGCCCCTGCGGCATCATCATCCAGGCCGACGGCCGGACGATCTACCACGCGGGCGACACCGGCCTGTTCCTGGACATGCAGCTGATCGGCCGGGCGGGGATCGATCTGGCCCTGGTGCCGATCGGCGACAACTTCACGATGGGCATCGACGACGCCGCGGCCGCCCTCGACTACCTCAAGCCCAAGCTCACCGTGCCGATGCACTACAACACCTGGCCGGTGATCAAGGTCGATCCCCAGCGGTTCGTCGAGGTCGCGGCCCGGGCCGACCACACCGTGCAGGTGCTGGACCCCGGCGAGTCGCTGGAACTATAGATGGCTTTGCGCGGTCGGTGGGGCGGGCTTCATGCCCGCCGCATGTTTGAGTCGCGCCGGGCCGTTCGCGAACCGTGGCTGCATCCGGCATTTGTAGCCGGGGTCGTTGACCCCGGGAGACCCCAGCTGCCCGGCCTCGGCGAGGCCGGCTACAACCCCTTCACCGCGGCCGCGTAGCGGTCGATGATGCCGTCGAAGCTCCCGTTGCTGAAGAACACGATCACGCGCGCGCCGTCGCCAGGCGGGAGCGTGTCGGCGAGCAGCCGGTCGCAGAGCAGCCGGTTGTCCGTGAACCACTGCGCGTGCACGCTCTGGCTTTCGAGCTGCTGGGCCACGGCGTCGGCGTCGAACCGCTCGTCCGCGCCGAGCTTCTCCGCCCGGTTCACGGCGCCGAGATAGACCTCGTCGGCCTGCGTCAGCGCCCGGGCGAAGCCGTTCTGCAGCACCCGCGTGCGCGCGGTGTTGCTGCGCGGCTCGAAGACCGCGGTCAGGCGCGCGGCCGGGAACCGGGCGCGGAGCGAATGCAGGGTCTCGGCCAGCGCCGTGGGGTGATGGCCGAAATCCTCGATGACCGTCAGACCGGCAACCGCAGCCCGCACCTCCTGGCGCCGGCGCACGCCCTGGAAACGCGCCAGGGCGTCGAGCTTGATTCCCCGCGGGTCCGGCGCCGCCGCCGGCGCGGCCAGGGAGAGGCCGGCCGCGCAGGCCGCCATCGCGGCGTTGCGGGCGTTGAAGAGTCCCGGGAGCGTCCAGCGCACCTCGGCCCAGCGCGCGCCGCGCCAGTCCAGGGCGAAATGCGCCCCGGCGGCGTCCTCGCCGAACCCGGTGATGCGCAGATCGCAGGTGCCGGCCGTGCCCACGCGGACGACGCGCGTCCACGGCAGCGGGCCGAGCCCCTGCAGGTTGGGATCGTCGCCGTTCAGCACCACGCAGCCGCTGCGGGGAACGAGCCGGAGGAAGTGGACGAACGTCCGCCGGTAGTCCTCGAGGTCGCGGAAGATGTCCGCATGGTCGAACTCGAGGTTGTTGAGCACGGCGATCTGCGGCGCGTAGTGGATGAACTTGCTGCGCTTGTCGAAGAACGCGCTGTCGTATTCGTCGCCCTCGATCACGAAGGGGTCGGCCGCCGCGCCGAGGGCGCTGCCCGTGGGCGGATCCTGCGGCACGCCGCCGATGAGAAAGCCGGGATCGCGCCCGTTGGCGCGCAGCAGGAACGCCGTCAGCGCGGTCGTCGTCGTCTTGCCGTGGGTGCCGGCGACGACGACGGTGCGGCGCGTCTTGAGGACGAAGTCGTGCAGCAGCGCCGGGAGCGACGTGTAGGGAAGCGCGCGCGTGTCGAGCAGCCACTCGATCTCGGGATGGCCGCGCGAGAGGGCGTTGCCGATCACGACGAGGTCCGGCGCGAGCTGCGCCAGGCGCGCGGCGTCCCAGCCCTCGTGGATGCGGATGCCGGCCTCCGCCAGCACCGTGCTCATCGGCGGGTACACGCCGGTGTCGGCGCCCAGCACCTCGTGGCCCGCGGCCCGCGCGAGCAGCGCGGCATTGCCCATCGCCGTCCCGCAGATGCCCATGAAGTAGATGCGCATGACGTCGCCGCCGAGTTACGCACAATCGGGCCCGGCATCGCAAGCCGCGTTATGCCCGGCCGGGAACCGTCAGCGCCAGACCGTGAGATTCCAGCTCAGCACCACGTAGGCCATGGCGCGGTGCGGGCGGGTGTTGGCGAAGTAGACCGCGGGGTTCATCTGCAGGTTCGGCGCCAGGTTCACCGTCAGCCCCACGGTCACCGCGTTGCCCGGGCCCGATTGGTAGTCGACGGCGAACAGCAGACTGTCGCCGAGCTGGTGCGACCAGCCGAGGATGCCCTCGACGCGCCGGTCCGCCCGGATCGCACCGGCGATCAGGTGGTCGCGGCCCGCATAGCGGCCGTACTCGAGGACCGGATCGGCCCCGCCGCCCCGCGATGACCAGTTGACCGCGCCCGCCGTGAGCAGGTGCGGCCCCTGCTGCCACAGGTTGAACTCCGCCCCAAAGATTTCCTCGCCGGGCCGCAGTCCCTGAAAGAACGCCACCTCGGCCCGGCGCGTCAGGCCGAGTTCCAGTTGCACCTCCGCCGGATTGCCGATGCGCGCATCCTGCACCTGTCCGCTGATGGACAGCACGCCCGCCGGCTGGATGTCCGGAGTAACGATCTGGTTGAGTCCCTTGGTGGTCGCGCGGACCGCGGGGGCCAGGCCGATGGCCGCCGCCAGCAGCGCCATCCGCAGGAACGGACTCCGGGCGGATCGGCGGGGGCGCAGGCGAAGCGGGTGCAGGTTCAACGGTGTCACAACGGAGCCAGATTCTGCGGCGGGACAATCCAGGCCGGTTTTTCTCCGGCGACGCCGCCGGAGGGAAACGCTACACCAGGCTCATCGGGTCGACGTCGAGGACCTGGGTCACGCCGTCCGGCCAGGCGAAGGCCGCCTGCAGCTCGACCAGCACGGGCACGACCGCCGTCACGCGGGTCGTGAAGTACCAGAGCTGGTAGCGGTACTCGTCCTTGATCTTCTCGATCGGCGACGGCGCGGGGCCGCGCACCTCGACCGCGGCGCCGAGGCGGGCCTCGACCTGCCGGGCCCAGTGCTCCGCCACGAACCGCAGTTTGTCGGGGTTGGGGCCGCGGAACAGGTGGTGGATCAGGTGCCGGCAGGGCGGATACCGGTAGCGCGCGCGCATGGCCAGCTCCGCGTCGGCGAAGCCGTCGAAATCCCCCCGGCGGGCGAACTGGATCGCGTCCGCCTGCGGGGTGAAGGTCTGCACCACGACCTCGCCGGCGCGCTCGCCGCGGCCCGACCGCCCGGCCACCTGCACCAGCAGCTGGAAGGTCCGCTCGTTGGCCCGGAAATCGGGCACGTGCATCGACAGGTCGGCGTCGATGAGCCCCACCAGGGTGACATTGGGGAAGTCGAGCCCCTTGCCGATCATCTGCGTGCCCACGAGCACGTCGATCTTCCCGACCCGGAAATCGGTCAGCACCTGCCGGAACCGGTTCTTCTTCGCCATCGTGTCGCTGTCCATCCGCTCGACCTTCGCGTGCGGCAGGATGCGGTGTACGGCCTCCTCGACCTTCTGCGTCCCCAACCCCCGCCAGCGGATCTTGGGCGAGCGGCACTGCGGGCAGGCGTAGGGCGCGGGCCGCTCGTGGCCGCAGAGGTGGCAGCGCAGGGTCTCGTCCGTGCGGTGGTAGGTCAGGGCGATGCTGCAATGGGGGCAGGTCTCGACGTGGCCGCACGCCGTGCAGAGCATGCTCGAGGAGTAGCCGCGGCGGTTGATGAAAAGGATGACCTGCTCGCGCCGCTCGAAGCGGTCGTGCATCTTGTCGGCCAGCAGCCGCGAAATGGCGGTGATGCCCCGGGAGCGCAGCATCTCGACGCGCATGTCGACGATGTCGATCGACGGCATCTGGCGGTCGTCGACGCGCTTCGTCAGCGTCGCCAGCCGGTATTTGCCGGCCCGGACGTTGGCGATCGACTCGAGCGAGGGGGTGGCCGAGCCGAGCAGGCAGACGGCCCGGCACAGCCGCGCCCGGTAGACGGCCACGTCGCGCCCCTGGTAGCGCGGGGTCTCGTCCTGCTTGTAGGCGGGCTCATGCTCCTCATCGACGACGATGAGGCGCAGGTCGCGCATCGGGGCGAACACGGCCGACCGCGCGCCGACGACGACGCGGGCTTCGCCGGTCGCCAGCGCCCGCCACGCATCGAACCGCTCGCCCTCGCTCAGATGGCTGTGCCAGACCACCACGCGGTGGTTGGGCGCGACGGCCTGCAGCCGGCCGTGCAGGCGGGCGACGGTCTGCGGGGTCAGCGCCACCTCGGGCACCAGGTAGATGACGCCGCCGCCCGCCGCGAGCACGCTGGCCATGGCGTGCAGGTAGACCTCGGTCTTGCCCGACCCGGTCACGCCATGGAGGAGGTGCGCCGCGAACGCGCCGCGCTCGAGGCTGGCCCGGACCGCCGCGACCACGGCGGCCTGCTCCTCGTTGAGGGTGTGCGGCAGGGCGGCCACGACCTCGCCATGGGCCCAGTCGTCGGCGTAGCCCTCCCGGGCGACCCGGCGCGTCTCCTCGCGGGCCAGGCCGCGTTTGACGAGGGCCGTGGCCACCGCGGCCGTCAGGCCGAGCCGCGCGAGCAGCAGCGTGCGCGGCTGCGGCCGGAATTGCTGCCGCAGGCAGGCGTAGAGCCGCGCCTGCGCGGGGGCGCGCCGCGCCAGCGCGGCGTGTTCGTCGGCCGCGAGTTCGCGCGCCGCGGCCAGGAGCTTCTCCTCGCGGGGCGCGGTCCCGCCCCGCACCGCCGCCGGCAGCATCGCCTCGATCACCGTGTCGAGGCCCGCCGCGTAGTAGGCGGCCATCCACTTCGCCAGCGCCAGCAGGTCGGCCGGCAGCGCGGGGAACGGGTGGATCACCTGCGCCACCATCTTCAGCTTTTCCACCGGGAAATCCGCGGGCGCCCCGATGACGCCGACGATGCCGATGCGGTGGCGGCGGAGGATCGGCACCCGCACGAGCGATCCGACCGCGACTTCCCCCTGCAGCGCCGCGGGCACCCGGTAATGCAGGAGCTTGTCGAACCCTGCGAGCGGATGCACGCCGACGATCATCGCCTGTTTGTGGCCGACATCCGCCGGGGCTGGCAATGCGGGAGTTGCGTGCCCGCGCGGCGTCCGCGCCCGCTTTCAGTTGACACCCCCCCACCCCGACGGGAAATTCCCGCCGTGAGCATCGAAGCGTCCCGCGACAAGTTCAAGGGCTTCCTGGCGCACCGGGGCCTGCGGGTCACCAACCAGCGCCTGGCGATCTTCGATGCGGCCTTCTCGCAACCGGATCATTTCACGGCCGAGGAGCTGCTGGTCCACGCGCGGGCGCTCGACGAGTCCGTGTCGCGGGCGACGGTCTACCGCACCCTCCCGATCATGACGGAAAGCGCCCTGCTACGCGAAATCGACATCGGCAAGAACATCAAATACTACGCGCCCTGCGCCGACAGCCATGCCCAGCAGGCCCAGGTGATCTGCCTTGATTGCGACAAGATTTTCGAGATCAACGCCCCCTTCATGG
>CAZKDK010000094.1:0-11311 GCA_964551145.1 uncultured Opitutaceae bacterium | reverse complement strand
CGCATCGGCCAGGGCATCGAGTTCGACTACTGCTGCGTCCACGCCTCGTTCGCCCTGCGGGAACTCGGCATCGAGACCGTCATGGTCAACTCCAACCCCGAGACCGTCTCCACCGATTACGACACGAGCGACCGGCTCTATTTCGAGCCGCTCACGCTCGAGGACGTGGTCGAGATCTACCAGCAGGAGCGCTGCGCCGGGGCGATCGTGCAGTTCGGCGGGCAGACGCCGCTCAACCTGGCCGCCGCCCTCAAGCAGAACGGCGTGAACATCATCGGCACCTCGCCGGAGAGCATCGAGGCCGCCGAGGACCGCAAGCTCTTCTCCGTGATCCTCGACCAGATCGGACTGCGCCAGCCGCCCAACCGCACCGCGCTGGGCGAGGACGAGGCCATCCACCTGGCCCGCGAAATCGGCTTCCCGGTCCTGCTGCGGCCCTCCTTCGTGCTCGGGGGACGCGGCATGTTCATCGTCTACAGCGAGACCGAGCTGCGCGCCGTCGTCCGCCAGGCGTTCGAGGCGATGCCGGGCAAGCCCGTCCTGATCGACAAGTTCATCGAGGACGCGATCGAGCTGGACGTCGACTGCATCAGCGACGGCGAGACGACGGTCATCGGCGGCATGCTCGAGCACATCGAATTCGCCGGCGTGCATTCCGGCGACGCGGCGATGGTCCTGCCCCCGCATACGCTCAGTCCGGCCATGCTCGACTCGGTGCGCACCGCGACCAACGCGCTCGCCCGGGCCCTTCACGTCGTCGGGCTGATGAACGTGCAGTATGCCATCAAGCAGGGCGACCTCTATGTGCTCGAGGTCAACCCGCGGGCGTCGCGCACCGTTCCGTTTGTATCGAAGGCGATCGGGGTCCCGCTGGCCAAGCTGGCCGCCAAGGTCATGACCGGCCTGAAGCTCCGGGACCTCGGCTTCACCCGCGAGCTCACCCCGCGGCACTGGTGCGTGAAGGAGGCGGTGTTCCCCTTCGTGCGCTTCCCCGGCGCCACCATCACGCTCGGCCCGGAAATGCGCTCGACCGGCGAGGTCATGGGCCTCGACGACGACCTGGGCATCGCCTTCGCCAAGACCCAGGCGGCCGTCAAGCCCGGCCTGCCCCTCGGCGGCAACCTGTTCCTGAGCGTGAAGGACGCCGACAAACCCGACGCGGTCGACCTCGGCCGCCAGCTCACCGAGCTCGGCTTCACCCTCTATTCCACCAGCGGCACGGCGCGCAGCCTCCGCGAGAACGGGGTCAGCGTGCAGCAGATCGCCAAGATCGACGAGGGCCGCCCCACCGTGATCGACATGCTCAAGAACGGCCAGATCCAGATGATCATCAACACGCCGTCGGGCATGATCCCGCGCAAGGACGAGAACCGGATCCGCTCCGCCGCCTACGCCCACAACGTCTGCCTCATGACCACGATCACCGGCGCCTACGCGGCCCTCAGCGGCATCAAGGCCCTGCGGCAGAAGCGCGTCGGCGTGCGCCCGCTCCAGCAGTATCTCGGCAACGTCGCCGCCCGGGCGGAATAGGGCGCCGTCCGGGGCGGGGGCCGGCCGCCCGGATTTTCGAATAGCCTCCCGCCGCGCACGCCACTAGTCCTTGCCCACCATGGCCGCCCCCGCCGCCCCCACTCTCGTCGCCCTGCTGCACGGACCCGACCAGCGCGGCTTGGTGGCGCGCGTGGCCGGCTGGATCTTCGCCCGCGGCGGCAACATCCTGCACGCCGACCAGCATCGCGACAACGAGAAGGGGATCTTCTTCCAGCGCATCGAATGGGTTCCGTCCTCCGCCGGGCCTACGGACGGCAGGCCGTCCTCCGCCGGGGGCGACGCGGATGCGGAGGCGCGGGAATTCACGGCGTTTGCCGCCACGCTGGGCATGACCGCGCGCATCGCCTCCTCGGCCCGGCGCCCGCGCGGCGCCCTGTTCGTGTCGCGGGCCGATCACTGCTTTCACGACCTCGTCCTGCGCTGGCGGGCGGGGGAGTTCGCCGGCGACTTTGTCTGCGTGATCTCCAACCACCGCGACCTGGCCGGCGCGGCGCGCGCCTATGGGCTCCGCTTCCACCACGTGCCGGTGACCGCGGCCACGAGGGCGGCCGCCGAGGCGCGCCAGCTGCGGATCCTGCGCGCGGCCCGGGTCGATTTCGCGATCCTCGCCCGCTACATGCAGGTGCTGTCGGCCGGTTTCCTCGGGGATTTCGGCCGGCCTGTGATCAACATCCATCATTCGTTCCTCCCCGCCTTTGCCGGCGGCCGGCCCTACCACCAGGCCCACGAGCGCGGGGTGAAGCTCATCGGCGCCACCGCCCATTACGCCACCGCCCGGCTCGACGACGGACCCATCATCCAGCAGGACGTCGCGCGCGTCACCCACCGCCACAGCGTCGAGGACCTCGTCCGCAAGGGGCGCGACCTCGAGAAGATCGTGCTGGCCCAGGCCGTGCGCTGGCACCTCGAGAACCGCGTGCTCGTCTACGGCCGCAAGACCGTGGTGTTCGACTAGGGCGTGCCGTCACAGCCCGGATTTTGCCTTGTGGGAGCCCGGTCCGCCTCCCATATTGCGCGGTTCCCATGTCTACCGTGCCGCCCAATCAGCCGTCGGTGAGCTCCAACCGGCCCGCCAAACCGGACGACCAAGCCGCCCCCGTTGCACCGCCGCTCGACGAGCAGCTGCGGATGTTCTGGGAGAAGAACCGCCAGGCCATCTACGTCGGCGTCGCCGTCATCCTGCTCGCGGTCATCGGGCGGTATGCCTACGAGCTGATCGCCGCGCAGCGGGAGGCCCGGATCGAGTCGGCCTACGCGACCGTGTCGGGCCCGGCCCGGCTGGAGGCATTCGCGCGGGACAATCCCCGTCATCCCCTCGCCGGCGCCGCCCTGCTGAAGCTGGCCGACGACGACTACGCGGCCGGCCGCGCGACCGAGGCCCTCGCCCAGTACGAGCGGGCGGCCGCGGCGCTCGCCGGGACGCCGTTTGCGGCGCGCGCCCTCCTGGGGCGGGCCGTCTGCCTGGTCCAGTCCGGCAAGACCGAGGACGGCAGGGCCGCCCTGCAGAAGCTGGCGGACGACCCGGGCCAGCCGCGCGGTATCCGCGCGGAGGCTGCCTACCATCTGGCGTCGCTGGCGTACGACGGCGGCGACCTGGCCGAGAGCGCGAAGCGCGCCGACCAGGTCCTGCAACTCGACTCGGCCGGCGCCTGGGCTCAGCGGGCGGTCTTCCTGAAGGCGCGCCTGCCGGCGACTGCGCAGCCGGCCGCTCCGGCCGCCGGGGCGGGCCAGCCCGCGCCCGCCGTCACCGTCACGGTGCCCGGGTCCTGACCGCCCGGGTCGGGTCGGGGCTAGGCCGGCGCGGAGGGACCTGCCGGCGGCGGCGCCTTGGGCAGCAGGCGCGCGATCACGACCAGCAGCACGACCACCACCACGCCGAGGATTCCCCAGAACAGGATCCCGCTGCGGCCGGCGAGCGCAATGGACTCGGCGAACGGCGTGCCCTTGAGCGCCTCCTCGGCGCCCAGCTCCACCCCGGCCTTGTCGGCGGCGAGCAACTGCGCGCCGATGAGATCCAGGTCATAGCGCGGGGCCGCGGCCTCCGGGTTGCCGTAATAGAGGTGGAGCGGCAGGTCCGCAGTCGCCTTGAAAAGCAGGCGGGTGACGTTGTAGTGGACCTGCACGCCGCCCAGGGCGATCGGCGGATTGTCGCCGTTGTCGGTCTCGAGCCACAGCGTGTCCGTCTCGGGGCGCTCGTTGATCGCGATGGCGTAGGCGGCGGCCCGCCGGTCGGGCGTCTGGTTCCAGGTCGCCAGGCCGAGTCCGTGCCGGAACGAGTAGCCACGTTCGTCCTCCACAGTTTCCAGCAGGTTCATTTCGCGCCGGAACAGGGGCGTGGAAACGGTGGCAGTCAGGCGGCGCAACGGCAGGCGCGGTTCGGGCAGCGCGAGCCGCCAGCGGCTCAGCCGGGGCTGCTTCGGGTCCGGGTCCGGGATGGCGTCGACCGCGAACGGACGCGTCAGGCTGGTTTGCTCGACGACGAACGGCACCTGCCGGCCGCCGCTCAACAGGCGCAGATCGCCGAGGCTGCGCTGGGCGCGGGCGAGCACGCCGGGCGGCAGCTCAAGCTGCTGCACGCCGGTCTCGCCGACCCGGACGGCCCGGCGGTAGGCCCACGGTTCGACCGCGAGCGGTGTCCCGAGCGCGGCTATCTCCGGCAGCGCCTCGCCGGGCTGGTAGGCCGGGTTCGGCCGCAGGGGTCCGGGCGTGAGGCGGACCGCCTGGGACGGCGCTGTCCCCGCCGTCAGTGCCCCTACATCGTAACGGGGGGCGGCCGCCTGCGGGTTGCCCACCGCCAGCAGATGGCGGCCGCCGCTCGCCGCGTAGAAGATCGCGTCGACGGGACGCCGCCACGCCGCGACGCCGGTCAGCGCCAGGGGCGGGCTGTCGCCATTGTCGATGATCAGGGTCAGTTCGCCCTGGGGCGCGTCCTGCTCGACGGGCAGCGAGACGGACCGGGCGCCTGCCGTCCCGGTCCGGGCGATGGTCCCGGTCCAGAGGGCGACTTCCTGGATGCTGTCGCCGGTGAATGCCCGGTAGACGACGCGTGCGGGGCGATTGAATACCGGCTCCGGGGTCGTCAGTTCGAGGGCCGACAGCCGCAGATGGGCGCCCGGCAGGGCCAGCGCGAGCCGGGTTTCGCCCGGAAGCTCGGCGCGGGCGCCGACGCGCACGGGCACGGGCACCGGCTCCTCGAGCTCGGCGTTGCGGACGAGCAAGCTGACGCCGCGGAGCGCCACGTGCGCGCCGCCCAGCCGGTCGAGCGTCAGCCGGAGATAGGGGTAGACGCCGGCCGGAAGGTCGAGGCGGAGGGCGCGCACCTGTCCGCCGCGATCGTAGACCGGCAGGTTCCGGCCGAGAACGCGCCAGTCCCGGCCGTCGTCCGCGGCCTCGACCAGGGCGCGCGTCAGGAAACTCTGCTGGCCCGCGTCGATCTCCAGGGCGGCGATCTCGCCGTCCGTGCCGGTCTTGAGGACGAAAACGGTGGCGGCATCCTCGACGCTTCCGCTCAGCGACTCGGGCGGCACGACGCGAAATGCCGGGCGTTCGGTGCGGACGAGGGCGAAGGCCCGCTCGATACCGGCCGGATCGAGCAGGCGGAGGTCGGCGAGGTCGGCGCGCGCGGCATCGAGGGTTTCGACCGGAAGCGCGACCGTCACCAGTCCGCCCTGATCGACGGGGATCTCCTGGTGAAACCGCCATTGCCGGGGGGCGTAGGGCTCGGCCTGCAGCGGCGCGAGGGTCACGGCGAGGGTGAACAGGGCGGCGGACGGCAGGAGCGGGCGCATGTCAGGACCTGGCGTCGGGCGGCAGGAAGCGCTGGTAGATGAAGGACGCGAGGATCGCCACGGCGGCCACTACAAAGAGCGCGCCGATGCGATAGAGATTCCCCAGGTGGCTCAGGTCGTGCAGGAAGAGCTTCAGCAAGGCGACGCTCAGGAGGCCGATCGCGGCATAGCGGGTGGCGCGCACGCGCCGGGCGATTCCGATCACCAGCAGGCCGAAGGCGAACAGGGCCCAGGCGATCGTATACGTCATGTCCCGCGCGAAATCCCCGGAGAACTCGAACGTGAGGCCGTGGCCGGCGGGGCAGAAGTAGTCGGCGATCTCGATATTGAGCAGCAGGAACGCGAGCACGCCCGCGAGCCCGTTCAACAGGGCGCGGCCCTGCGTGCCGGTGGGATCCGGCGGGCCGCCCGGACGCGGGGGGGCCAGCAGCCGGGCGCCGGCGAGCAGGCAGAGCGTGGTCAGCCCGTAGGCATAGAAATACCAGTTGAAGATCGCGGTGGCGGCGCGCGGGTGGTAGGCGAGCACCGCGGGATTCAGGGCGAGGCGCGCGAACGCCGCGACGAGCAGCCCGATGCCCGCCAGCCGGAGGCCGGCGTGCGGCACGCGGCGGAAGAGCCAGATCAGCGCCGCGCCCTCGAGCGCCCAGCCGAGGGTGATCCACTGCCGCTCGAACTGGATCGGAAAGACCAGCGTCACGAACAGCAGCGCCACGCCGCCGAACCAGGCGAGCACGTCGAGACGGCGCGGCGCGGCGGCCGGAAGCGCTCGCAGGGTGACCGCCAGGCCGGCCAGCGCCGGCAGCGCGAACAGGGCCGGAACCAGGCCCATGAAATCGTTGGGCCAGGCTCGGCGCACCAGCTCGTAGACCAGGCAGAAATGGATCGGGGCCGCCAGCGCCGCGGCCACCCAGGGGGCGAGGCGGTCCGCGAAGCTCCGGCGAAAGACGAACGGATACACCGCGAACAGCGCGTAGAATCCGACGTTCCAGCCCAGCAGCGCCGCGGCGCCGTCCGGGGAATACCGCTGTTCGAGCCACGTATATTCGAGCAGGGCCGTGCAGCCGAGGGCCACGGCGGGGACGAGGCCCTGGGCGAGGAGGCGCGCCAGGCCCAGCAGCAGCAGGTCCAAAAGCAGGGCCAGCCCGAAGACCGGCGCGGGATCCGCCAGCGGCACGCGCAGGACGATCAGAACGAGCAGCGCGAAGGGCAGGGCGGCCGAGAGCGCGGGTAGCTGCTCGACCCCCGCCGGCGTCGTCAGCCAGGCCGGTGGGCCGGCGGGCCCCGGCGCCGCGGCCACCCGCCGCAGGGCCCAGGCGGCCGCAGCGGCGAAGAGGAAGCCGAAGCCGCCGGTCAGCACGAGCATGGTGGCGATCGGGGGGAATTCGGCCGGGGCGCGCAGAATCCAGCAGGCCGTGGCGGCGAGCGTCAGCACGAGCGCGGCCCCGATGGCGGCCAGACCGCCGGCGACCACGGCCAGTCCGATGGCCAGGAGGTCGATCAGCAGCACCAGCGGCCAAACGAAGAAGGGCACGTCGGGCACGCTCAGGATGGCCAGCAGCACGAGCAGCAGCGCGAGCGGCGGAAACAGGTGCGCCCACCAGACGGGCGCGCGGCCCGGGCGGACGCGCTGCAGCACGAGCGGAAAGGCCGTGTGCAGGAGGGCGAAGACCAGGCACGCCGCCAGGGCCCATCGCAGGGCCGGCACGCCCTCCTGGCCGGGCAGTCCGCCGAGCCAGATCGCGAGCAGGATGAACGCGAGCACGCCCGCGATGACATGCATCTTCGCGCGCCGCTCATCGAGGACCGCGAGCGTCAGCAGGCAGAGGTCGGCGCCAAACACGAAGGCGAAGAGCAGCCATGGCTGCTCGTGCGCGATCAGCGGGTAGTCGAGCAGGCAGAAGGCGAAGGCGAGCGAGACGAAGGCGACTCCGGCGGCGGCCGCGGCCAGCCAGCCGCGATCAGACCCCGAGTCGCGCGCCCCGCGCTGCGCAGCGGCGAATGCCAGAAGATACAGCACGTCGAAGCCGAGGAAGATGTTGAGCGCCGTGTAGACCTTCGCGGCGTCAAAGAAGACCACGACCCACGCAATCTCCCATACGGCCGTTCCCAGGGCCGCCAATGCTCCCAGATAGAACCAGCGGCGGTGGTGGGCCACCGCCAGCAGGCCGAGATCGAGCAGGGCGATGTAGCCGAACAGGCCCAGCGGATTGTCCACCCCGGTCGAGAACAGCATCGGCGTGAGAAATCCGCCGAGCATGCCGAGCAGTGCGATCACCGGCGCCTCCAGCGCAACCGCCGTCACAAAGGCCGTTGCGGTGATCAGCGCCAGGAGCAGGAAGGTCGGGACGGTGCCGAAAAAGGCGAACTTGTAGATCGAGTTGCAGGCCGTGGTCACCGCATAGAGGATGACCACGCCGGTCGCGCAGAGGGTATGGGCCGTCACCCGGTACGGGCGCCGTGCGAGCGCCACGCCGCCGGCGAGCAGCCCTGCTCCCGCGAGGAAGCCCAGCGCCATGCGGACCGCCGGCGGGATGAGGTTGTTGTCGAACGAGTATTTGATGAAGTAGGCGACGCCGAGGAAGAGCGCGAGGCCACCGACCCACGCGAAGAGCTTCACGCCCATGAACATTTCCCAGTTGATCGCGGGGCGCGGCGGTTCCGCGGACGGGGCGGCCGGGGGACGCGCGCCCTCCGGCGCGGGCGGCGGCGTTTGGGTTCTTTCCACCTCCACGAACGGCGGCAGCGTGATGTCCTCCGCCGTTGCGGGAATCGCGGCGGGCTGCGTCCTCGGGGCAGGCGCCGCCGCGACCGGCGGGATGACGGATGGCGCCGCCGCCGGTCCCCGCGCCGGCAGTGGGGGCGGCACCGCCGCGGCTGCGGGCTGGGGCAGCGGAACGGTCCGGCGGCGCAATTCGGCGCGGATCTCCGCGAGATCCGCCGCCTGCCTTTCGAGGCGGCTTCGCAGTTCGCCGATCTTCGCGAAGGAGACCAGGCTCCAGACCAGCAGCCAGACGACCAAGCCCAGGAAGCAGAGGATGATGAATGGGATCGCGGCCATCAGGGGGTAACCGCCAACGGAGACGCCGGTCACGAACATTGTGCCCGCGGGCAAACCCCGACACAAGCCCGGAGACTTCTGCCTTCGCCCGCGGCGAGAATCGAGCCTGCGGCGCGCAGCCTTCGCCTCGGTTCTGCCGTAGACGACGGTACCTGTGAGTGACGGCGGTCGGCTGTAGGCTGGCCTGCCAACCGTAGGCCCGGCGAAGGCTGCTATTAGAAGATGACGTTTCAAGAACGTCTTCCCTGAGCCGCTTTTCAGGTACCGCTCAAAGGCCAGGGACCTCTTTTCGTCGGCGAAGCCGATGTAACAGACCAGATGCTAGGGACGAAAACGAGTTGTGTGTGGGGAATCGCCTGAGTTGTGCTCGGTCAGGCGGCCTTTCAGATCGTGGGTCTGGCCGACGTAGTGTTGCCGACGGTCGTGAACGCTTTCGATCAAGTAGACGTAGTGCATAGGGGGAATCCCATGCTGTGCGCGACGCCCGCCTCCGCCAAGCCTGCGGCGCGCAGCCTTCGCCTCGGTTCTGCCGTAGACGACGGTACCTGTGAGAGACAGCGGTCGGCTGTAGGCTGGCCTGCCAGCCGTACGCCCGGCGAAGGATGGTCGGGGCGGCCAGATTTGAACTGGCGACCTTCTGGTCCCAAACCAGACGCTCTACCAGGCTAAGCTACGCCCCGCGACCGGATGGGTAGGGGACGGCGGTTGCCCGGCCCTGTCAACGCTATCCTCGGCAGCGATTTGGGAGGTTCGGCCGGTCTTTTTGCTGCAAAGCAATCTGCTTGATTCGCTCTGGCTTTCTGCCTACACATGCCCCTCACCCTATTACCCATGGATACAATTTCGCGCGAAAGCAGCACCAGCTACCTACCGGTGGCTGGAGTTTTGGTCGGTGTGCTTGCGTTGATCATCTCGGCCTTTGCCCTAATCAAGACGAGTTCGGTCGGCAAGCAGGTCGCTGGTCTCAATGACCAACTGGCCGGCATCGAGAGCAAGGCGAGCACCGCCGCCGACGACTCCGCCAAGGCCAACGCCAACATCGCCAAGCTGCAGACCTCGGTGCAGTCGGCCTTCGATTCCATCGGGCCGGAAATCGGCGGCATCAAGGCTTCGATCCAGAAGCTGGAGGATGCCGCCAAGGCGCACGCCCCGGCCCCCAAGGGTCCCAAGGGCACCAGCGCCGAGCCGGTCGCCGCCGGTCCCGACGAGTACGTGGTGAAGCCGGGCGACACCGGCACGAAGATCTCCAAGGCCACGGGCGTCTCGGTCGCGAACCTTGAGGCGGCCAATCCCGGCATCAACTGGCACAAGCTGCGGGTCGGCCAGAAGATCAAGACTAGGTAGGTCCGAGCGGTTCCCTTTTCTCCGAAAGCCTCCTCGACCCGGCGTCGCGGAGGCTTTTTAGTGCCCGCATGAGCGACCTGCCAGGTTCCGCCGCGCCGGCCCGCTGGGAGAAGCTCGGCCCATCCGTCGTGGACGCGCGCTGCCGCGTCTTCGACGTGCTGCGGGCGCGCTACCGGCATCCGGTGCGCAATCGGGAACGCGATTTCGTGGTGATCGACGCCCCCGACTGGGTGAACGTGCTCGCCCTCACGCCCGACCGGCAGCTGGTGCTGGTGCGCCAGTTCCGATTCGGCATCGACGAGTTCTCGCTCGAGATCCCCGGCGGCGTCATGGAACGGGGCGAGGACCCCGTGGCGGCGGCCCGGCGCGAGCTCGGGGAGGAAACCGGCTACACCGGCCGGTCCGCCCGACGGCTGGGCGGGGTTCATCCCAATCCCGCCCTCATGAACAATGTCTGCCACCTCGTGCTGGTTGAGCAGGCGGAGCGCACGCGGGCGCTCGGGTGGGATCCCGACGAGGAGATCGAGGTGCTGACGGCGCCGGTCGACGAGGTGTACGCGTGGGCGCGCAGCGGCCGCATCCGGCACGCGCTGGTGCTGGACGCGCTGCTCCTGTTCGCCCCCGAATGGGAACGGCTCCGGTCGGCGGGTCCGGCGGCGTGATCGGGCCCGGGCGCCGCGCGGCGCGAGCCGGGTTGCGGTGGCGGGCCCCGGAACCGGCGGGCGCCGGCCGGTCCGCCCCCCCGGCACCCCTCGTTTGACTAAATGGAGGCGCCCGTTTTTGTGCGATGGAGCCGAACGAGGCTGACTGCCGCCGGCTCCGGCCGGCGGGCGGCGGCTTCTCTCACCACGACATGTCCGCTCCCGTATTTGCCAACGCCCTGGAAATCCCCGGCCCGGCGCACGATTCCCGTGTGCCGGCGCTGCTGGAGGAGGAGATCCGCGCGATCTACCGGCGCAGCCCCCTGTACCCGGAGCGTTTCCCGCTGCATGCCGAACCGCTGCGCTGGGCCTGCTACCGCGGAATTCCGGTGCTGACGAAACAGGAGATCATGGAGCGCGGGCCGGCGGCCTTTTTTTCGGATTTCGGCGCGATCGAGCGCGGCCTGCAGAATCGGCAGTACGAATACGAGCACACGGGCGGCACCACCGCCCAGCCGATGACCGTGATCATGGAGGACGGCTGGTGGGTCGAGCAGACGCGCCGCGCGTACCTGGCGCATCCGCTCCTCGCCCCCTATGCGGGGCGCGCCGCGCGCAAGACCGTGCTGGCGCCCGTGGCCTGTTCGAGCAACCTCTGCCCGTATGAGGACGAGCCGTTCCCGCACCGCTATTTCGACGGGACGGTCTACCTCAACCTGACGAGCGACCCGTTCGCGTTTCCCGAGGCGGAGTGGAACCGGATCCTGCTGGAAATGCAGGCGGTGAAGCCCGAGATCCTCGAGGGCGAACCCATTTACCTGTCCCTGCTGGCGCGCGCCGCCGCCAAGCGGCGGATCAGCGTGCCCAGCCTCAAGGTCGTCATCCTCACCTACGGCAAGGCCAGCCTCCAGCACGGCCGGCGCATCGCC
>CAZKDK010000093.1:0-11315 GCA_964551145.1 uncultured Opitutaceae bacterium | reverse complement strand
GGCGCGCCGCCGGCACCGCCGGCACCTCCTCGAAATTCGAGTCCCACAGGTTGTCCACCTGCAGCGAGAACTCGAGAGCCGCGGCCCGCGGCGGCCGGAAGAACAACCCCAGCGAGGAAATGACCGCCCGGTCCCCTCCGACGGTACGGAGGGCGTTGGGCTCCTGGATGCGCGCCTGGTTGTCCATGCGCAGCTCAAAGCCGCGCCCCAGCCGCGCGACCAGCGCGGCCGTCAGACGCTGCCTCGGGAAATTGAGCGCGTAGAAGCTGGCCGTCACCGGGGCCAGGCCGTAGTCGGCCTGCTTGTGCAGGCAGGTGTAGCCGAGGATGAGTTCGCCGCGGCGGCCGGACCAGCCCACGACGACCTCCGCCCCGGCGGTGCCGATGTCGACCGGGTTCGCCGTCCGCGCCGTCACCCCTGCCTGATACGTCCAGTCCACCAGGCGATCGTCGCGCCGATAGAAAACCGCCGCGCGCGCCTGCCAGCCGGTGCCGCCCGCCTCGCCGCCAGCCTCGAAATTGCGGGTCGTGGTGCGCCCGAGGGATGGATTGCCGCGGAAGAGCCCGGCGGCAGGGTTGGAATTCAGCGCGGTGTAGGTCGGCACCTGCGTCGTCTGGGCGTAGCCGAGGTAGAGGCGGCGGCGTCCCTCCGCCAGCGCGACCTCGAGGACCGGCGAGACGGCGCTGCCGTCGCGGTTCGTGTCGTCGTAGGTTGCGCCGGTGCGGACGGTCAGGCGGCGTCCGCCAGCCAGGATCCACGTTCTTTCCGGCGTGAGCGCGAGCTTCACGTAGGATCGGGTATGAAACCGCCCGTAGATCAGCGCGGTGGACTTGAGGTCGTCGGCCAGCGCCTCGGCGTCGAAGCTGACGCTCCAGTCCCCGAGGCCGTGGCGGCCGGACACCGCGAGGCCATCCGTCCAGGTCGTGTGCAGAAACGGAGGCACCGGCCCGACGGGCGCGAAACGGTTGAACCGGTAGTCGTCGCGGTTGCGCCGCCAGAACGCGCCGGCCTCGAGCCAGCCGTCGTCGCCCCAGCGCTGGCGGTGATTGAGCGCCACGAGGACGGTCTTCAGGTTCTCGGTCTCGTCGGAGTTGAACGGCGTGTACAGGTTGGGCCAGCCGAAGAACTTCTCCTGATAGCCGACGAACAGGTCGGTCTGCCCGTCCGCACCCGCCAGCTGCAGCCGCACGGCGTCGCGGCTGAACCGGTGGTCGCCGAACGGCACCGAGCCGGCCGAGACCGACTGCGCGACGTCCAGATCGGCGCCCAGGCTCCGGCCGGCGCCGGGAGCGTCCGCCACGGCCGCCGCGTAAACCTCCCCGCGGGCGGTTCCGTATTCGCCGCCGATCGCGGTCAGTTCGCCGCGCGGGCGGATGGGCTGCCACGCGTACGCGACGGTGCCGACGTTGGCGTTGAAGCCGCCGGCCGCGTTGTCGACGCCCGTGAGGATGCGCGGCGCCGAGAGCATGGCGGGGGCGACGGGCAGCTCGGCGAAATAGTGGCCGGTCTGCGGATCGAAGAGGTCGGCCGCTCCGATCCGGAATCCGGTGTTCTCAAAGATGCCGCCGCGGATGGTGACGTCCGCCTGGGCCTCGGCCAGATTGCGGGCCTCCACGTCGGCCAGGGGCTCGTAGCGCAGCGCCGTCACCGGCATCGCGAACGATCCGGCGGGCTCCTGCAGCGCCACCCGCGGCGAATCGACGAGGAAGGGGGGCAGCGCCACGGGCGGGTCGGCCGCCGCCGGCAGGACCGCGGCCAGCAGGATGACTCCGGAAAAGGCTTTCACGGGCGGGAGACGCCATCGTTAGAGGCCCGCGCACCGCAGCACAAGGCAAAGTTAACCAAACAACGCAGGCTGATTAACAATGGCCGCAGGCCACCGAGCCGCGATTCGCATGCAGGCGCTCCGCCGTTTCTCCCGCAACCGGCCGCCGGCGCGCCCTACTCCCCGTCGTTGCCGATGGCCTCGACCGGGCAGCCCTCGAGGGCCTCGGTGCAGGCGGCGATCTCCTCCTCAGTGGTCGGCTGCTTGCTCACATACGAGTAGCCGCCCTCTTCCGAGCGGGTGAAAAAGTCCGGCGCGGTCTCGCGGCACAGATCGCAATCGATGCACTGGCGGTCGACGTAAAACTTGCCCGCAGCGTTTTGTTCCCACTTGTCTGCTTTGATGGCCATGATTGAGGGCGAACAAAAACGAATGCCGAACGCTGTCAAGGGTATCCCCCGCGGCGGCGGGGCGGGCACGGATATCTGCCTGCCCGGCGGCCAGATCGGCGGCCGTCACCCCGGGGGCGGCGGCCGGGGGGAGATCCGTGTTCGCGGCTCGCACCGGAGCCCGGGCTCGCGGGTGGCGCCGCCCGGTCCCGATTCGCGGCCCAGTTCCGCGTGGGACTTGAGTTTGCCGCCGGGTGCCCCTAATTTCCACCTGCATGCTCTCCGACCGGCAATACATGCGGGAGTCTGACGGCGGGACCCGGTTCGATCTGGCCAAGTGGTTGATGGCCATCTTCGCCGGCCTGTTCGTGGCGCAACTGGTCGCGGAGCGCTGGTTCGGCCAGCGCGAGTACGTCACCTGGTTCTGGCTCGCTGCCGACTCGGTGGTGCACGGGCAGAAGCTCTGGTCCCTCGTCACCTACAATTTCCTGCAGAATACCACCGGATACACCGGCGGCCTGGTCTCGCTGCTCGTCAACCTGCTGGGCCTCTATTTCTTCGGCGGCGGCGTGCGGGACCTGATCGGTCCGCGGCGGTTTGCGACGATCTATGCCGGATTCATCGCGGTGGGCGCGCTGGCGTGGTGCGCCGCCTACGCGCTCGGGGTCGACTGGCCGCTGTACGGGCCGCTGGCGACGCTTTCGGGCATCTTCACGCTGTACTGCTGCTATCACGCCGACGAGCCGTTCTCTTTCCTCGCCTTCCTGATCGTCCCGGTGACGATGAAGCCGAAGTTCTTCTGTTGGTTCTGGGCTGGCGCCAACGCCCTCGGCTTCCTGTTCTACGAGCTGATGGGGCGCCGCTCGCCGCTCTGGGACGGGCACGCGGCCGTCCTCGCCGTGATGCTCGCCGCTTACGGCTACTACCGGGTCGCCGGCCGGGTTGATCCGTTCGGACAGGCCTCCTCCGCGGCGGTCATCCTGCCGCGCTGGCTGCGCCGCCGCCGCAACCGGGCCGCCCCCCGCTTCCAGGTGAACCTGACCAATCGCGACGACCTGAGGGCGGAAGTGGACCGCATCCTCGACAAGATCAACAGCCAGGGTTTCGGCGCGCTGACCGACGACGAGAAACGCGTTCTCGACGAGGCGCGCGACCTTCTCAGCCGACGCTGATCCCATCCCGTGAGCGCCCCATCCGGTTCCGCCCCATCCGGAAGCCTGCGGGCACGGCTGCGCCAGGAACATCCGGCGTGGGACGCCGGCGCGCTGCCGCCGGACGCCTGGCTGCGGCTCGAGCGCCTTGCCGACGCCAGTCCGCTCTACGCGCGCCTGCTGCTGCAGCACCCGGATGACTGCGCCTGGCTGGAGGAGCCGCGGAATCGCGACACCCCCTTCCGCTACCAGGCGCTGCGCGACGAGTGGCGCGCGTCCGCCGCCGCTCCGGGCGGGGATCCCGGCGGCGACGAGGCGCGGCTGGCGCGGCTGCGCCGCTGGCGGCGCAAGATGACCCTGCGCATCGCCTACCGGGACGTGAATGGGCTGGCCTCGGCGCCCGGCACGATCGAGGAGCTGACGCTCCTTGGCGAGTTCTGCCTCGAGGAATGCTGCGCGCTCGCCACCCGGCAATGGACGGGCCGCCACGGCGAACCCTGGGACGAGGACCGCGATCAGCCCGCCCGCTTCTGCGTCCTTGGCCTCGGCAAGCTGGGAGGACAGGAGCTCAACTTCTCGTCGGACATCGATCTGATCTATTTCTACGACGGCGAGGGTCGCTGCCGGAAGGACGGCCGGCCGGGCTCCATCACCAACGCCGAGTTCTTCACGAAGGTCGCCGAATCGATCACCGGCCATCTCCAGGCCAGGACCGCCGACGGCTTCCTCTTCCGGGTCGACGTGCGCCTGCGGCCCGAGGGGGCCTACGGCCCGCTCGTCCGTTCACTGGCCGGCCTCGAGCACTACTACGCCGCCGCCGGGCAGACCTGGGAGCGCATGGCGCTGATCAAGGCCCGCCCGGTCGCCGGCGACCGCGCGCTCGGCGCCGAGTTGCTGGAGAGCCTGCAGGCGTTCCGGTACCCGCGGCACCCGCCGCCGTCGCTGCTTGCGGAAATCGCCGCGATGAAGACCCGCACCGAACAGGAGGTCGTCGGGGCGCAGAAGCTGGACCGCGACGTCAAATCGGGCCGCGGCGGGATCCGCGAGATCGAGTTCATCGTCCAGGCGTTCCAGCTGCTGCACGCGGGGCGCTATCCGTTCCTGCAGACCCACATGACGATCGCGGCGCTGCAGCAGCTCCTGCGGTACGGGCTGGTCAAGCCGGACCTGGCGGAGTTCCTGACGCAGGCCTATTGGTTCCTGCGGCGGATCGAGCACGCGATCCAGATGCGCGAGGAGCACCAGGCTCACGCGCTGCCCGTCGACGCCGCCGAGACGGCGGCCGTCGCACGGACCCTGGGCTTTCCCTCGCCCGCGACGTTCCAGCACCAGCTCCAGGCCGTGCGCACGCGGGTGCGGAGTACCTACGAGGAGCTCTTCCGCGCGGAGGAAGGGGACCGGGCGTTCCAGGACTGGTGGACGTTCTTCACCTCCCCGCAGGTGCCCCCCGCCGTCGCCGGGCGGCTGGACCGCTGGTTCGGGCCGGCCGCAGCCGCGGCGGACGAGCTCCGCCTGTTCGTCTGCGGCGACCGCGGCCACCCGGTGAACCGGGAGCTGGTCGTGCGCTTTCAACACCTCGTCGAGACCTGCGATGAGATTCTGCCGAGGCTGGCCCAGCCCGTGCTCGCGCTGCGGCGGATCGCCCGCTTCGCCGAGCGTTACGGCACCCGCCAGCAGTTCTTCAACGGCTGCGCGGCCAATCCGCAGCTCTTCCGGGTCCTGGCGCTCCTGTTCGATCGCAGCGCCTTCACCGCCGAACTGCTGGCCGCCCACCCCGAGATCGCCGAGGAGGTCTTGCGCCCGGAGGTGCTGCGCAAGCGCAAGAATGCCCCCGCCCTGGCCGCCGAGCTCGCCGCCGGCCCGGCCGCGCCCGGCTGGCTGTGGCTGTATGTCCGGGCCGAGCAGGTCCGCTACGCCATCGGCGAGCTCCTGGGTCTGCTGGACCTCGCGGACGTCGAGACCAGCCTCTCGGCGCTGGCCGACGCCCTCCTGACCCATCTGCTTGGTCGGATGGATCCGCGGCGCCGGCTCCTGCTCGTCGCGCTGGGCAAATACGGCGGCGCGGAGCTGACCTTCGGGTCCGACCTGGATCTGCTTTTCGTGGCCCGGGACGCGGATGCCGTCGCGGCCGCGCCCCTCGTCCTCGATCTCCAGCGCCAGCTGCACGAAGGCGGACCGCTGGGCGCGATGTTCGCCGTCGATCTCCGCCTCCGGCCGCATGGCGATGCCGGCCCGCTGGTCACTACCCCGGGGGTGTTGCGCGCGTACCACACGGACGGTTCGGGCCAGGCCTGGGAGCGCCAGCTGCTCACGCGGGCGCGGGTCGTGGCCGGCGACCCGGAGCTGGCGGCGGAATTCACCGCCGTGGTCGCCGATCTGCTCTATCGCGCTCCCCTGTCCCCGGCGGATGCCGCGGCCCTGTGGGCGATGCGGGGCCGGATCGAGCGCGAGCGCGAAGCGGCGGTGCCGCCGGAACGCGCCTTCAAGACGGGTGCGGGCGGACTGGTCGACCTCGAGTTCCTGGTGCAGCTCCTGCAGTTGCGCCACGGCGGGGAGCAGCCCGCGATCCGCCGGCCCGGCACGCGCGCGGGGCTGCGCGCCCTCGCGGCCGCCGGCCTCGTCCCGCCGGAGGCCGCGGACCGGCTGCTGTCCAACTACGACTTCCTCAAGCGCATCGAGATCCTGCTCCGGGGGGATGCCAACCGGGCGGTCAGCGCCCTGGGCGCCACCGCCGAGGCCCGCGCCCCGCTGGCCCGCTGGCTGGGGTTCCCGGGGGAGGCGGATTTCTGGGCGGAACACTGCCGGCGTCTCGCCGAAACCCGCCGGCTGGTGCTTCCCCTGCTGCCACGCCCCGGCGTATTCACCGAGTATTCACCGCTACGCTCTTGAAGCGGGCCGGCAATGTGCTTTGTTCTGTAACTCACCGGGAGGCGGCGCGTCGTCACACCATGCGCCCGCACGCCGGCCCAACCCATCGATGATTTCCCTCCGCCCCTTCCGTCCCAGCTGGTTGCGCGCGCCGGTTGTCGCGCTCGCGGCCCTGGCCCTGCTCGCGTCCGCCCGCGCCCTGCCCGAGCGCAACTTCGAGACGTCGCGGCCGCTCGCCATCGAGGTCACCACGATGGTCGAACTGCTCGAGCAGATGCATTTCAACCACGAGGCGGTCAACGCCGAGCCGAAGGCCCAGCTGGGCAAGGATCTCATCCAGGACTACATGGGCGACCTCGACGGCCAGCGGCTGTTCTTCCTCGCCACCGACCAGGAGGCCTTCACGCGGCGCTACGCCAACGCGCTCTACTACAACCTGCGCACGCTCGGCCGGCTCGACGCCGCCTTCGACATCTACGTCCAGTACGAGAAGCGGGTCGAAAGCCGCGTCAACTGGGTCTTCGACGAGCTCAAGCGCGACTTCGACTTCACCCGCCAGGAAACCTATCCGCTCGATCGGGCGAAGGCCGCCTGGCCCGCCACCGCGACCGAGGCCGACGACCTCTGGCGGCGGCGGCTCAAGTTCGAGCTCCTGCAGGACCTGCTCGATCACAAGACCATCGACCAGGCGCGGGAAAACGTCCGGAAGCGCTACGAGCGCATGCTCAAGAACCTCGCCGACATCGAGACGGATGACGTCGCCGAGGTGTTCCTCACCTCCCTGGCCGGCCACTACGACCCGCATTCCAACTACTTCTCCCCCGAGACCTACGAGGACTTCAACATCCAGATGCGCCTCTCGCTGGTGGGGATCGGCGCCGTGCTGGCCCGCGAGGACGACCAGTGCGTGGTGAAGGAGCTGGTGCCGGGCAGCCCGGCCGACCTCAGCCGGCAGATCCACGTCAATGACCGGATCGTCGCCGTGAAGCCCGGCGGGAGCACGGAGGCGATCGACATCATCGGGATGAAGCTGCGCAAGATCGTCGACCTGATCCGCGGCGAGAAGGGCACCCAGGTGACGCTGACGATCGTTCCGGCCGGCGTCACCGACGGCTCCGTCCACAAGCAGATCACCCTCGAGCGCGACGTGGTGAAGCTCAATTCGGCCCGGGCGCGCGCCGCCATCTACGAGGTGCCCGGCCCCGATGGCGTCATCTCCCCGATCGGGGTCATCACCCTCCCCTCCTTCTACGGTCTGAGCGGCAGCGACGCGGACGACGCCGCCCCGGAGGAACGCACGAGCGCCACGCAGGACGTGGCCGAGCTCATCAAGCGCCTGCAAGCCGCCGGGATCAAGGGCCTGGTGCTCGACCTGCGGCACAACGGCGGCGGCCTGCTCTCCGAGGCCATCAATCTCACCGGCCTGTTTGTCGACAAGGGCCCGGTCGTCCAGGTCAAGTCTTTCACCGGCGAGGTCCAGGTGGACAGCGACGAGGATGTCCCCATTCGCTACACCGGCCCGCTGGCCGTGCTCGTTTCGCGGTTCAGCGCCTCCGCCTCCGAAATCGTAGCCGGCGCGCTGCAGAACTACGGCCGCGCCATCATCGTGGGCGACCGCTCCACCCACGGCAAGGGATCGGTGCAGATGATCGTGGAGATGCGCACCGCCAGCCGCATGCTGGCCCGCCTCCCGGTCAAGACCGGCGCGGCCAAGCTCACCATCCAGAAATTCTACCTGCCCAACGGCTCCTCCACCCAGAACCGCGGCGTCACGCCGGACATCGTCCTGCCCTCGATCGACGAATACATGCCGATCGGCGAATCCGACCTGCCCCACGCCCTGATCTGGGACGAGATCCCCGCCACCGTGTTCGACGGCCATCCCCTTCCCCAGCGCGTGTTGGTGCCGCTGCGCGAGACCAGCCAGGCGCGCCAAGCGCAGCTGGAGGAGTTCGCCTACCTCCGGAAAGGCATCGACCGCTTCCGGGCGAAACAGGGCGAGAAGGAGATCTCGCTCAACCTCGAGGAGCGGCGCCAGGAGAAGACGGCCGACGACGCGTTCAAGAAGTCCATGGACGCCGAACGGGAACGGCTCGCGAAGACCGACTTCCCCTTCCGGGAAGTCACCCTTGTGGCGCCCCCGCCCAAGCCGCCCGCCGCCGCGAAGCCCGCCAACGCGGGTGACAGCGACAGCGATGACGACTCCCTCAGCACGGAGGATGATCCGGGGATCACCAAGCTCGACATCCCGCTCCGGGAAAGCCTGCGCGTGATGGCCGACGCCCTTTCGCTCACGAAGAACCACCAATACTGGGTCGACGGAACCGCGCCGCTCACCGCGTTCGGCCAGAAGAACGGCTGACGTCCCGCTCCGACATCTCCAGCCTGTCGCCGTCCGTTTGCCGGTCCGTGGCCGCTATCCTCTCTGTCCCCCTGTCTTCTGTCCCTCTGCGCCCTTGGGCCCTGGCCCTCTGATCCTCACGACCGCCAGGCGAAGAAATAGCGGTCGCGGCCGCTGAGATCCTGCAGCGATTCGCTGCGCGCGAAGCCCGCGGCGGCGGCGGCCGAGCGCAGTGCGGAGTGCTGGTCGATGCCGGTTTCCGCCGCGAGCAGGCCGTGCTCGGCCAGAAACGGCGGCGCCGCGGCGATGATCCGGCCCAGCTCCGCCAGCCCGTCGACCCCGGCGGTCAGCGCCACCCGCGGCTCGTGCTCGCGCACCTCCGGCGGCGTGGCGGCGGTCTCCGCATCGGAGAGATACGGCGGATTGGCGACGATGACGTCGAAACGCTCGCCCGCCGCCAGCCCGGCGAACCAGTTCGACGGCAGCAGCCGCAGGCGCCCGGCCAGGCCGAGCCGGCCGGCGTTCTCCGCGGCGAGGGCCAGGGCGTCCGGACTGATGTCGACCGCCGTCACCGCGGCGTTTGCGTAGAACGCCGCGAGCCCGCAGGCGATCGCCCCGCAGCCGGTGCCCAGGTCGAGGATTGCCGCCGGCGGCGCCCCCTCCAGGCGCTGGGTGACGAGTTCGCAGAGAAGTTCCGTCTCGGGCCGGGGGATGAGCGCGCGCCGGTCCACCGCGAGGCGCAGATGGAAGAACGCGACCTCGCCGAGGATGTACTGCAGGGGTTCGCGCTGCCCGCGGCGCTTGACCAGCGGCCGCAGCCGCTCCAGTTCCGGCTCCGCCAGGGGACGCTCGAACTGCAGGTAGAGCTGCATCCGCGGCAGCCCGAGCACGTGGCCGACGAGGAGCTCGGCGTTCAGCCGGGCCTGGTCGACCCCCTTCGCCTCGAGAAACCCGGTCGTCTTCTGGATGATATCGAGGACGGTCAGCATCAGTCGTCCGCGGCGGGCCGGGGCGGGGCGTAGGACTGGCCGGTGAGCGCGGCGAGTTTCTCCTCGAAGTCGGCCTGCTGCAGCGCCGCGATGACGGCGTCGAGGTCGCCCTCCAGGATCCGGGGCAGGCTGTAGAGCGTGAGGCCGATGCGGTGGTCGGTCACCCGGTTCTGGGGAAAGTTGTACGTGCGGATGCGCTCCGAACGGTCGCCCGTGCCGATCTGGCTGCGGCGCTGGGCCGCGTACTTCGCCCGCTCGTCGTCCTGCTTCAGCTTGAGCAGGCGCGCGCGGAGCACGGCCAGCGCGCTGGCCTTGTTCTTCTGCTGCGAGCGCCCGTCGGCGCAGAACACGATCATGCCCGTCGGCCGGTGGATGACGCGCACCGCGGAGTCCGTCGTGTTGACCCCCTGCCCGCCGGGCCCGCTGGCGCGCTGCACGGTGATCTCGAGGTCCTGCGGGTCGAGGTGCACGTCCACCTCCTCCGCCTCCGGCAGGACCGCGACCGTCACCGTCGAGGTGTGGATGCGGCCGTTGGCCTCGGTCACGGGCACGCGCTGCACGCGGTGGACGCCGCTTTCGAACTTGAGCTGCCGGTAGACGTCGTGGCCGCTGATGAGGAAGCTGACCTCCTTGAATCCGCCGCGCTCGCTGGCGCTGCTGCCGAGCGGATCGATCTTCCAGCCGTGCGCGTCGGCGAATTTCTGATACATGCGGGTGAGCTCCGCCGCGAACAGCGCCGCCTCCTCGCCGCCGGTGCCGGCGCGGATTTCCATGACGGTGTCGCGCGAGTCGGTCGGCTCCGGCGGGATCATGGCCGCCAGCACCACCGCGCGCAGGGCGGCGCGCCGCTGCTCGAGCCCGGCCAGCTCCTGCGCCGCCAGCTCGGCGTACGCCGGGTCCCGGGCCAGGGCGCGGGCGCCGGCGATCTCCTCGTCCAGCCGGTCCAGGGCCCGGTGGTCGGCGACCAGTTGCGCCAGCTTCTGCTGCTCCCGGGTGGTCTCGGCAGCCCGGCGCGGGTTGGCATAGAACGACGGCGCCGCCATCTGGGCGTTGAGCTCGTCCAGCCGCCGCTCGAACGGCGCGATGTCCGGGAGGGTGTCCATGCGGATCAATGAGGCAGGAGGCGTGAAGATTTGCGAATTGCACCGGCCGCCGGCCGCGGCATGGTTGCAGTCCGTCACCCGGTGGGGAATCCCGCTACCCGGGAAAACCGGCCATGGCTACGACGCTCTTCACGCACAACATCATCGCCTGCATCTGGGATTTCGACAAGACCCTAATTCCCGGCTACATGCAGGCCCCGCTGTTCCGGCGGTATCACGTCGACGAGGCGACCTTCTGGGCCGAGACGAACAAGCTCGTCGAGAACTACGCCAAGCGCGGCTACCGGATCTCCGGCGAGATCGGCTATCTCAACCACATCCTCACCTACGTGCGGGCCGGGCTGATGCCCAAGCTCAACAACCGGGTCTTCCACGAGCTCGGCGCCGAGCTCAGGCTCTACCCGGGGCTGCCGGAGTTCTTCCCGCACTGCCGGCGCTTCGTCACGGAGAAGCCCGAATACCGGAAGCACGAGCTCGTGCTCGAGCACTACGTCGTGAGCACCGGCATCGCCGAGATGATCCGCGGCAGCGCGGTGGCGCCGGCGGTCGACGGCATCTGGGGCTGCGAGTTCGTGGAGAATCCGCTGCAGCCCGGCTTTCTCCAGCAGAAGGAGTTCGACCTCGGCGCCGACGCCGAGATCGCGCAGGTCGGCATGATGATCGACAACACCACCAAGACGCGCGCGCTGTTCGAGATCAACAAGGGCAC
>CAZKDK010000092.1:0-11373 GCA_964551145.1 uncultured Opitutaceae bacterium | reverse complement strand
CGTGGCCTGGACTTCATAGGTTCGCAGCAGCGCGTTGCTCGAGCTGGAGACCTTTGCTGCCAGTTGCTGCCGCACGAGTTCGAGCGTCCGTCGGTCCCGACCGGCCGAGGCGAGGAGATCAAAAGTCCGGGTGATCAGCCGCGGTTCGTCGGGGGCGCGCGCCAGTCCATCCTCGAGCAGGGCGCAGGCCTGCCTTGCGGCCCCGACCGCTTCGAAGAAATCCGCCGCCGACAGACGACCCGCGACATTGTCCGGATCGTTGCGCAGGCCGGAGGCGTAGAGGAGATAAGCACCCTGGTAGTTGCCGGTATCCCACTCAGCCCTTGCTCTGGCGAACTGCTGGACCGCGATCTCGTGGCGAACCTGCTTCCACCGGAACTGCGCCACGTCCCACAGGGTGATCTGATCCACCTTGCGCACGGCGTGGAGCCAGAGGAATCCGGCGACGACCGCGAACAAGTATGCGCTGAACAGGGCGGCCGCAGCGACCACCGCGAGTCTCGGCACGTTGACGCCCAGGCTTGCCGTCGCCCGACCCGCGGCGCGCCGCGGGTAGAAAGTGCCGAAGAGGTACGTCTTGGCGGCCATGGTCACCGAGCACCCGGTTGAGGCGCCGGCCCGCCGGACGCTGCCAGCCGCTCAAACACGAAATAGGCCTGGTCGTCCGAGATCGGAGGCTCGAAGAATGCCCCGACCAGGCCCGGATTCGGAGTGACCCGCGTCAATTCAAGGACCCCCCGGCGCCCTTCCCGGTCAACCTGCTCTTCCCGGAAGGCGAAGGTTACGCCGCCGACATTGCGAAAATCGCTGTAGCGTTCGGACGAACCGTCGGGCTCCTCGCGCCCGACCTCGTGGAACGTCTCCCGGTCCACCAGTGCGACGTACCCGGATCCGTCGGGTCGCCGAACCGCAATCCGGTGGATTCTCTCATTGCCCGGTGAGCCGTCGGCCACCTTTTCGTACGTGTAGCCATCCGCGCCGAAAAGCGGATCGACGTATTCGCCGAGATAACGCCGGACGCCCATGGCTTCCCGGTTCACCGCCTGCGCCGCGTGACCGGGCACCTGCTGCCAGAACCGGCCGCCCGCGCCCGCCAGGATCAGCCGCGTGCTCCCGCCCGCTTGCACGACGAGCCGGAAACGGTCCGGGCGCATTTTGAATAGCAGAAGACGCTGGTCCTCGCCCGCGGCCGTCCTCAGCCGGCCTTCGATCATGTATGCGCGCAGGCGGTCGGCCGCGGAGCCAACCTGGTTGTGCCGGGCAAACTCGGACATGACTTCCGCGGCGGTGAGCGCCTTTGGTTTCTCCGGAACCAGCGCGGGAGAGGCCGCGTTGCCCTGGCGAGTTCCTTTCAGCAGCGACGCCAGATCATCGTCCTCAATCCGTCCCTCCACCAGCCGTCGATATTGGTAGTCGGCCGTCTCTTTTATCTTCGCCACGAGCATGTCCGCCTCGGCCGGCGACTCTCCGCTTGCAGCCAGCATCGCCTCAATCCGGCGCCGTGCCAGCTGCTCGCGCAGCCCCGCCCATTGGGGGCCCTTCAATTGGGCCGCAACCTGCCGCAGCAGCGCAGGCTCGACTTCACGAATCGAGAAATCCGCGCCGAGGAGCCGGTCGAGTTGCTCCGGATGGCGCCCCTGCAGTTCTTCGAGGAACTGCTGCGCAGCTGCCACGACGGCGTCCGGCGGGCATGCCGGCGCACGCTCCGTGATCCAGGCACTCACCCGCGCCAGCCTCGCGTCAGGTGGATTCGCCGCGGCTGCCGGCGCGGCCGCGGTATCGAGCGAAACGGTGACAGCCGTCCCGCCGGCGTCCGCGGCCCGACCCAGGGCCGACCAGAACGTCGCCAGCAGGACCAGAAACGCAGCGGTGATTCGCATGATGCCGGACAGCGACGCTGTACGGTCCACGGGAACGGCTCCCGGCGTCAAGCGGCGATCCGCTGACGGCCCAGATTTAACGCGGCCGCGCCAATCCTGTCACCAGACTGCTACACATCCGGCGCCCTGACGCGAAAAACGCAGCGCCCCCGGCGGCGTGCGATCACGGCCGCGACCGCCGATCAGCCGGCTCGCACGGCCCGGATGTAGAGCGCATGGTAGTCATCATTGCGCGCCGGGAATTCGGGAAAACGCGCGCGCAGCGCCGCCTCATCGACCCGTTCGATCCGCCCGAATCCATGGGTTTCCAGAAGCCATTTGAGCAGGGCGAAGTCGTATAGGTTCCTGTGCTCGCCGTCCTGATGGAACATGACGTTGATCATCTGGCTAAAGGGACGCCCCTCCGGCCAGGGCACAGGCACTCGCCTGCGACGGTCATCGAGCAGTGCGCGGCCGCCGTCTTGCACGTAGCCGCGGCAGACCTTGTCCATGTCCGGGCAACTCGCCCAGAACTCCGCCCGGGGCCGGCTGACCCGCGCCAATTCGGACAGCAGAGGCATCACCTCGCTCTCAAGTTCAAGGTGCTCGAGCACCTGCTGACTCACGATGCACTCGAACACGGCGTCGCGCCACGGCAGCGGCGCCGCGAGATCAATGTCGAATTCCGAGCCGGCCAGATCGACGTTCAGCCAGCCGGGAATCCGGCGGGCGCCGCAGCCGAAATGGAGGCGGCTGCACGGCGGAATCCGCTTCCGTCCCCATTGATGTTTCATGCGCGCGCGAAGCCGCAGCAGGTCGAGTCGGAGGCCTGAACGCGTCCGCCGGGAGAACATCCGTCTGGCAAATCGCTTCACGGTTTTGACCGGCTCGGACTCGTCATCGCATGCGACCGTCCTTGGTCGCACCGCCGGCCGTTCCGAGCTGGAACGGTTCCGGGCATTTCTGCTGGCCGCAAAGCGGAATCCCGATTAGGCGCTTGATCATGACCGGCGGGGAGGAAGCGCCGGTCTGCCGCCTTCAGGCAAGCGAAATCCCGTCGGAAGCGCCGGATGGACCGATTCGTTGCGCCGTGGTGACGAAAAATCGACGCTCCTGTAACATTTGGCCTTTCCCTGCCGGATCGCCTTGACCCCGGCAGACGGCGGCCAAGGTTTGCTCCTTGATGCGCGTTTCATACCAAGTCGTGAAGAGGATCTGATCCATGGCGAACGACCTGGGAGGTGCGATGGCCGCGCATGATCTTGCCCCGACAGTCGTCCCGGAGATCGTGGGCAGACGGTTCCGCCGAGTGGACACGCGCGTCGTCGAAAGGTCCGCCTCCCCGGCGGACGTGCCGCGGGATGCCCGACCCTCCCCGCCCAGGAAGTTCCACATCGTCGATCACCCGATCGCCCAGCACGCCCTCACGGTCCTGCGCAACAAGCACACGCCGCCGGACCGGTTCCGATGGGCCAGCAATCAACTCCTCGCGATGCTCGCCTGGGAGGCGACCCGCACGCTGCCGCTGCGCGAAGAGGCGGTTGAGACGCCCCACGCCGATCATGTCGGCCGCGCGCTCGCCCGGCCGGTGGTCTTTCTCGCCCTCACCCGCCACGGCCTCGGCCTCGCTCACAACATCGCCGATGTGATACCCGAGGTCTCCGTTGGCGCGGTCAGTCTTGAGCGCCCGCACCGCGATCAGCCGATCGAGCCGCGCCTGCATCTCATCAGCGCGCCATCCCTCGACACAGTCCGCATTTTCCTGTTTGAGCCGGTTGTTTCCGGCGGCCTGTCGGCCACCCTCGCGCTGAATCATCTTCGCCGGTCCGGCGCGACCGACATCGCTCTCCTCAGCTTCGTCGTGAGCTCGCCCGGCCTTGAGGCAGTCCTGGCCGATGTCCCTGACGTGACGGTGTGGACGGCTGCAGTCGATCCCGAATGGGACCCCAAGCGCGGGACCATCCCGGGTCTCGGTGACTTTGCCGGGCGCCTGTATGGGTGATCGGGTCGCCGCCGATCTTTTGTTGATGGGAGTATCAGCCAAGCGGACCCGCTTCGCGTTTGCCCGGGCGGAAGATCAAGGCGCGCCGTGCCGCTCCAAGTTCAGGGTGCCCTCGAAGCGAATTTCAAAGGACCGCAGCCCTCGCGAGTCATCCCTGAACCGGCCGGTGGCCTGCATTTCCTCGCCTCCGCCGGAGTCCGTCACCAGCCGGTAACACTGGTCTGTCACCAGCTCTTTTCCTGTTGGTAACAAAACCGTCCGCAGAGCGCCATTTCTTGTGGGCATAGTCCCCCAGTGGATTCGCGATCACTTCGTCGATTCTGCAGAGCCCGATCGCGAGGCCCTATCACGATGAACCGGTGTGTTGAATTGCAGATCTCCAAGGCCCGCGCGTGCGGAAGAATGCGCAGCAGGTACGCCGCGAGGACTGAATGCTTCAGCCGGCGAGGAGCTGCCGATCACCCCACCTTTTGCCCCGCGACGCAATGAGAACGATCCTAGCACCCAACGGCCACGAACCTCCTCTTGCGGCCCGACTTACCGCGTTCATGCGCGCCAGCCATTCGACCGAAACGCGCCAGCGCGCGGCGGCTCCCCCGGCAACGACCGCTGTATCATGCCCGCCGGCCGCGCTGCCCCGCGAACATTTCTACCGGCTCGTCGGACTCCTCCTCGCGGCCGACTGGTTGATTGCCGCGATCGCGATCTACGTCGGCTTGGCCGTCCGCGAGTGGCAGGTCGCCGGGCCGGCAGGTCCCCGCCTGGGGCTGAGCGGTCCCCAACTCCTGTGGATTTTCAGCGCCGCCGCCGTGTTCGTTTGGCTGCTGATGATGTTCCGGACCTATGAGACCGAGAACCTGTACAACATCAACCGATCCATCCGGAACCTGGCGAAGGTCGTCCCGCTTTGGTCGCTGGCCCTCTGGGCCTATATCGGCCTCTTCCGGATTGAGGGATTCACGCCGCGCGTCGGCGCCATCTACTGCATGATCACCTTGGCCGGGTTCTTCGCCGCCTGGCGATTGGCGTCTTTCATCCTCCTGACCCGGCCCGGCGTGAAATACGCCGTCAGTTCCCGGATCGTGGTCGTGGGCTGGAATGACCGGGCCGAGCATTTTCGCGAAGCCATGCACATGGATCTCGCGCAACTCGGGGAGATCGTCGGGTGCATCCGCATGCCCGACGGCCGGCTGGCGATCGAGCCCCCGGACGACGTGGCCGTGCTGGGCGATTTCCCCGTGCTGCGCGAGGTCGTCAAAGAATATGACGTGAACTCGCTCGTGCTTGCGGATGCCTCATGCTCCCTCGAGGAGATCAAGCGCCTGATCGTGTTCTGCCAGCGTGAACTGATCGAGTTTCACATGGTGCTGGACTTCTTTCCGGCGCTGAATTCGGGGCTGCAGGTGCAGACCGTGAGCGGGGTGCCGTTGCTCGGCATCGGCCAGCTGCCCCTGGACCGCACGGTCAACCGCGCCCTCAAGCGGACGGTCGACATCGTCGGAGCGGTCATCGGACTTGGAATCTCGGCCCTGGTCGTTCCGTGGTTCATGGCGCTCGTGTACCTCGAGTCGCCGGGGCCGGTGCTCTTCCGCCAGCAGCGCACGAGCCGCGGCGGCCGCACGTTCTCCATCTGGAAGATCCGCAGCATGCGGCCGCGGGCGGAGTCGGACACCGGCGCGGTCTGGTGCAAGGCGGACGACGCGCGTCGGCTGCGCATCGGCGCATTCATGCGGCGATGGAACATCGACGAGTTGCCCCAATTCTACAACGTGCTCAAGGGCGACATGAGTCTGGTGGGCCCCAGGCCCGAACGCCCGGAACTCATCGACCGGTTCAAGCACGAGATTCCGAACTACAACGCCCGGCACGAAATCCGCGCGGGCATGACCGGTTGGGCGCAGATCCACGGGCTCCGGGGCGACACCGACCTGCGCAGGCGCATCGAGGCGGACCTCTACTACCTCGAGCACTGGAGTCTCACGCTCGATCTCTACTGCGTCGTGGCGACGTTCTTCCGCGTCAAGAACGCCTATTGACAGCGAACAAAAGCGACATGCGCAACAGGGCTTCCCCGCAGACCGGCGGCAGGTTGAAGGTGGTGTTCATCATCACCCGCGCCGATTCCGTTGGTGGCGCCACGATCCATGTCCGCGATTTTGCGCTCGCGCTGCTCGCCGCCGGCCACGATGCCCGCGTCTTTGTCGGGGGCGAGGGCCCGGTCACGGACGCCTTCCGGACCGCGGGCGTCCCCTATCGGGCGATGCGGCACCTGGCAAGGCAGGTCAACCTGCGGAACGATCTCGCAGGATTCCGGGAACTTCGCGCCGCCCTTCGTGCCGATCGGCCCGACCTCGTGTCGACGCACACCTCGAAGGCCGGTTTTCTTGGTCGGTTGGCGGCGAGATCGCTGGGGATTCCCGCCATCTACACCCCGCATTGCTGGTCGTTCGCCGATGGTTTTCCCGGCGCCAGACTTTTTCTCTGGGCCGAGCGTTTCGCGCGTCCTTTTGGCCAGCGCACGATCACCGTCTCGGAAGCGGAACGGCGTGAGGCGATCGCCCGCCGCGTCGGCCCGCCCGGACATTTCGCGACGGTGCACAACGGCATGCCGGACATTCCGGCGAATCTCAGGGCCAGCCCGGGCGTTTCACCGCCGCGCATCGTGACAGTCGGACGCTTTGAGCCACAGAAAGACCATGCCACCCTCTTTCGAGCTCTGGCGCATTTGAAGGACGTGCCGTGGACGCTCGAGTGCGTGGGCGACGGTCCGTTGCGGCCGCAGGCAGAGGCACTGATCCAGGAACTGGATCTCCGTGATCGCGTGAGCCTCTTGGGCTATCGGCGAGACGTCGTCGAGTGCCTGGGCCGGGCCCAGCTGTTCGTGCTCGCCACAAACTGGGAGAGCTTCCCGCGCAGCATCCTTGAAGCCATGCGCGCGGGCCTTCCTGTGATCGCAACCGCAGTCGGCGGGACGGCGGAGGCGGTGCGGGATCAGCGAACCGGCTTTCTCGTCCCGCGGGGCGACGAGGGCGGACTCGCGGCGCAGCTGCGCCGCCTGATCGTCGATGCGCGGCTTCGGGCCAAGTTCGGCGCGGCCGCGCGCCGCAGATACGAGACACGGTTCACGCATCAGCGGATGATCGTGGATACGGTGCACGTTTGGGAGACGGTCCTCGGACGCGCCATCTTCGTGCCCGCCCCAAGCGCGCCGGCTGCAGTTGCCGCGGCTGGCCGGTCCGGGCTCCTGCCCCGGCCTGCGATCGTCTTCAAGGGATTCCGCAGTCCGCCGCCCGCCGCCAGGCCGGCATGGAATCTGGCGCTCGGAGACACGCCCGCGACCTGACGGTCAGCCGGCGGCCGCCCGGGGTTTGTGCGAACCCAGGGCGGAGAGAACCAGGATCAGGGCCAGGACCGTCAGGCCCAGCACCGCGTAACCGGAGAGGTCGTGGACGGTTCCTTCAATCGATTGGGCCCCGCGGGCATAGGCCCATGATGTCAGAAAAAGGCTCCTGAGCAGGTTCGCGCCGACCGCGAACACAAGCGCCGCGATCATCAGCGCTGCCTTGTGCCACCAGGAGGCGAGATAGACTGCGGCGAGAAAAGAGCCTGCGAACAGGCAGCCGGTCAGCGAACGGATTCCCGAACATGCCTCCGCGACACCTACGCTCCCATGCGGCAGAATGAGCACGTTGCCCTTTTGCTCCAAGGCGAAGCCCAGCAGATCGAAGATGAAGAAGACGACGGTCGTGATCTGCCGCATCAAGAACACATTCAGGTTATTCTCGACGACCGTGATCATCGGAGCGGAGATCAGCCACACGGCGGCGGGGAATACGAAAAGTCCCGCGATCGCAAGGCGATCGACGCGGTCGCCGCCAGGGGACGTCGCCTGGCTGGGAGCCAGAAGAAAGATGGATGCGAGAGCTACTGCCGCCATGCCAAGGGTAATCGCGAGGGTTCCTGAATAGGACGGTCCGGCGGCGGCACGATAGAGAGCTCCCAACAGAAAAAGCCCCGCCCCCCCGCGGAGAACCGCCACGGCCATGACGATCGCTACCCGGCCGCCGCCCGGCCGCTGCGTATCGCCGCCGGCATACAAGCCCCGAACAAGACTCGGCCATCGATCGCGGACCATGAAGGCCACGAAAAAGGGGACGAGCCAGCCAAAACCGTAATCCTCCTTGACGCGCCACCAGTGGGACTGGTCCCACCCGGTGAATACCGTGAGACCCGCGATCAGGACGAGACCGATCAGCAAGGGCGCCGGCAGCGATTCCGAAGCGCACGCCTCCCGCCCGCGGGCCGCCTCCGTCCCGCTTACGATGGGGACGGCGTGCGGAACACTGCACTCCGGCCCATTCCCGGGTGTCGATTCCGCTGCATGAGTCTCGGTCGGCCGGTTCACGGCGGGACCCGAATGTTGATTGGGCCGTGTCAGGATGGGACCATTGAATCGCACCAAAGTCCCTGCGGTGTGTCGGAAAGGTTACGCTCCGGTGAAATCCGCACCCCGTGCGCCGGTTCCCGCTTGCTGGCCGACATCCGGCACCGCATTCCCATGGACCCAACGTATGGTCGCGCCCCGTCCATCGCCTGCCGTGGCCGCCTGGGTTCACACCGATCGCCCGTGATGCCTCCCCTGACTCGCGCGGATCGCCCTTTCTATGCGTCGTCCGCTCAATGGAGCCGAACGCACCGCCGGCCCGATTCCATCCACCCGTTGGAGTTTGTCCTGGTCGCCTTGTCCGGCGCGCAGCTCTGTTTCCTGTCCTGGGCATTTGGAGGCGTTGACGTGTGGAGCGAAGTCGCCAGCGCATCGGTTTCGATTGTCGCCCTGGTCGTCGCATTGGCGCCGCGTTTTGGCGGCGGCCGGCAGGTCGAGGGGCAGTCACGCGCCCTGCCCGCTTTTGGCCGTCTCGTGAGGTTTCCTGTGTTCTGGGCCGGCCTGGCTGGTCTCGCCTACGCCGCGGTACAGGCGGTCAACCCGGCATTCGAGTACCACCTGAGCGGCACTGCCTGGTGGCTCTCGCCGCGGGATCATGTCCGCTGGCTTCCGGCCGGCATGCACGCGCCCTTCGCCGACATGAATTCCTGGCGCATGATGGTCGTGTGGGGATCCGCATGGGCGACATCCTGCGCCCTCTGGATCGGGATCACGCATCGGCGCACGATCCTCTGGCTACTCGCGATTTTGGGCGTCAACGTCGCGGCTCTCGCCGCTTTCGGCATCGTTCAGCGGGCGGGTGGAGCGGCGGGACCCTATGGCATCCGGGCTGCGGAATCACCGTTCTTCTTCGCAAGCTTCGTCTACAAGAACCATGCAGCGGCTTTCCTGAGCCTGCTCGGATCGGTCACATTGGGCTTGGCCAACCAGGCGTTTTTTCAGAGCCGGACCCGGCACGAGCGATCAAGCCCGGCCGTCCTGTTCCTCTTCTTCACGCTGATCGTGGCCGTTGGAATCGTGCTCTCATTTTCCTTGTCCGGAATGGTTCTGTTCGGGGCGGTGGGCCTGGCCACCGCCATCGCGGCAGTCTGGCGGTCCGTGCGCACGTCCTCGAGCACGCAAAGCAAAGCCCCCATCATGGTCACGGCCGCCCTGCTGGCGACCATGGCTGCCGGCCTGGGCGCCGGCGTCGGCTATGGAGACCTTCAGGGCGGCGTCCAGCGGGTCATGGAGGGGAAGGCCGTCGCCTCCGCCCGCGCGCGGTGGCTGGCCGCCAAGCGCGGCTGGGAGATGTTCGAGGACCGCTGGGCCACCGGCTGGGGCGCAGGCTGTTTCCGTTATGGGTTCACCAAATACCAGCACCGGGAGCCCGAGCTCACCGAGTGGCGGCACGCCCGGCTCCGGTGGGAACACGCCCACGACGATTGGCTCGAAACGCTGATCGAACTTGGCGTGATTGGTGTCCTGCCGATCCTCTTCGCCACAGCGTTCTGGCTCCGGCAGGTCTTCCGGCTGCGCCTGTGGCGGGAGCCTGTTCTGTTCCCTGTGCTATGCGGCCTGGCGGCGCTGGCGCTGCACGCGTTTTGGGATTTCCCGCTGCAGAGTCCTGCCGTGCTCGACACGGCCTCGGCCCTGCTGCCTCTCGCGGTCCGGTGGGGAGAGATCGGCGATCGCGGAAGGCGGGCCTGAGATTCCTCCAGACGGCCGAGCCGGCGCCGCAACGATGTTTCGTCAATCCGACCGAGCCAGACTCCGGAACGCCTCCAAGACCTGCTCGCGGGCGCTTGCCTCCGAATAAAACCGCTCCCACACACTCCGGGCCTTCCGGCTTAGCTCGGCCAGCCGGTCGGGAAGGGCCAGGACCTGATCGATGTCGCGGGCCCAGGCTTCGATGGCATCGACCGGGTTTAGGAACGCCACACCATGCCGGCCGGCAATCTCCTCAAACTGCGGCATCTCGGTCCCGAATATCGGCAAACCCGCCTCGAGGGCCTCCAGGATTACCCGCGGCACGCCTTCGGTGCTGTGCGAGGGAACGAGCAGGGCATCGAACGCATGCATGAGCCTTGGGATGTCGTCGCGCCAGCCGAGGAACCGGACGGTCCCGGCCAAATGGCGAGCCTTCGTGATCCCAAGCAACTCATTGTAGTAGGCGTCCGATTCCGGAGTGTCCGGCGGCGGCGTGCCGGCGATCATCAGCTGAACGTTGGGAATCTTCTCGCGCACTTTCTCAACGACAAGGATGGCCTCCCGCTGACCCTTGTGCGGTCGGATCACGCCAGTCATGCCGAGTACCGGCGCATCAACGGGGATCCCAAGCTCGCGGCGAAGCGTGGCCTTGTCGGGCAGCCGCCCGGCGTGGTCGACCGTGTAGATCAACGGTTGGGTGCTCACCTTCTCCTCCGGCACGCCCATGGCAGTTATCGTGCGGCCGATGGTGTCCGAGATTGCGTACACCCGGCCGACCGTGTGGCACATCGTCCGGCAGGCTGGGATCTCGCCCCAATCTGAGGTCTGGGGAATGGCCGCAGCGTGGTGTCGGCGGCGCAGCACGAGAGGCAGAAGCACGAGGAAATCGCGTCCGCCGGTCAGCACGATCGCGTCACTCCCCACGAATACCGCCCGACTCCACCCGAGCATTAGTCGGGGGATCATCGAGGCGACTCTGAGCACGGTGCGGCGGCGGTCCCGCCACTGGCCATGGCGGATCCCCGCCAGGGCAGCCGGCATGGGCATCAGCGTGTATCGCAGCCCCCGGCGCCCGAGCTGCTCGGTGAACCACCCCTCGGCGTGGCAGAAGATCCTGAGCTCGAATTCACCGGACGATTGCAGCAGATCCAGCCAGGCGAGCATGGACTGGTGTGCCCCGCCGCGGCCCAGGCAGTTCGCGTAGAAGATCAGGCGTGGGCGTCGACCGTTTGCCATTGGATTTCGCGCAGTAGATCGTCGATCGCCGTCTGAACATCACGGGCGGGGACAAGCGAGACGAGACGCCCCCATTGCCGCGGGTCGGGGTGTCTCTGCGGGTAAAAGGGGTTGCGCGTCACCATGCGGTGCGGCACGCGCCA
>CAZKDK010000091.1:1919-11400 GCA_964551145.1 uncultured Opitutaceae bacterium | reverse complement strand
CTGCTCGACGTCTATCCGGCGGGCGAGGCGCCCGTCGCGGGCGGCACCACCGCCGATCTCCGGGCCGCGCTGGCGGCGGCCGGCGCGCCCGGCACGGTGACGTATCTGCCGGGCCACGACGGCATTCTGCTGGGCGCCGTGCGCGCCGCGCTCCGGCCGGGGGACTGGCTGGCGTTTGTCGGGGCCGGCGACATCGAGCGGCTGGCCCACGAGCTGGCGGCCCGGGTCGAGCGGGATGCCGCCCGCGCGGCGGTGTGGGACCAGTTCGTCGCCGACGTGCGGCCGTGGCTGGCGGCCGGGAGCCGGCTGACGCGGGACGAGCCGCTGGCGGGCAAGACGACCCTCGGGGTCGGCGGGCGGGCCCGCGCCTACAGCGAGCCGGCGGGACTCGGGGACCTGCAGCACCTGCTGCGGGAGGCCGGCCGGCGGCGGCTGCCCGTGCTCTTCCTCGGACGCGGCTCCAACCTGGTGGTGCCGGACGAGGGCGTGGACGCCCTGGTGATCGCCCTGTCCCATCCGGCCTGGCAGGCCTGCGAGCCGCGGCCCGGCGGCCGGCTGTGGGTCGGGGCGGGACTGCGGCTCAAGGGGCTCGCCGGCTTTGCCGCCGGAGCCGGCCTGGCCGGATTCGAGTTTCTCGAGGGCATTCCGGGCTCGGTGGGGGGGGCGCTGCGGATGAACGCCGGCGCCATGGGGCGCTGGATCCTCGACGTGGTGGAGGAGGTCCAGCTCGTGACGCCGGATGGCACGGTGCGGACGCTGCGGCGCGACGAGCTGACCGTGGCCTACCGCGAGTGCCGCGAGCTCGCGCGCGCGATTGCGCTCGGCGCGCTCCTCCGGCCGGCCGCCGCCGCCCCCGCCGGGGCCGTGGGCCGCCAGATGGACGCCTACCGGCTCCGGCGGCAGGAGACCCAGCCGCGCGAACCGAGCGCCGGCTGCGTCTTCCGGAACCCGCCGGGCGCCGCGGCCGGCCAGCTGATCGACGAGGCCGGGCTCAAGGGCGAGCGGGTGGGGGATGCCGAGGTGTCGCCGGTGCACGCGAATTTCATCGTCAACCGCGGGCGGGCCACGAGCGCGGACGTCATCGCGTTGATGCGCCGGGTGCGCGGGCGGGTGCAGGCGGCGCGGGGCGTGACGCTCGAGCCCGAGGTCGTGCTCTTTGGCGGCGAATGGAGGGACGTGCTGTGAAAACGGGCCGCCGCGCGGTTTATTTGCTCGAAAACGATGCCGGCCGCCGCATGAAGGAAGCGTGCGCCGGGTCCGGCCGGGCGCCGGTGTCGGGGGCGCGGGTCCGCGCGCCGCGCGGCCGGTCCCCGGGCTCCGCCCGCCGCCACCACCCATGAGCTCGTCCGCCGCCATCCCGCCGCCGTCGCGTTCCTGGAGGGACATCCGCCAGGGGGCGGGCGCGCGCACGCTGTCCCGGGCGGGCCGCCGCCGGATGGTGCTCGGGAGCGTCAAGGTCGGCCTGGCGTGCGCGTTCCTGCTCGGCTGCGCCTGGGCGGGCCTCTCGCTCTACCAGACGTGGGAGAGCGATCCGGCGCGCCTGCGGGAGCCGGCCCAGGCCGCGCCCCTCAGGCAGATCCTGTTCGCGACCGATGGCGTGCTCGACCGGGAGTGGATGGACCGGACCCTCGCCCTGCCGCGGGGCACCGGCCTGATGACCCTGGATCTTTCCGCCCTCGAGCGGCGGCTGCTGGCCTCGGGCCAGGTCCGGAGCGTCGTGCTCCGGCGGCGCTTCGCCGACGGCACCCTGGTGGTGAACGTGCGGGAGCGCACGCCCGTCGCCCGGCTCATGGTCCAGGCCGGCGGGTCGGCGCCGGCGCTGTGGCTGGCCGCCGCCGACGGCGTGGTGTATGAGGGATGCGGGTACGAGGCTTCGGGGCTGGCGCGCCTGCCCTGGCTCGACGGCGTCGCCCTGCGCCGCGCCGCCCGGGGGGGCTTCGAGCCGATCGAGCGCATGGACCTCGTCGCCCGGCTGCTGGGCTCGGCCGAGGGCCTCGTGCCGCAGCTGTTCGCGGGCTGGGAGGTCGTGTCGCTCGCCCGGCTCGCCGGCGACGGCGAGATCGTCGTGCGCTCGCGCGAGATCCCCGAGGTGATCTTCTCGGCCGACGAGGACTACGCGCGCCAGCTGGCCAAGCTCGACTACATCGTCGACAACCTGCGCGCCCACGGTGCGCCGCCGGTGGCGCGGGTGGACCTCGCGCTCGGCAGCCAGGTGCCCGTGGCCCTGCAGGACACCCCCCGCCTGGCCCCGCCGCGGACCGCGGTGGCCCAAACCCCTTCTCAACCCGGACAGCGACGTGATTTCTAAGACCCGACTCATCGGTGCCGTCGAGATCGGCACCTCCAAGGTGGCGGTCCTCGTGGGCGAGCTCTCCCGCGGACGCACCCTCAACATCATCGGCCTGGGCTCCTGCCAGTCGCGGGGGGTGATCAAGGGCAGCGTGGTGGACTACAAGGAGGCCAGCACCTGCACCCATGCCGCGCTCCAGGCCGCGGAGGAGCGGGCGGGCGCGCCGATCGAGGACGTCTACCTCGCGCAGACCGGCGCGCACCTCGAGGGCTTCTACAACGAGGCGGCCGCCAACGTGGCCGCCGCCGACAACTGCGTCAGCGAGCTCGACATCGACACCGTCTGCCGCCTGGCCAAGGCCAAGGAGCTGCCGGAGGGCCGGGCGGTCGTGCACCACATCCGCCGCCCCTTCCGCCTCGACGGCCGCCTCGTGCCGGACCCCGACCACCTCGTCGGGCGGCGGCTGGAGGTCGGCTACTGGACCGTGCACGGCAGCGAGGCCAAGATCGGCGACCACATCCACGTGATCACGGGCTTCAACCTCCGGGTGGAGGAGCTGATCCTGTCCAGCCTCGCCTCCGGCACCATGGTGACCACCGCCGAGGAGCGCCAGCACGGCGTGCTCGTCCTCGACATCGGGTGCGGGATCACGGATTTCGTGCTCTACCGCGACGGGGTGGCGCACGTGACCGGCGTCGTGCCGGTGGGCGGGGACCATTTCACCAACGACCTCAGCCTGGGCCTGCGCCTCACCCAGGGCCAGGCGGAGAAGATCAAGCTCCACTTCGGCTCGGCCGTGCCGCGCGCCCGCGACAAGCAGGAGAAGGTCTGGCTGAACGGAGACTACTCGATCGGCGACCGCCAGTTTCCGCGCCAGTCGATCGAGCAGATCACCGCCGCGCGCGCCCGGGAGCTGCTCGAGGTCGTCCGCACGAAGCTCGGGCCCGCCTTCGTGCCCGAGCAGGTCCCCGCCGGCGTGATCCTCACCGGCGGCGCCGCCCGCCTGCCGGGCATGGACGAGGCCGCCGGCAAGGTCTTCGGCGTGCCCGGCCGCCTCGGCGAGGCGCCCTCGTGGGTGGCCGACGAACTCCGGGATCCCGGCTACTGCACGGTGCTCGGCCTGCTCTACTACGGACTGGCCGCCCAGGCCGAGCAGGCCTCGGCCGCCCGGCGCACCGGCGGGTTCCTCCGGAACATCAAACGCATCATCGCCCCGGCCTGACCCATGCAATTTGACCCGAATCGCAACGAGCTGCCGCTCACGCACGAGATCCTCACCGACCGGTCCATCGCGATCAAGCTGGTGGGGGTGGGCGGCGCGGGCTCCAACGCCATCGACCGGCTGAAGATGGACAATCTCGAGCGCCTGCAGCTCGCCGTCATCAACACCGACCTGCAGGCGCTCTCCTCGTCGCCGGTGCAGGACAAGGTGCTCATCGGCGCCACCGTCACGCACGGCCTGGGCGCCGGCGGCGACCCCGATCTGGGTCGCGCGGCCGCCGAGGCGGACCGGGAGAAGATTGCCGCGGTGGTCAGGGACTGCGACCTGGTGTTCCTGCTCGCCGGCATGGGCGGCGGCACGGGCACCGGGGCCGCCCCGGTCGTGGCCGATGTGGCCACGGAGATGGGCGCGCTCGTGATCGCGTTCGTCACCATGCCGTTCAGCTTCGAGGGCGGCCGCCGGCTGAAGCAGGCGGAGGAGGGCCTCGCCGCGCTCCGCCGCACGAGCGACGCGGCCGTGCCCCTGTCCAACGACGTGCTCCTCCAGCTCTGCACCGACCAGACGGGGGTGCTCGAGGCCTTCGCGATGGCGGACGAATGGATCGGGCGCGGCGTGCGTTCGATCTGGTCGATGCTGTTCCGCACCGGCCTGATCAACCTGGATTTCGCCACCCTGCAGCAGGTGTTCCAGTCGCGCGGCGGCAAGTCGCTGTTCAGCCTCGGCCGCGGCGAGGGGCCCGACGCGGTGGCGCAGGCGGTCGAGAGCCTCAAGCTCTGCCCGCTGCTGCACACGACCGAGTATTCGCGCAAGGCGGACCGCCTGCTCGTGAACATCATCGGCGGCACGGACCTGACGCTGCCGATGGTCAACGAGCTGATGACGGCCATCACCGAGCAGTACGGCAAGGAGTCGCACGTGATCATGGGTGCGGTGATCGACGAGGGCATGCAGCAGAAGCTCGAGGTCTGCGTGCTCGGCACGACCGACATCGGCGGCCGCGGGCTCGCCCAGCGGCGGGCGCTCGCCGGAACGCGGGCCGGCAGCCCGCCGGCGGCGCCGAAGGCCGGAGGCTCCCGGCCGCCCATCGCGGTGCCGGAGGCGGCGCCCGCGAAAGGCGCGGCGGCGGCCGAGGCGGCGGCGGCCGCGGCGGCCAAGGCGAAGCAGAACGAGTTCCTGTTCCACGAGGTCGAAAGCCGGGGGTATTTCGACAAGACCGACCGGAATCTCTTCGAGGGGCAGGACCTCGACGTGCCCACCTACCTCCGCAAGGGCATCAAGATCGCGGTCTAGGAATTCGCCCCGCGAGGGACTCGCGCCGCGAATTCCTGGGGTTTCGGCCCACGGTCGTTTCTCCAGCACTTTCTCTTAATCTTTCTCTTCAATCTCTCCGCCATCCACCGCTGATTGCCGAAGGTGGGACGCGACTGCCTGCCCATGGCGGCGTCAAAGAGCCACTCCCGCCGCTCCGGGGAAAGGCGATCGCCGCCAACTCCGATAGCGGGCAGGGTAGGGGCCGTCCAAGATGATCCACGCACTTCCAGGGATGGGCGCCGACCACCGGATGTATCCGGGCCCCTGGTCGTTGGTGCCCGGTTTCACGGCGCATGACTGGGTGCGCCACGCGGGCGAGCAGAGCATCCCCGAAGTGGCACGATCGATGTGCGCGGCCTGCGACATCAGGGACGGCGACGTCCTGATCGGAGCCTCCCTGGGCGGAATGGTGGCCTGCGAGATCACGAAACTCCGGAGGATCCCGTCGCTGTATCTGGTCGGCAGCGCGGTCCGCAAGGAAGAGGTGAGAACGCTCCTCGCGGCCCTTCACCCGCTGGCCCGCGTGGCGCCGATTGACTGGATCCGGTTCTCCGCGGGCCGGATGCCCGGCGAGTTTGCCCAGATGTTCGCCGGGATCGATGCGGCGTTGGTGCGAGCGATGTGTGAAGCCATCTTTGCGTGGGAGGGTCTGGGCGCGACCACCACCCGCGTGTTGAGGATCCACGGGCGCCGCGACCCGGTGATTCCGCCGCCGGAGAAGGTTGATCTTCTCCTCGACGGCGGACATCTGGTCTCCATGACCCACGCCGCAGAGTGCGTTGCGTTCGTCAAAGCCACCCAGGCACCGGTTCCGCCGCCGGACGACGCCCCGCCGGGACAAGGCGATCGCCACCAAGCCCGGCAGTGATCACTGGTGACGTTCCGCCAGGCCCGTGCCCACCAATGCGCGATACCTACACGCCAATCCGGCCGCCAAGGGCTGTCGCCGTTCCATCCAACGCTGTTACCCATGAAACCGTCCCCGTCCAACGCCCCGCGCTTCTTCCCGATGGCTCCCGCCGGCGGAGTCGAGCTGCCGTTCTCGGAGGCGGTCCAGGTCGGCGACACGCTTTACGTGTCGGGCCAGATCGGAATCCAGCCGGGCACGCTGACGCTCGTTCCCGGCGGGATCGTGCCGGAGGCACGCCAGGCGCTGGAGAACCTGCGGGCGGTGCTGGAGCGCCACGGCAGCGGGCCCGGAGACGTCGTCAAATGCACGATCTTCCTCGCCGACATTGCCGACTGGCCGCGGTTCAACGAGGTCTACCGCGAATTCTTCAAGACGCATCTGCCGGCCCGGAGCGCGCTGGCCGCCAGCGGCCTCGCCCTGGGGGCGAAGGTCGAGCTCGAGTGCATCGCGTTTGTCCCGCCCGGAAAATGAGCCGACGATCCGGACGGTTGTGCCAGGGTGCCCCCGCGGGAGAATTCGCATGAGATCGCGTCGTTTTCCCGCGGCAACGGACTGGCGGTCGTGGCTCGATGCGAACCACACGTCCGCGCGCGAGATCTGGCTGCGCCTGCGCAAGGCCGGCGCGGAGGGGCCGGGCGTCACCTACGCCGAGGCGCTCGACCAGGCCCTGTGTTTCGGCTGGATCGACGGCGTGCGGTATCCCCGCGACGCCGTTTCCTTCGTCGTCCGCTTCACGCCCCGGCGGCCCAGGAGCGTCTGGAGCAGGCTCAACCTGCGCCACTACGCGCGCCTGGAACGGGCGGGCGGCGTGGCGCCGGCCGGACGCGCGGCCTACGAGCAGCGCGATCCGGAACGCAGCGGCGTCTACTCGTTCGAATCGCTGCCCAGGGAGCTGCCGCCGGGGCTTCGCCGCACCTTCCGGGCCGAACCGGTGGCATGGGAATTCTTCGTGGCACAGCCGCCCTCCTACCGTCGCGTGGCCACATTCTGGGTGCTCAGCGCGAAACAGGAGGCCACGCGCGCGCGCCGCCTGGCGCAACTGATCGCCGACTCGGCCCACGGCCGGCGCCTGCGGATGCTGACGCGCCCGGCGGACCGGAAGCCGCGGGATTGACGGCCGGGAGCGGCGGCGTTCGTTGCCGGCGGCGCATGTGCGGAGTTGTATTCCCGGCGCAACTTCGCGAGCATCGGCCCGAACCCGACCGGCGTCGGTGACCTCGCCCGTCGCCGCCGGTCCGGCGGATTCCCCGATGGCCAACCCCGATTCGCAGACGCACGTGTGGACGCGCCGACCCGGACCCGCCGTGCTCGCGGCGCTCGTCGTGGCGGCCCTGGCGGTCGTTCCGTGGTGCCGGAATCATGGTTATCTCCGCGACTTCACCGACTACGGCCTGGTGATCGCGGCCAACGCGCGGATCCAGGCGGGGGAGCGGCCGTACCGGGACTTCGCGACGCCGGTGCAGACGGGCACGTTCCTGCTCAACGGCGCGGCGGAGCGGGCATTCGGCGGCACCTACCTGGGGATGACCTGGGGCGGCGCGCTGGCGACGGCCACCGCCGGCTTCGGCCTCGCATGGCTGCTGGCGCGGCGCTGGCCCCTCCCTCCCGCCGCGCTCGTGGCCCTGGCGGTGACGGCCGCCAGCTTCTCGCAGCACACGATCATCTGGTACAACGCGATGGGGGTGGGGTGTCTCGCGCTGGCGGCCTGGGGCGGGGCGGTCGCCCCGGTGCTGCGCCGGGCGGATCGCGCGTGGCACGCCGTGGTGGCGGCCGCCCTGTTCTTTGGTGGGATCAACAAGCTCAGCTATCAGCTCCTGGCGCTTGCGGTGCTGGGCGGATGGGCGCTGCGGGCGTGGTGGCAGGGACGGGCGTTGCCCGGGCGCGCGGCGGCCACCATCGCTTGGATTCTGGCGATCGGGGTCGTGGCGCCGGTCGGCTTCGAGCTGGCGTGGACGGGGGTTCCGGTTTCGGTCTGGTGGCACAATGTCGTGGCGCTGCCGCTGGGCGCGCGATCCCACGATCTGCTGCGCGCCTTTTCGTGGGCGGGGCTGTGGCACCCGATCAGCGTCTTCTACGGTCCGCTGTGGCTGCCCTGCGCCGGTGCGCTCTGCGTGGCCCTGCCGGCCGGCGCCTGGCTGGCGGCCTGGCGGCGGACGGCCGGCGATCGCGTCTGGGCCGCGGGGGCGGCGGCGATCGCGGCGGGGGGCGGCCTGGCGCTGCTGGCGACCAACTACGAGATCGACTACCTCGGGGCGGCGGGCGCCCTGGTGCTGACCGTGGGGATCTGGCTGGGATTCGGGCTGCCTTCGCGCGGCTGGAAATTCTCGGCGGTCGTGCTCGCGCCAGCGGCGCTGCTCGTGGTGACCGCGGGGGAGTCCGCCTGGCGCGGCCAGCGCTCCCAATTCGGGCACTCGGTCGCGCCGCGCGCGCTTTTTCGCGATGCCGGCGCGGCCGGTGCCGAATACGCCTACTTCTCGGGGCTGATGGTCCCGCCGGAGTGGGCGGACGCGCTCGGGTTCGTCAAGGCAACCCTGCCGCCCGCGGGGCCCGGCGGCCTGCGCCCGGTGTTCTACAGCCAGGGACTCGAGTGGCTCGAACGTCCGTTCCCGGCGGTCAAGCATCGCGGCCTGGCCCTGTGGATGTTCTTCGGCCCGGTCTACGGCCCGAAGGAGACGGCGCAATTGACCCGGGTGCTCGGCGCGGATTCCGCGCTCGAGCGTTACTACGTCGCGACGGCCTGGAACTATCTCGACCCGGCGGTGGCGAAGGCGTTGTCCGCGCAGTACGTGCTGCAGGCGGTCGCCGGCATGGTCGGCTACTGGCAGCGCCGCCCCGACGCGCTGCCGCTGGAGGACGTGGAGCACTCGCTCTATGACCTGGCGCGAACGTCCGACGGCATCAATCTGCTGAACCTCCTCGGCTGGAACATCGATCCGGATCGCTTCTCGATCAACCGCGGAAACACGGTGGTGCTGCCGGCGACGGCCGCCTCCGCCGCGGTGGTCGGCGCCACCCGGGGGCGGCTCGAGCTGCTGGGCCGGGTGCGGGCGCGCCGGCTTTACGGCGAAGCGGTGCTGCGGCGCGCCGGCGAGGGAACGGCGGAGGTGGCGGCCAAGTTCGAGGTTCGCGCGCCGGGCGCCCGGGAGGCCAGCTGGTCGGCGACGGCCCGCCTCGGGGCCGGGGAGATGGAGCAGGTGATGACTTTTGAAATCACGGGCGAGAACGCGGCGCTGCAGTTCATCGCGGAGCTGCCGGACGACGTCCCGGCGCCGGTCTGCGCCGGTTTCCGCCGGCTGAAGATCCTGCATACGTTGTCCGACACGCCGCCGCCGCGGCTGCGCGGGACGGCGCCGGCCGACACCGCGCCGGCTCCGGAGGAATTTCGGCGGTGCCTGCCGGGGGGAAGCTGGAGGCTGGCGGGCCTGGTCTGCCGCGGGGCCAAAGCGGTTCCGGAAGGGTTGCTGCTGCCGCCGGGGGCCGAGCTCTGGTTCAAGTCCGACCCGATGCTGCCCGAACTGCTGGGCGAGCTCCGGCGGGCCCCGTCCGGCGCGCCGGACAACCCGGTCCTGCGCCTCGTCTGGCGGCGGGGCGCGCGGATCGACCTGCTGGTGCAGGAGCCGTTGCGCGACGCCAACGGCACGCTGAAGTTCCGCGGCTGGAACGCCGAGGCGGACGGCTGGTTTGGCCTGCTGGCCGACCCCGGGCCGAACGCGGCCCCGGCGCTGATCCGCTTCCAGCCGGCCGGGCC
>CAZKDK010000091.1:0-1819 GCA_964551145.1 uncultured Opitutaceae bacterium | reverse complement strand
CCTCAACCTCAACCTCAACCTCAACCCGCCGCACGCGCCGCTTGGCTTCGCCGGCGGATTCTGCACCATCGGGGCCATGTTCGTCGACGAGTGCACGATCAAGGTCCAGGCCGGTGACGGCGGCCGCGGCTGCGCCAGCTTCCGCAGGGAGAAGTTCGAGCCGTGGGGCGGACCCAACGGCGGCGACGGCGGCCGCGGGGGCGACATCGTGCTCGTGGGTGACGACGACACGAACAACCTCGTGGACTTCAGGTTCCGGCCGCACTGGAAGGCGGCGCACGGCGAACACGGGAAGGGCAAGGACTGCGCCGGCCGGGACGGCACCCCGGTCGAGCTCAAGCTGCCCCTGGGCACGGTGGTGACGAACGTGGTGACGGGGCAGGTCGCGGTCGAGATCCTCGAGGACGGCCAGCGCGTGGTGCTGTGCCGCGGCGGCAACGGCGGCTGGGGCAACACCCATTTCAAGTCGTCGACGAACCGCGCGCCGCGCCAGGCCAATCCCGGGCAGCCGGGCGAGCGCGGCGAGTTCCGGCTGGTCCTGAAAAGCATCGCGGACATCGGGCTGGTGGGCTTTCCCAACGCGGGCAAGTCGTCCCTGATCCGGCGGCTGACGAAGGCGCGACCGCGCGTCGCGCCGTACCCGTTCACCACGCTGCACCCGCAGATCGGCGTGATCGAGCCGGCCGACGTCCGCGACGACGCGTCGCGCCGGCTGCAGATCGCCGACGTGCCCGGCCTCATCGCCGGGGCGAGCGAGGACCGCGGCCTCGGCCACCGGTTCCTGCGGCACATCGAGCGCTGCCGGCTGCTGGTGCTGATCCTCGACATGGGGGGGGTCGACGGCCGCGCGCCGGAGGAGGACTACGCGACGCTGCGGCGCGAGCTCGCCCTCTACGACGCGGCGCTGGCCCGGAAGCCGCGGCTCGTCGTGGCGAACAAGATGGATCTGACGGAGGCGGCGGCGAATCTCGCCCGGTTCCGGCGGCGGCATCGCGTGCGCGTCGCCGCGGTTTCGTGCGCCACCGGGGCGGGGCTGCCCGAACTGCAAAAAGAATTGTTAAAGCACGTGCTGGCGGCGCGCCGCGGAGAAAAAAAATCGCTTTCGTCTCCCGGCTAACCCATTTTCCGGCAACATGTCCGAGCATCGCACCTTGCTCATGCGGGCCAACCGGCTCTTGGGCGCCTCGCTGGTTGAGGCCAACCTCGTCAAAATCGAGGACCTCGAGGCGGCCAACGAGCGGCTGCTCGAATTGCTGCAAAGCGACGCCGAACGCCAGGCGACCCTCCTCGGCGTGCTCCTGTACGAGAAGAAGGTGCTGAGCGAGGATGACCTGCTGCACCACCTCGTCGAGAACGACGGCATCGGCCTGATCGACCTGCGCACCTACGACGTGTCCGACGAATTCAAGAAGGGCGTCGACCTCGGGCCGTGCTGGGCGACCTGGACCTTCCCGTTCGACAAGGAGGAGGACTGCACCTTCGTGGCCACGGCCTACTACCTCAGCCCGGCCGTGCGCAACTATTGGGAGAAACAGCTCGGCGGCTCCATCCTCTGGTACGGCACCACGCTCGAGATCATCTCGGACTACCTGGAGAAGCTCGAAGCCGACCAGACTGCGGCCGCCGAGGCCGGCGCGGCGGCGAAGGCGGAGTGACATTCCCATGGCCCTCGGCAAAGTCCAGCAGCAGATCGTCGCCAAGCTCGTCGAGATGAACCGCCTCACCTCCGAGCAGGAGGAGGCGATTCTGGCGAACCCCGACGAGCTGACGGGCGACGCCCTCGACAAGCTCCTCGAGGACGAATACAAGATCAGCGACT
>CAZKDK010000090.1:0-11524 GCA_964551145.1 uncultured Opitutaceae bacterium | reverse complement strand
CCGCTGCCGACGCGAGTCTGCTCTGCGCGCCTGGTCATTTGAAAGATGACAACCACGAACGGGCCCGATCAGGGAGGATTGTCATTTAATAGATGACAAACGTCCTCGGTCGAGGGGAAGGGGGCGCCCGCTGCCGGCGCGAGCCTGCTCTGCGCGCCTGGTCATTTGAAAGATGACAACAGCGTTTCGACCCGGCCGGGCACCCCGGTCACGCAACGGATGACCATCGCGCCCGGGCTGAGCCGCCCGGGTTTGTCATTTAATAGATGACAATCGTCCGGGGCGGGGCCCGCGGAGGGTGGCGCAGAGGAAGGGCGCTTGGAGCGGCGCAGCACCCTACACCAGCAGCAGCGCGGGGTTCTCGAGCAGCTCCTTGAGCGCGGCGAGCCAGCGCGCACCGGTGGCGCCATCGACGATCCGGTGGTCGCACGAGAGAACGAGCGACATCCGCTGGCCGATCGCGATCTGCCCGTCCCTGACCACGGGTTTGCGCACGGTCGTGCCGACGGCGAGGATCGCGGCGTTCGGCGGATTGATGACGGCGGTGAACCGCTCGATGCCCATCATGCCGAGGTTCGAGATGCAGAAGGTGCCGCCGGTGAACTGCTCCGGCTTCAGCTTCCGCGCCTTGGCGAGTGCGGCGAGTTCGCGGGCCTCGGTGCTCATCTGGAAGAGGGTCTTGAGGTGCGCGTCGCGGATGACCGGCGTGATCAGGCCCTCCTCGATCGCGACGGCGAACGCGACGTGCGCCGCCGGGTGGCGGCGGATGGCCGGCATCCCGGCCTCGCCGCCCTCCGCCTCCCACGAGCAGTTGACAGCCGGCACGACGCGCAGGGCCCCGGCGCTGGCCTTGAGGATGAAATCGCTGACCGTGAGCTTCACGCCGTCCCTGCCCAGGCCGCCGTTGAGCTGCGTGCGCAGGGCGAGCATGGGCTCGGCATCGATTTCGACCTCGAGATAGAAATTCGGTATCTGGGTCTTGGATTCGACCAGGCGGCGCGCGATGGTGGCCCGCATGTTGGACAGCGGCGCGACCGTCTCCGGCTGGACCGGACCCCGGGCGAGCAGCGACGGGCTGCCCGCGAGTATCGACACGGCCGGAGCCGGCGGTGCGGCCGCGGCCGCGAGGATGTCGGCCTGCACGATCCGCCCGCCGGGCCCGGTGCCGGCCAGGCGCGAAATGTCGATGCCCCTGGCCGCGGCGAGCTTGCGGGCCAGCGGTGAAATGCGGATGCGGCCGCCGGTTCCACCGGCGGGTGCGCCGGTCGGCGCAGGGGCCTCGCCCGCGGAAGCCGGCGCAGGAGACCCGGCCGGCGGAGCCGGTTGCGTTGGCGCCGGCCCGGGGACCGGCGCCTGGGGCGACGGGGCGGGAGCAAGCGGCTTCGGTTGGGCCGCCGAGGCTTGCGCACTCGGCGCGGGGGCCGCCGCCTTCGGAGCCGGGGCGGGTGGGGCCTCGACCTGTTCGCCCTTTTCCCCCACGGCGCACAGCGGCGCGCCGATGGGTACCTGCGCGCCCGCCGCGACAAACTGCTTCAACAGGACGCCATCGAAGAACGACTCCAGCTCCATGGTCGCCTTGTCGGTCTCGACCTCGGCGAGCATGTCGCCGGACTTGACCGGGGAGCCCTCCGGTTTCAGCCATTTGACCAGCGTGCCCACCGTCATGGTGTCACTGAGTTTCGGCATGTCGATGATCTGGGCCATGGCGTCAGGGGTGCAGAGGACAGCGGTCAGAGGACAGGGCGGGCGGACGACGGAGGATGGAACGGGGGGTGGCGTGAGGCGATGCGGAATTCGCGCGTAGGGGCCGCGAGCTCACAGCATCTCCAGCGCCGCCTTCACGATGCGTTGGGGATTGGGGAGCTGTTCCTTTTCCAGCGGCGGCGAGTAGATGGCCGGCGCGTCGAGCGCCGACACGCGTTTGATCGGGGCGTCGAGGTCATCGAAGGCGCCCTGCTGGATGAGGTAGGCGAGCTGGGCGCCGACGCCGCAGAACGGCTTGTTCTCCTCAACCAGGAGGGCCCGGTGGGTCTTCCGGACGGAAGCCAGGATGGTCTGCTCGTCGAGCGGCCGGATGGAGCGCAGGTCCACGACCTCCACGCTGAGGTCGTGCTCGGCCTCAAGCAGCTGCGCGGCCTTCAGCGAATTGATGACCGCGCGACCGTGGGCGATCAGGCTGAGGTCCGTGCCGGGCCGCTTCACCTCCGCCAGCCCGAGGGGGATCGTGTATTCGCCCGCGGGCACCTCGCCCCGGTCGTTGTAGAGGATGGTGTTCTCGAGGACCATGACCGGGTCGTTGTCCCGGATGGCCGACTTGAGCAGCCCCTTTGCGTCGTAGGCCGTGGCCGGGCAGACGACCTTGATGCCCGGGTGACTGGCCAGGATGTTCTCGGGCGTGTGGCTGTGGGTGGCCCCGACGTTGGTGCCGCCGTTGGCCGGGCCGCGGATGACGATCGGGACATTGATCAACCCGCCCGACATGTAGCGGATGTTGGCGGCATTGTTCAGGATCTGGTCGAAGGCCACGGAATAGAAGCTCCAGAACATGAGCTCGATCACCGGGCGCAGTCCCAGCATGGAGGCGCCGACGCCAAGGCCGACGAAACCGGCTTCGCTGATGGGCGTGTCGATCACCCGTTTCGGGCCGAACCGGGCCAGCAGGCCCTCCGTGACCTTGTAGGCGCCCTGGAACTGGCCGACTTCCTCGCCCAGCAGGACGACGTTGGGATCGCGCTCCAGCTCCTCGGCCAGGGCCTGGTTGATTGCCTCGCGGTAGGTGATGAGGGCCATGGGGCGGGGCGCGGTCAGTCGAAAAGAATGCGGCCCTGCGACTGCTTGTGCGCGGGGTTGTCCTCTTCCCAATAGACGTCCTTCAGGATGTCCGCTGCGGCCGGGTAGGGGCTTTCCTCGGCGAACCGGACCGCGCGATCGGTCTCGGCGCGGGCCGCCGCATCGATCTCCTTCGCCAGGTCCTCGGTGAGCACGCCCTCAGCCACGAGGGTGTCGTGAATCAGCGAGAGGGGATCCTTGGTGCGCCGGTAGTTCTCGATCTCCTCCTTGGTGCGGTAGGTCGAATCGGGGTCGGCCACCGAATGTCCCCGGTAGCGGTAGGTCATGACCTCGAGCAGCGACGGCCGGCCCTGCTCGCGCGCGAGCCGCAGGAGCCGGTCGGCCTTTTCGCGCACCTCGTAAAGGTCATGGCCGTTGCAGGTGTCCCACTCCATGCCGTAGCCCTCGGCCCGCCGCGCCAGTCCGGGGCCGGCGGACGAGCGGCGCTGGCTCGTGCCCATGGAATAGCCGTTGTTTTCGATGACGAAGACGACGGGAAGCTCCCAGAGGGCGGCGAGGTTGTAGGTCTCGTGGACCGCGCCCTGGTTGACGGCGCCGTCACCGAGGAACGTGAGGCAGGCTCCCTGGATGCCCCGGTATTTCAGCGCGAAGGCGATGCCGGCGCCGAGGGGGACCTGGCCGCCGACGATGCCGTGTCCGCCCCAGAATCGCTTCGCCGGATCGAAGAAGTGCATCGAGCCGCCCTTTCCCTTGGAGCACCCCGTGGCCCGGCCGTAGAGCTCGGCCATGAGCTCGTTGACGTTCATTCCGACCGCGATGGCGTGGCCGTGGTCGCGGTAGGCGGTGATGACGTGGTCCTCCAGCCGGAGCACGGAGCAGCAGCCCACGGCCACCGCCTCCTGGCCGATGTAGAGGTGGAGGAACCCCCCGATGCGCCCCTGTTGGTACGCGCGCAGGCAGCGCTCCTCGAAGCGGCGGATCCGCATCATCGTCCGGTACAGTGCGAGCCGCTCGTCGCGGGTCAGCCGGGCGTTGATTGGGGCGTGACTTGCCGGCGACGCCCGCACGGCGGGCGCGGTTTCGCCTTTTTCTTCGGTGGCCGGAGTCTTCTTCGTCACTGGGTGGAGGAAAGATCGATGGCGCTGGCCGGGATAATGGTCGATAGAAGTGCCGAATAATCAAGCGCGAGTTGGCTTTTCGGGGACCAGGATCCCTGCGGCGAGCCGGCAGTCGCCGGAGCGCCGGTCTACGCCGGCGGCGGCGTGACCTCCTCGATCACGACCGCGACCGGGCGGTCCGGTGCGCAGTCGGCGCGCAGCGCGACAAAGGAGTCGCGGTAGCGGTCGTAGATCGGCCACAGCGCCGCGCGATCGGTGTCCGGGATGATCAGCCGGTCGATGGCCGCGCGGCTGTGGAAGGCGAACCGCCCCTCGGAGATGTCGGGCGGCAGCGCCGGGAGGCGCCGGCGGCAGTGGAACAGGAACATCAGCCAGTGCGTCTCGCCCTCGTAGGCCTTCTCGGCGATCATCGCGAACAGGTGCAGGTCGGCGATGCCGATGCGCAGGCCGGTCTCCTCGAACGTCTCGCGCACCGCGCATTCGAACGGCGACTCGCCGCTCGCCATCTCGAGCTTGCCGCCGATCGGGCTCCAGTTGCCGAGATTCGGCGCCTTGTTGCGGTGAATGAGCAGTTCCTCGCCCGCCGGGTTCTCGATGAAGACGAGCACGCTGATCTTGTAGGGAAGGGATGAGGCCATGCGCCGCACCGCCCCGTGGCGGCGGTGGGCGAAGCGTGCCATCGGGGCGGCGGCGGGCAAGGTTTTTGCGACAGGCCCGCGGCCGGCGCCGGGTGAGGGGCGCTGGTGTATCCGCAAATCGATGACATTTCCGCCGGCGCGGCGATCCTCGTATGCTTTTTACAGAATACTCTGCGAGTTTCGCGCGTTGTGGAGGGTTTCACCCATGGGAGCCGACAGGGGCACACCATACACTGGCCGCCCACCCTCGATACCCCTACATGCAACTCCCTGACCTCCGCCGTTCCTGCGCGATCCTTGGCCTTGCCGGGATCGCGTTTTTTTCAGTCAATTCCGCCCGCGCCTGCGCCGGCTCGGCGACGATCGGCCAGACAGTGACCTTCTCGGTCACGGCTGGCGGCACCACGCCGCTGTCCTACCAGTGGTACAAGGACGGGGCCAGCATCAGCGGCGCCACGGCGCAGACCTACGCCCTCGCGGCGGCGCAGCCGTCGGACGCCGGCAACTATTATGCCGTCGTGTTCAACGCGGCCGGGTCGACGACCTCGGACAACGCCACGCTGGCGGTCGCGACGCCTCCGGCGTTCGTGACCCAGCCCGCGGGCCAGGTGGCGTTGCCCGGCGCGACCGTGACGTTCACGGCGGCGGCGAGCGGTCTCCCGGCTCCCACCTATCAGTGGCAAAAGGACGGCGTGGCCATCGCCGGGGCGACAGGCGCGACTTACACGATCGCGAGCGTCCTGCCGGGCGACGCGGGCACCTACAAGGTTGTCGCCTGCAACGGGGCCGGTTCCGTCAGCAGCGTTGGTGCGACGCTCGTGGTTGCCGTGCCGCCGGTCATCACGACCCAGCCGGCGAGTCAGACGGTGAAAGTGGGCGTGACGGTCATATTCACGGCGGCCGCCACCGGTTCGCCCGCACCCACGTACCAGTGGTACAAGAATGGCGTGGCGATCACCGGGGCCACGGCTTCCTCCCTCAGTTTTATCAGCGCCCAGCAGACTGCCGCCGTCACCTATACGGTCGTTGCGTCGAACTGCGCCGGATCTGCCACCAGCCAAGGGGCCATATTGACGGTCGTCGCCGCCCCTGTCATCACAACGCAGCCTGTCAGCCAGACGGCCCAGGCGGGCGCGACGGTCACTTTCAAGGTCACGGCCACCGGTGCTCCCACCTACCAGTGGCGCAGGAACGGCGCGGCCATCAGCGGGGCTACGAGCGCCTCGTACACGATCACCGGTGTCACGGCAGCCGCGGCGGGCACCTACACGGTCGTCGCGACGAACGCGGCCGGCTCGGTCACGAGCACGGGTGCGGTCCTGACGGTCAACGCGTCGCCTGTCTTCACGCTCCAGCCCGCGAGCCTGACGGTGGTCGCCGGCGGGTTGGCGACGTTCACGGCCGCGGCCGGCGGCACGCCGGCTCCCACCTACCAGTGGTTCAAGAACGGCGCGGCCATCAGCGGGGCCACGGGCGCCTCGTACACGATCACCGGTGTCACGGCAGCCGCGGCGGGCACCTACACGGTTGTGGCGACGAACGCGGCCGGCTCGGTGACGAGCACGGGCGCGGTGCTGACGGTCAACGCGTCGCCTGTCTTCACGCTGCAGCCGGTCGCGTGGACCGTGAAGACGGGAGCGACGGTCACGTTCTCCGCCGCCGCGGATGGCACGCCGATGCCCACCTACCAATGGAGCAAGGATGGCGTGGCGATCGCCGGCGCAACCGGCGCCACCTGCACCCTGGTCGGGGTCACTGCCGCCGACGCGGGCGCCTATTCCGTGGTGGCGAGCAATGACGCCGCCTCGGTGACGAGCAGCAGGGCGACCCTGCGGGTTGTCGCAGCGGCGTCGATCGTGCCCATGGATTTCAATTTCGACGGCCGTGCGGACATCGTCCTCCAGAACCGGCCGACCGGCGAACGCGCCATCTGGCTGATGGCCGGAGTCACGCACACGGGCACCGTGTCGCTCGGCGTCGTCAGCACCGATTGGTCGGTCGTCGGGGTCGGTGACTACAATGCCGACGGCAACCCGGACCTCTTCTGGCAGAACGGCGCCACCGGCGAGTGCGCCGTCTGGCTGATGAACGGTCCGACCCTTTCCACCATCGTTTCCCTTGGGGTCGTCAGCCCCGACTGGGCGGTGGGCGGAATCGGGGACTTCGACGGCGATGGCCGGGCCGACATCCTCTGGCAGAACCGCGTCACCGGCGAGCGGTTCCTTTGGGTAACCAATGACGGGCTCCCGGCCACGGTCGTCTCGCTCGGCGTGGTCAGCACGGACTGGTCCATTGCCGGGACCGGGGATTTTAACGGCGACGGCCACGTGGACATCCTCTGGCAGAACACGGTCACCGGCCAGGGCTCCATCTGGACGATGAACGGCTTCACGCCGATCAGCACGATCTCGCTGGGCGCCGTCGGCACGGGTTGGTCGTTCGTGGGCGTCGCCGATTTCAACGGGGACGGCAAACTCGACATTCTCCTGGAGAACACGGCGACGGGCGCAGGTTCGATCTGGCGGATGAACGGCACGGTTCGGACGACCATGATCTATTCCCTCGGCCCCATCGGCCCCGATTGGTGGATGCGGGACTAGGTCGCGGGCTGGGATGGGTGGCTGCGGGCGGCTCCCTCCGATGAGGGGGCCGCCCCGGATTCGCACAGTTTCGACTTGAAAGGGCACGAGGTTTTCAAATAGTAGAAAACTCCCCTATGCGATCAAGCGATATCCTGGTCGTCGATTGCGGCACGAGTCGCGTGCTTGCCGGGCGTTTCCGCCGCGCCGCCACCGGATGCCTGGAGCTGATCCAAGCCGGAGTCGAATGGCTGCCGCGCCGCGACCACACGGAGGAGGGATGGCTGGCGGAGACGGGCGTCGCGCTCGTGGCGCTAACCCGGCGCGAATCCCTGGCCGGCGCCTGCGTGGTCGGCCTGCCCGCTCATCTGACCTTCAGCCGGGTCGTGGAGTTGCCGCGGGTGCCGGCGCGGCGGCGGCGCCAGATCATTGCGTTCGAGCTGCGCCAGGGCGTTCCCCTGCCGCTGGCCGAACTCGTCTGCGCGCAGGCCACGGTGGGTAGATCGGGCGGGGGCCAGGAGGTCGTGCTGACCGCCGCCCGGCGTTCGACGATCGAGGCGCTGGGCGCGCGCCTGTGCGCGGCCGGGCTCCTTCCCGTGGCGGCGCTGCCGGCCTGGCTGGTGCTGCGGCACGGTTTGGCCTACAACCATCCGGACTTCCCGAGCGCACTGGCGGTTTCGATCGGAGCGCGATCGACCCAGCTGGTGTCCGGCGTCGGCGCATCGTGCCTCCGCAATCTGGCGGTGGGCGGAGACACGGTCACCGAGCGGGTCGCCGGGGAACTGGGGCTGGACTTCGCGCGCGCCGAGCTGCTGAAACGGGAGGCGGGGACCGGGGAGGCGGCGCCGGCGCACCCGGTAGTGCGGTCGGCGGCCGATGAATTCAGCCGGCGGCTGGGCGGAGAGCTGGCGCGATCGCTGGCCGCGATCGGCGCAGGGAACGCCCGCGGACCCGAGCGCCTCTATCTCTCAGGCGGAGGGGCGCAGCTTGCCGGCCTGTCGGCGCGCCTTGCGGAGCACCTGCGCTTGCCGGTCATGCATCGCGACCCGTGGCGCCGCTTGCATGCCGGCGGCCTCCGCGCCGGGGAGCCGGAGAAAATCGGGCCGGCGCTGCTGGGGGACCTGGTCGGCCTGGCCGCAGCGCACGGCGGTCCGGGGGCGGTCAACCTGCTGCCGCGGTCGCTTCGCTGGGCGACGAGCTTCCGCCGGCACCGCCGTGCGCTGGTGGCGGCGGCTCTGCTGCTCATGGCCGCCATGGGCGGCGCGATCGTGCGGGAACGCACGGCCGCCAATACGGCGCGTGATCGGGCCGCCGAGGTCGGGATCGCGATCGGCCGGCTCCGGCGCCTGGGCCGTCAGAATCGCGAGAAGCTCGATCAGCTCGCGGAAGTCAGGAGGCGGACCGTCGCCCTGCAAAGGCTGGTCGAGGCGAAACGCGGCTGGATCGGCTTTCTCGCGGATCTGCAGGAACGGCTCGCCCAGTCGGGCGATGCCTGGCTGGAGCGACTGCAGGTCCAGCTCCCGGCCGGTCCCAAACGCCCGGGCAGCTCCGGGGCGGGCCGATTCGCGCCGGGGTCCGGGCCGGCGGGTCCGGAGGCGCCGCCGATCCGCATCAGTCTGGCGGGATGCCTTTTCGATCCCAAGAATCCGTCGGGACCGGCCGGCGCGGAGACCTTCGGCCGGGCGCGGACGGTGCTGGCGCAGATCCGAGCGTCGCCGTTCGTCGACGGCGTGGAAAACGAGCGTTTTGACGGCGCCCAGTCCGGCGTGCTGCGTTTCGAGGTCACGCTGGTGCTGGCACCCGGGAGGCTCCTGTGAAGTTTGCGCTGTCCTCCCGCGGGCATGGCCGGATTTGGGCGGGCGGCGTGACGCTGCTGGCCGCGGCGCTGACCGCCGGGGGTGGACTCCTGGTTGCGGGCCGGCGGGCGGCGCGGCAGGCGGAAGCGGAACTTGAGCGGAAGGACCGTGAGCGGCTTGCGCTGGCCGCGCGCGATCCTGCGCCGACGGCGGACCGGGCGGCAGCGATCGAGGCGGACCTGAAACGGGGCGCGGAGGCGCTGCGGGAGGTCGAAGGGCGCCTGTGGCGCCGCGACGCGCCGGCGCCCCCGGCACCGGCGTCCGGAACCGACGCATTCTTCGAGCTCGCCGGGTTTGCCCGGGCCATGGGCGAGCAGGCGGCACGCGGCGGCGTCGGCATCAAGGATGGCGAACGGTTTGGCTTTTCGGCCTACACCCACGACGGGCCGCCCGCCGTCGTCATCCCGGCCATCGACCGTCAGCGGCGGATGGTCGCGGCGCTCCTGCAGGCCCTGATCGCAGCGCGGCCGCATCGGATCGATGGCGTGCAGCGGGAGGATCCGGAGAGGCGCGGCATCGGCGACGTTCGCGCCGGCGGCGGCGAAGGGGCCCGCAGCTCCGACTTCTTTTCGATCGACCCGCGCCTTTCGCTGCGGGCGCCCGGCGCTGTCGATACCGCGGCCTTCCGCCTGGCGTTCACCGGTGACAGCCAGGCGTTGCGGCGGCTGCTCAACCGGCTGGCCGCATCCGACACTCCGGCGGTGGTACGCAGCGTCGCGGTGGAGCCCGCCGGCGATTCTCCGCCGCGCCGGCCTGGCAGACCCGGCGCCGGGGGATCGCTCGCTCTCGTGGTGCCCGCGGCGCGATCGCGGTTCAGCGTGACGGTCGAATGCTGCGACGTGGCGGGGCCGGGGCCCGGGTCGAGCGCGGCCGGCCGGCCGGCACCGGAAGATGCCGGGGAGGGAGGACGCTGGCCGGAACCCGTGGCCCAGCCGCGCGGACGCGAGTGGGTCTATGACCTCTTCACGCCGCCCGCGATCTACTTCGATCCGCGAGTTCCGGCCCTCCATGCGGCCGCGCCGGTGGAGCCGGCCGGCGGGAATCCTGCGGAAACGCCGCCCGACCTCGAGTTGCTGCAGGTGCGCCGGGGGCCGTTTCGCCTGCAGCTGATCGGCTATGCGGAGGGGCCGGGCGATCTGCGGGGAATTCTTGCGGACGCGATTTCGGGCGAAACCGTGGTGGCCCGGAGCGGAGACCGCCTTTCCGGCCAGGGCGTCACGATCAAGCGCCTGGTCCTCGATCGGCCGGCCGCCACGGCGGATGGCGACACCGCTGCCCGCGAGCCGGGCGCGATCGCGCTGGTGGCGGAGGACGGCGCGGGCACGGAGGTCGAACTCACGACGCGCGAGCCTTGCCTTGCGGGCGCACCGGTCGGGCTGTTCGCCAGCCGGCGGACCACCGCGCTGCGACGGGAGGCGGAGGCGGGGGAGTCGTTCGACCTGGATGGGGTCAGCTACTGCGTCGAGCAGATCGACCTCCAGCCCCCGCAGGCGCTGGTGGCATGCGCGCCGCGTGACGGCGCCGGGCCGCCGGTGCGGCGGGTCGTCCGTCCCCGGGAGGCCGCGCCGGCCGAACCGGCGCCGGAAATGTCCCTGGCCGATCAGAACGACTCCACGCCCGGAAACACTCCATGAAAACGCTACTCTTGCTGCGACTGGTCGGGTCAGCCGTAACAATCCACCTGCTCGCGCCGGCAGCTTTCGGGCTGGCGGCGTCCGCTGAACCTGAATCCCTGGCCTCCGGTCCGGCGCGCGAACGGACCACGACCGGGATGCTAAAAGACGTCGATCGATCCTGGCTGCGGCGGCAAGTCCAAGCTCAGCCGCTACCGCCGGGCCCGGACGGCCAGGAGGGGTCGTCGCGCGTGCGGCGGAAGCTCGCGGCGATCTCCATCCCGGCTGTCAATTTCACCAATGCCGAGCTGCGCCGGGTGATCGGAGCCCTGAATGCCCTGGCGGAGCAATTCGATGCGACGGGCGATCCGAACAAGGGGGTGAACATCATCCTGCTCGATCCGGCCAACGCCAACCCGCCGGTCACCTTGACCCTGCGCAACCTCGCGCTCGATCGCGTCATCGATTTCGTCACGGGTGCGATCGGGTACCAGTATGAGATCCAGCGCGACGCGGTGGTGGTTCGGCCCGGCGGCGAACACCCGGTGCTCGCGACGGAGGTGTTCCCGGTCACGCGGGCGACGCTGATCCGCATGCTGGTGCGGCCCGGTCCGGGGGGAGCGCGCACCCCTGCGGCGGCTGATCCGCCCGCCCGCGGGGGCGACGATAGCCCGTCCAGCGGCGCCACGGCGGGGCTGCAGCGATTCTTCCAGCAGGCCGGAGTGGACTTCGCGGGGATGCCCGGAAGCAGCCTCGCCTACGACGGGTCGGCGATCATCGTCACCCAGGCCCCGCGCAATCTCGACCGCATCCGCGCGCTCCTCGCCCGCTATCGCGAGGTGCGGCAGGTGGCCATCGAGGCGAAGTTCATGGAAGTGCAGGAGGGCGCCCTCGACGAATTGGGGCTGCAATGGGATTTCGGACGCCGGT
>CAZKDK010000089.1:0-11543 GCA_964551145.1 uncultured Opitutaceae bacterium | reverse complement strand
GACGGGCAGCAGGCGGTAGCGGCGCCAGACGCCGCGCTCGCGCTCGGCGACCATCCCGGTGGGCAGGCCGAAGCAGGCGCCGCCGAGAATGGTGATCGTCAGGATCTGCCCCATCTGCGGCAGGAGCAGGGGCGTGTCGGACCGAAACACGCTGCCGAAGGCCAGCAGGAAGAAGACCGGCACGAGGTAGCCGTACACGATCGCCTGCTTGCTGCGGAAGTTCAGGCGCAGCGTCAGCAGGGAATACCGGAGCATTCCGGACAGGATCACCGGGGCATCCATCACTCCTCCTTCTCCGACCCCGGCGCCGACCAGGCCCGGCCGGTCAGCTCGATGAAAACGTCCTCCAGCGAGGGCCGCTCGATCTGGAGATCGAGCAGCGGATTCGCCTCCGCCTCCAGCAGCTTCGCCAGGGCGATGATCGTGCGGCTCGCATCCGTCGTGCCGAGGAGCCAGCCGCCCTCGCGAGGCTGGCAGGCGACGACGGCGGGCAGCGCTCCGACCTGCGCCGCAGTCAGGGGTCGCGCGGTCTTCACGGCCACGCGCGGCGGGGTGGCGCCGCGGGCGACCAGCTCCGCGGGCCGCGCGACCGCGACCAGCCGGCCGCCGTCGAGGATGCCGATGCGATCGCACAGGTGGCCGGCCTCGGCCAGGTCGTGCGTGCTGAGCAGGACCGTCTGGCCCGCGGCCCGGACCCCGGCGATGATCCGGTGCAACTGCCGCCGGGCCTGCGGATCCAGACCCGCGGTCGGCTCGTCGAGCACGACGAGCCGCGGGCGGTTCACGAATGCGAGCGCCAGGAAGAGGCGCTGCCGCTGGCCGCTGGAGAGCGAGGCATACGGCGCATCGGCCTTGGCCGACAGCGCGAACCGCCCGATCAGGTCGTCGACCCCGGCGGGGGCGCGGTAGAACGCGGCAAAGAGGCGCAGCGCCTGGCGCGGCGTGATCGGATCCTGCAGGGCGGCGTCCTGCAGCTGCGCCCCGACGAGCAGCTTCGCGCGCCCGGGTTGGACGATCGCATCGACGCCGCCCAGCGCGATCGAACCGGCGTCGGGCCGGCGCAGCCCGAGGATGCATTCGAGCGTGGTGGTCTTTCCCGCGCCGTTGGGGCCGAGGAGGCCGAAGATTTCGCCGGCGGCCACCTCGAAGCTGACCCCGCGGATGGCCTCGACCTGGCCGTAGCGTTTGGACAGATCGCGCACTTCGACCGCGGCTGGGACCGGCGCAGGCATGTCGTCACGCAAAGATGGTTCCGCCCGGGGAATGTCAACGGGAACCTGCGCCCGCGGCCGGCCCTCCGCTTGGCGGCGCGCGGGCGCCGCGCGCGGAACTCCGTGCGTTGGGCCGTCGCGAGACTCTATAGAGAGAACGGGCCGGCGTTTGCCACGGTCGCGCGGCGGACGACGTTGATCGGGGATAGGTTGCCGCCGGTGCGCCGCTGAACCCCCGTTTTTCCCTCCATGCGCTCGAATCCGTCCGCCTGCCCCTGTCGCATTGTCCGGTTGACGCTGCTTGCCGCGTCGTGGCTGCTCCTGACCGTGGCGGGAGCCCGGGCGGCCGCGGAGCCGCTGCCGTTCCTGAGCCCCGTCTTCGGCGACAACATGGTGCTGCAGCGGGACCGCCCCAACACGTTCTGGGGCTGGTCGGAGCCCGGACGCGAAGTCCGGGTTGAGATCGCGGGGGTGACGGCGACGGCGGTCGCGGGCGCCGACGGCCGGTGGCAGGTGGCGATCCGACCGCCGCCGGCCGGCGGGCCCTACAGCGTCAGGATCGACGGGCCGCGGCACGTCGAACTCCACGAGGTCCTGGTCGGCGACGTCTGGCTGTGCGGCGGACAATCGAACATGGAGCTGGGAATCGGCCGCGCGCGCAATGGCGCCGACGAGATCAAGGCGGCCGATCACCCGGAGATCCGCCTGTTCAAGGTTCCGAGTCAGGTGTCCTATTCAACCGCGCCCGTGGTGCCGGGCACCTGGAAGATCTGTTCTCCCGCCACGGTCGCCGAAGGCGGCAACGGTGGATTCTCCGCCGTCGCCTATTTCTTCGCGCGGCGGATGCAGGCGGAGCTGCATGTGCCGATCGGCCTGATCCAGGACGCCATCGGCGGCACGCCGGCGGAGTGCTGGATGAATCCGGACACCCTGCGGGGGATGAAGCCTTTCGACGCCGCCCTGGCCGAGATCGAGCGTCTCCGGCAGCAGGGCGGGCCCGAGTACGGCAACTTCGTCATGCACTGGTACGACGAGTATGACGTCGGGCTGAAGGGGACGACCTGGGCGGCGCCCGGGTTTGACGACGGCGGCTGGAAGCCGGTGCAGATTCCGGGCGGGTTCCGCGAATTGGGCGTGCCCGACACGCCCGCAGTCGCCTGGTTCCGCCGGGAGATCACGCTGCCCGAGCCGCTGCCGGCGGGTCAGGCGCGCCTCTATCTCGGCGTGGTCGAGAAGATGGACACCGCCTACATCAACGGCCGCTGGGTCGGCGCGAGCTCGTGGGTCGAGAACCCGCGGGTGTATCCGATCGGCGCTGACGTGCTGCGGCCGGGACGGAACGCCGTGGCGCTGCGGGTCTTCAAGGTTCTGCCGAACGGCGGCCTGGAATCGCCGGCCGACACCCTGCGGCTCGTCCTCGGTGACGGCACGGTGATCCCGCTGGCCGGGGCCTGGAAGGGGGCGCTGAGCGTCGACAGCCGGCCGCCGCATCCGATGCCGCTCGGTTTCGAGAATTACCCGACGATGCCGTCCGTGCTCTACCGCGGCATGATCGCGCCGCTCGCGCCCCTCGCGATCCGGGGCGCCCTCTGGTATCAGGGCGAGGCCAATGCCGAGCGCGCGTTCCAGTACCGGACGCTGCTGCCGGCGCTGATCGCCGACTGGCGGCGGGCGTTCGGGCAGGACGATCTGCCCTTCTACATCGTGAGCCTGCCGGCGTTCATGCACCGGCGGGCCGAGCCGGGCGACGACACCTGGGCCGAACTGCGCGAAGCCCAGGCGCTGACGGTCCGGAGCGTGCCCCACACGGGGCTGGCCGTCACCATCGACACGGGCGATCCCGACAACATCCATCCGATCGACAAGCAGGTGGTGGGCGAACGCCTCGCGCTGTGCGCGCTCCGGGGGGCGTTCGGACGGAATGTCTGCAGCGAGGGGCCGACCTTCGCCTCGGTCGAGCGGCTGCCGGGAGCCCTGCGGATCCATTTCGGGCATGTGGACGGAGGCCTGGTGGCCCGCGGCGGGAAGCCGGCGGAGTTCGCCATCGCCGGGGCCGACCGCAAGTGGCACTGGGCCGACGCGCGCCTCGACGGAGACACCGTCGTCGTATCATCGCCCCAGGTGCCGGAACCCGCCGCGGCGCGCTATGCCTGGCAGGGCAATCCCGAGGCGACGCTTTTCAACGGCGCCGGACTTCCCGCGGTACCCTTCCGCACGGACGACTGGCCGGAGACGACGGAACGCCGCGTGGCTCCGTAGCCTGAGGAAGCGGGCCGCCCGGTTTGCGCCGCGCGGACGACCGTGCCCGGCTTCATCGGAGACCCGTCTGCCGGCGGCCTGGGGCGCGCGGGCTGGCCAGCCACCGGGAGGCGGTGCGCAAAGCCGCCGACGCGACAGCCGCTGCGGATTTCGGGCAGCTCCTGGCGCGGGCGCCGCAATAATCGCCTGGGTCCCCGAGGAATTCGGCGCGGATCCAGAGCTGCCCTCCTTCGCCCCTCATCGGAGAGGGCTACGGAGGGCATCCTTCGCCGCAACGTCCCTCGCCTCGGCATCACGGCCGGCGCGGATTGCGTGGGCTGCGCCATCCGTAGCCCGAAGGGCGAAGGATGGCGGGATGGACGAGATTCGAACTCGCGACCTTCTGCGTGACAGGCAGACGCTCTAACCAGCTGAGCTACCACCCCGTGCCGGAAAGGAGGGCGAACGTAGAATGCGAACAAGGCAAGTCAAGTGTAGTCTGGTCTCCGGCACAACCGCCATCTTCAGCAGCCCTACTCGTTGATGCCCCGCGTCTCCGCCTGGATCCCGCCATCTTCGTCGCGGATGGAGATCACCAGCGGCCGGCAGCAGATCTCACAATCGTAGTCGAGTTCCGCCGGCAGCTCCGCGGCCGGGGGCACCGCGACTTCGAACTGCTGGAAGCAGGATGGGCAGGTTACGCTGACGAAGCGGGGTGGCATGGGATTTTCCCTTGTCGATGCAGAGGGGGATAGATATCCCGTGAGCCACAGGTTTCAAGCGGTGGTAGCTCAGCCGGATAGAGCAGCGGTTTTCTAAACCGCCGGTCGCGGGTTCGAGTCCCGCCCACCGCGCCACTTGATAGGGACGAAGTCCGACGGCTTTTCCGATGGACGCTTGGTGCGGGTTTTGACCGAGCAAGCCGCCAGATGGAGATGCGGCTCATCGTTCTTCCGGGCGAGGGTGGGTTCAGCGGCCATGCCGCCTGCTTTACGCGTGTGTTCGCCGCATAGGACAATTGCGATATCGATGTCGTCCAGGCGGCGGCCGACTTTATTCTTTCATTTCCATCGTTTTTCCGTTATTACAACCCAGTCAATTGGATTTCTTCGTCATTCCGGCGCTAGAGCCAGTTGATACAACTTTGCGGCGAGGATTGAGCCATGAAGATTCGACGCGGTCTGCTTATCGGTCTGTTTTGCGCGCTGACGATGTCGGCATTCGGCAAGGGTTTTGAAATCGACATTTCTTTCCCCTTTAATGCCGGCAACCGCCAACTTCCGAGCGGGCGCTATACCATCGTTTGCGACAACTCGACGAATGTCGTCACGGTCACCGGCGCCGGGGCGACCGTCAGTATCACCGCGGGCACCCGCTTGGGCGGGCCGGCGGCGACCCGGAATTTTGAGGCCACGTTGGTGTTCGACCAGGGCACCTCGCCCACCTCGCTTTTCGCCGACAAGGATAGCGTGGCGACACTATCGGAAGTATGGATACACGGAGAGGATGGTTACCAAGTGGGCTCGGTTAGGGGGGAAGTTCGCACTCACAAGGTCATGGTCGGCGTGCCGGAACCAACGGCAACGTTGACCGGTCAGCAGATATTCGAGCGAACCTGCCAAGTCTGCCACGGCGCCAATGGCGCGGGCAATCGCGCCGCCGACGAATTCTTCAAGTTCAAGCTCCCCCGCTTGAACTCAGCCTACGTGCAGGAGAAATCCGACGACGAACTGCGCAAAATCGTTTTGGAGGGCAGGCGCCGGATGGACCCGGTTCGTTTCCAGGAAGCCGACGGCGCTCGGCACGGGTTGCCCGCATCCGCCATCGATCCGGTGATCGCTTACGTGCGTTCCCTCGCTGAAAAGCACTGAGGTCCGGAAACCGAGCGTAGGGTCAGGCCACTGGTCGACTGCCCTGCGCGCGTAGGAGCAACCAGGCCCAGCCTTCGCCGGCGGGGGGGCGCTTGCGCCCTGCCGCGGAAGCGCCGGCCGGCCGTCAAGGCCGTGGGGAGACGTCCTCACCGGCCGGCTTGAGGGCCGTGTCCTCGATGATCAGGAGCCAGTCCTGGCCGCGGCCGGCGGTAGGCGGGGTGTAGGTCTGGAAGCCGTGCGTGTCGGTGGTGTGCACGAGATAGGCGCAGCCGTAGCGCGGATCCCACCAGATCTCGCGCATGCGGCGGGCCGGGAAGACGGACTTGTCCACTGTGAAGTGTTCGCCCCGCGGCGAATAGATGAATGCGAACGAGCCGTCGGCGGCGCGGGCGGCCCGGACCTTGGCGCCGCCGTCGCGCGGCGCATCGGCGAGGAGCGACTGATCGGGAACCAACCGGTTGAACGGGCGCGATTCGAAGAGACGGCGCAACAGGCCCATCTGGAACGCCCCGGGAGTGTCGAGCGACTGCCGCCAGGAAAGGTTGGGGGAAATCGCCGGAGCGCGGCCGGGCTGCCAGAACTGCCACACATTGTTGTTGCCGTAGGTGTGCCCGCAGGCGCCGGCGAGGAGCGACCAGTAGGCGGCCTGGCGCACGTCGTAGTCGTCAAACCGGTCGAGGCGGTTCGCGTCGGCGAAATAGAAGCCCACCGGCATGCACTCGTAGCGCGCCTCGCCGTCCAGGGTGGGCCGGGCCGGCTGCAGGGCGCGGTCGTGTTCGATGAAGAGGCCGTTGTCGTGGTCGTGTCCGCCGTGCGAGGACTGGACCATGTTGAAATCGAGCCACGGCGCGTCGGCCAGGGAGTTGGAGGACAGTCCCGGCCCGCGCGGGTGGTAGGTGATGAGATGCGTGCCGCCGTCGCCCTCGCGGAGGCCGGCGGCCAGCGCGTCGATGATCGCGCGCTCCGCCGCGGAGGCGATGTCCTGGTCGCCGCCGAGGATCCAGATGACGGGCCGGGTGCGGTAGCGCCGGCCGAGGAACCGGCCGAAGCCGCGGGCCTTTTCGGCCGTGAAGAGCGGGGGACTCCCGTTGCCGGGCTGTTTCCAGTACTGCCCCCAGGCCGGGAGCAGCCCCATGACCAGGCCCAGCTCCGCGGCGCGGTCCACGACGAAGTCCACATGCTTGAAGTAGGTCTCGTTGGGCCGACCGAGGTCGCCGCCGTCGAGCGGGAGGTCACCGTTGGCGTTGGGCGTGGTGAGACCGCCTTCGGGCGCGATGACCACTGCCTGGATCACGCTGAAGCCCTTCGCGGCGCGGTTGGCGAGGTAGAACGAGGCATCGTCGCGCGAAAGGCGGCTGAGCAGCGTCCAGGCGGTGTCGCCGAGGTAGAAGAACGGCGTCCCGTCAGCGTGTTCGAGGAATCGGTGCGTGGCATCGACCCGCAACGACCCGTGATCGGTGGCGAAGGCGGCGGCGGCGAGCCAGACGCCCGCGCCCAGCGCGGCGGGAAGCCATTTGCGGCGCAGCCTCCAGCCGGGGGATTCCGGGGGCAGGGACATGGCCCGAGCCTACGGGCGCGCCGCCCCCGGTCGAGCTTGCAGGCGGGCCCGGGCAGCGCCCTCCGCGCGCCTCGACTCGGGGTCGGCCGGCGAGGTTGCGCCTTGCCGGGCTGACGAATCTCGCGACACTGCCGCCATGGTCAAGATCACCGGAGACTATCGGGGCGAACTGCATTGCGAGGCCACCCACGGCCCCTCGGCGAAGACGCTGGAGACGGACGCGCCGGTCGACAACCAGGGGAGGGGGGAGACGTTCTCGCCGACCGACCTCGTGGCGACGGCGCTGGGCACCTGCATCCTGACCACGATGGGAATCGCGGCGCGGCGCCTCGGCGTCGATCTGACGGGCGCGCGCTTCGAAGTGGTCAAGGAGATGTCGACCGACTTGCCGCGGCGCATCGCGCGGCTGGCGACCCAACTGTGGCTGCCCCGGCCGCACTCGGCCGACGCCGCGGCTTCGCTGGAGCGGATCGCGCACGCCTGCCCGGTGCACCAGAGCCTGTCGCCCTCCGTCGACGTCCCGATCGTGGTTCACTGGACGGAGTGAGGTCCGGCCGGCGATCACTTGGCGGGTTCGAGGCGGTAGGAAGAATTGAAGATCAGCTCGACCTTGCCGACGTGGACGCGGACCTTGATCTTGCCGCGGGCGACGCCGGCGGCCTCCGGGACGGCCCGGCCCTCGATGCGGCGCTCGTGGCCGGCGCTGTTGCGCGCCTGCCCCTTGAAATACACGGTTTCGCCGCGCTCCAGCTGGCGGAGCTGGTCGTCGGAAAACTCGATCGAGAGACGCCCCTTTTCGCTGAAGAAGAAGAACGGGACCACATTGGCGGCGTAGTCGCCGGCAAAGGCGCCGTCGCGACGCGGGAGCGGGGTCAGCGTGAGCCGGACGCTGCCGAGGTAGATGGATGTCTTGGTGACATCCACCAACGCCTGCGACGGGAGGCTCCCGGCCGGCGCGGCGGCGCGTCCCGGGCCCGGCCCGACGGCAATCACCGCGAAGAGGACGAGTGCCTGAAAGACGCGACCGGCCACGCGCTTACTGTGCGGTGATGGCGGGGCCGGGCAACCCATCTTTCTATTTGCCCCGGGGCCGGGCCCGGAGGATGATCGCAGGCGCCGTATGTCCAAGAAATCCCAGGCCACTTGGGGCGGACGCTTCACCGGTGAACCCTCCGCGCTCATGCGAAGATTCAGCGAGTCGGTGTCGTTCGACCAGCGCCTCGCCCCTTTCGACATTCAGGGGAGCCAGGTCCACGCGGCCATGCTCGCGCGGGCCCGCCTGATCACGGCGGCGGAACGGGATGCGATCTGCAACGGTCTCGCGAAGATCGGGCGCGAGATCGAGGCGGGCACCTTCACCTGGGAGGAGGAGCTCGAGGATGTGCACATGAACATCGAGCAGGCGCTCACGCAGCGCGTGCCGGCCGCCGCCAAGCTGCACACCGCCCGCAGCCGCAACGACCAGGTGGCCCTGGACATGCGCCTGTTTTTAAAGGAGGCCTGCGCCTACCTGCAGTCGTTGCTGCGCATGGCGGGCCGGGCCATCCTGGCGACGGCGGAGCAGAACCGCGAGGTGCTGATCCCCGGCTACACTCATCTCCAGCGCGCCCAGCCCGTGCCGCTGGCCCATCATCTCCTGGCCTGGCTGGAAATGCTGGAGCGCGATTACGGGCGCCTGACCGCGGTGGCCGACCACGCCAACTGGAGCCCGCTGGGCGCGGGCGCGCTGGCCGGCACGACCCTCCCGATCGACCGCGAGTTCACGGCCAAGGAGCTCGGGTTCGTCGACAGCCGCGGCCGGCCCCGGCTGACGCAGAATTCCATGGACGCCGTCGCGGACCGCGACGTGCACATCGAATTCGCGGCCGCCTGCGCGCTCGCCGGCGTGCACCTCTCCCGGATCGCGGAGGATCTGATCCTCTGGTCGAGCACCGAGTTCGGCTTCGCGTCGCCGGCCGACGCCCTCTGCACCGGCTCGTCGCTGATGCCGCAGAAGCGCAATCCCGACGCGTGCGAGCTCCTCCGGGGCAAGTCGGCGCGGCTGCAGGGCAACCTGCAGGCGCTGCTGGCGCTCATGAAGGGGCTGCCCCTCACCTACAACCGCGACCTGCAGGAGGACAAGCCGCCGGTCTTTGACAGCTTCGACGAGACCGCCCTCTGCCTGGAGGTCCTGGCGGCGCTGGTGGCGGACCTGAACGTGCATCGCGAGCGCTGCGCGGCGGCCGTGGCCGATCCCGCGCTGCTCGCGACGGACCTGGCCGATTATCTCGTCAGCCGGGGGGTTCCGTTCCGCGAAGCCCACCGCGCCGTCGGCGCGCTCGTGCGCCTGGCTGAGGAGAAGGCGGTCGCGCTCGACGCCCTGCCGCTCGCGCAGGTGCAGGCGATCCACCCGGCGTTCGGCGCCGACTGGACCGCGGTCTTCGATCTGCGGCGGGCCCTGGCGCGCCGGACGGGTCCGGGCATGCCGGGGCCGGCCCAGGTGCGGCGCCAGTTGCGCGGCTGGCGCCGGCGGCTGCAGTGACGCCCGGCTTGACGCCGCGACATGCCGACCATCCGCATCCTGCCCGACCGGGTCGCGAACCAGATCGCCGCCGGCGAGGTCATCGAGCGGCCCGCCGCCGTGGTCAAGGAACTGGTCGAGAACAGCCTGGACGCGGGCGCGACCCGCATCGAGGTGGAGTTCCGCAGCGGCGGCTCCGCCTACATCCGGGTCGAGGACAACGGCCCGGGCCTGACGCGCGACGACGCGCTCCTGGCCCTGGAGCGGCATGCCACCAGCAAGATCGCCGAGGCGGCCGATCTTGACCGGCTGGCGACCTTCGGATTCCGGGGCGAGGCGCTGCCGTCGATCGCGAGCGTCTCGCGCTTCGAGTTGCAGACGCGGCCGGCGGGCGCGGAGGGCGGGACCGAGATCCTGGTCAACGGCGGCAAGTTCGTCCACGTGCGCGACTGCGGCCGGCCCGTGGGCACCCGGATCGTGGTGTCGCACCTGTTCAACTCGGTCCCGGCGCGGCGCAAGTTCCTCAAGAGCGATGCCACGGAGAGCGCGCACATCATCCACTGCGTGCGGCTCTACGCCCTCGCCTGCCCGCAGGCGGCGTTCAACCTGGTCGAGGACGGGCGCGTGATCTTCCGCTCGCCGGAGTGCGCGACGACAGCCGAGCGGGTGGCGGAGATCTTCGGGCGGCAGACCGCCGAATCGCTTCTCGCGATCGAAGCCGCCGAGGCGGGCCTGCGGCTGACCGGCCTGGTGGGCCGGCCGGGCGCGGGGCGGGCGACCCGCCACGAGATGATCACGTTCGTCAACCGGCGGCCGGTGGACAGCCGCACCCTCAGCTATGCGCTGATCGAGAGCTATCATGAGGCGCTCCCGAAAGGGCGCTATCCGCTGGCCTTCCTCTTCCTCGAGATCGATCCGGCGGCGGTCGACGTGAACGTGCACCCCGCCAAACGCGAGGTGCGGTTCCGGGCCGAGGCGCAGGTGCGCGCCTTTGTCATGCGGGTGGTGCTGAGCCGGCTGCGGGCGCTCGGCGCCGAAACGGTGCCGGCCGCGGTCGCGACCGGCGGGCCGGCCGGAGCGGCGCCGGCCGACCCGGTCGAGTCGCGGATCGCCGCGCCGTTTCCGGCCTACCGGCCGTTGTCGCCCCCGGTGCCCGCCGCGGAAGCGGACCCGCGGGCGGCGGTTCCGGCGCCGGCGCCCGGGCTGCGGACCAGCTGGCGGTTTGTGGGCGTGGTTCGGGGGACCTATGCGGTCTTCGACACGGCGGCGGGCCTGGTGCTGCTGGATCGCCGCGCGGCGCGCGAGCGGATCTGGTACGAGCGCTTGCGGGCGCAGTTCGCCACGGGCCGGGTCGGCAGCCAGCGCCTGCTGCTGCCGGTGCCGGTCGAACTCGACGCGATCATGACGGCGCTGCTGACCGACCGGCTGGAGTTTCTCAACGGCCACGGATTTGAAATCGCCGGCTTCGGCCGCAATTTCTTCCGGGTGGAGGCCGTGCCCGAATGGATGGAGCCGAGCGACGCCGAGGCGTTTTTGCGCGATCTGGTGGGAGCGCTGCGCGAAGGCCTGCTCGGCGCCAGGGATTTGGATCTGGCGCGGGACGAACTGGCGCGCCTCGCCGCGGCCCGGGCCGTCCGCATGCCCGACGCGGCCGGCGAAACGGAGATGAATTTCCTGGTGAACCAGCTTTTTTCTTGCCGGCAGCCGTTGACCAGCCCTGCTGGCAAGCCAACGTTCATCGAGTTGAGCCACGGCGAGATCGACCGCCGTTTCCAGAAATGACCTGACCGCCATCCGCCGGCGGCGACCGGTCCCGCCGCCTGTCCGGATCCAACCAAGCCTCCCATGCCCGCCGACGCCGCCCGCAAGAACAAGAACAACAAGACGGCTGCCGCGCCGAATCACGGCGCGCCCCGGCCCTCGACCGTCGGAACCGAGGCGATCAAGCAGGCCATCCTGCACCACCTGAAGCACACGCTGGCCCGCGATCCCGGCACGGCAACCGTCCGCGACTGGTGGATTTCCACCGCGATGGTCGTGCGCGACTGCATCCTCGAACGATTCATCGCCACGCAGGGCGTGCACAACGAGCGCAACGTGCGCCGGATGTACTATTTCTCGCTCGAGTATCTCATGGGGCGCCTGCTGGTGAGCAACCTGTACAA
>CAZKDK010000088.1:0-11788 GCA_964551145.1 uncultured Opitutaceae bacterium | reverse complement strand
CCGGACTTTCTGGCCAATTGGAAACAGAATTTCTACGGCTGGAACGCCGGCGACTTTGGCTGGGGCGGCGACACAACCCAGAACATCCTGTGGCGCCTCGAAAACGGCGAGCTGGATGGAGTGAACCCCAAGGTCGTCGTCATCCTCGCCGGAACGAACAATGTCGGGCGAATCCCGGGCGATGAGAGCACGGTCGCCGATATCACCCGGGGGATCAGGAAGCTGATCGACGTCTGCCGGGAGAAGGCGCCCGCGGCGACGATCATCCTCACCGCCATCTTCCCGCGCAACGACGGCGGGGCCGTGGGGCCGACGATCAACCGCATCAACGAGAACATCGCGAAATTCGCCGACGGGAAGACGATCCGGTTCGTCAACATCAACGACCGGCTCGCGGACTCGGGCGGCACGCTGTTCGCGGGTCTGACCATGGACAGGCTGCACCCCTCGGTCAAAGGCTATCAGATCTGGGCCGATGCGCTGAAGCCGATCTTCACCGAGCTGCTCGGTCCCCCGGCGGCAACGGACCACGCTCCGCCGCCGACGGGTGATCCGAGCGCCGTCGGCCAGCACCGCTAGACCGTCTCGGGGCAGGTACCGCCACGAGCGCCGGCGTCGCGGCGGAAAGCACGCCGGGCGCGGGCGGCAGCGGCGCCGCTACGACGCGCGGGGGAGGAGGAAGAGCAGCACGGCCAGAAGGTAGCAGGTGCCTCCGCCGAGCACCAGGGCGTGCCCCACCGTGTGGTGGTACCGCAGCCGTGGCCATCGGTCAAAGACGACGCTGGCCGTATAGCAGGCCGCGCCCCCAAACAGGAGCCAGAAGCCGCCGTGCGGGACGTTGGTCAGAACCAGACGGAGAGCCACGACGATCATCCACCCGGCGAAAAGGCAGGCAAGGGTCCAGACCAGCCGGAAACGCTCGCCGCAGAAGAGCTGAAAAACGGCGCCGGCGCCGCAAAGCCCCCAGACGACGCCGAACAACGACCAGCCCCAGGACCCGCGGAGACCGGTCAGCAGAAAGGGCGTATAGGTCCCCGCGATGAGGAGGAAAACGGCGGCGTAGTCGAGTCGCGGCCAGAGCGACTGTGGGCGCCCGCCGCGCAGCGCGTGATGGATGGTCGAGAACGCGTGCAGCATGAGCAGCGTCAGCCCGAAAACCGTGAAGCTGACCACATGCCAGGCATCGCCGCGCAGGCTGGAAAACACGACCAGGAGCGTGAGCCCGGCGATGCTCACCGCGAGGCCGAGTCCGTGGGTCACCCAGTTGGCGGTTTTCTCCCCGCGCGTGTAGGCCCAGGCCACCGCCGCGCTGGCCGCCTCCTGCGCGCGCGCCTGGGCGGCGTGGGAACGCCGCCGCTGCACGAACCGATCCGCCCACGAGTCGAGCTGCCGGACCGGCCAGCGCGGGCGCGGGCTGCGGAATTTCTCCGGCGCCCAGTCCTCGCCGTCGGCGTAGATCGTCGACGGCATCACGCACGTGCCGAACGTCCAGTCGGCCAGCGGCAGGCCGAAAAAACCGGAAATCGACTCGTTGCAGGCGATGACGGCATGGTGACGAAGGTGGAACCCATAGAGCTTCCGCCAGAACCGGCCCCAGCGTGCGTTCTCGAGGAGGGGCGCCCAGCGCGCGAACGCCCAATGGTCGATGGCGTGAATGATCTCGTAGAGCATGAGGGAGGCCGCGAGTGCGGCGAAACCGCCCAGAAACCACGGGAACATCGGGAGCAGCCACTGCAGCAGCGCCAGCAGCGGTGCGAACACGGCGGCGAACACGGCGAGCGAATACCACGGAAAGAACGAGGCTTCGCCCTGCTCGGGAGCGACGATCGGGAATTTGTTCTCGATGAAGAGAACGCCGCGCCCTCCGGGCGTCTGCCTCCGCCCGATGCGCGTGAGCGCATGGTGTCGTGTGTGCTGCCGATAGAGGCGGCGCAGCAGCGGCACGGCGGGCGTGTGCAGGAAGTAGCGGTGGAAAAAGTACTCGACAAAACAATTGACGAGGCTGACGGCGAAAAACGCCGCGACCCCGCTGCCGGGCGACGCCAGGAATTGCGCCGACCACACTCCTGGCGCCAGCAGCCGCAGGGCGCCCAGCAGACCGGCCAGCGTCGCCCCTACGATCAGAACAAAGCGCGGAAGCGAGAAGGCCTCGGGATTCTCCGCCGGCGGCGGCGTTGTCGGGGCGGTGGACACCGGGCAACCAACTCCTGGCCCGGCCGGAACGCAAACGCCAGGGGCATTCTCGCGCGCCGGCGGCCATTCGAGGCGACGCTCGAACTCGAAAGGCGGGTGCAGTTCCTTCGGCGCCCCGGTCCGATGCAGCCGTCGGTCGGCGACGATCAGTGCCTCCGCCGCTGCGTCGGTGCGTTGCGGATACGCGGTCGGTCGGAGTGCCGCCGACCCCGCCGGTTCGAACCCGGAAGCCCCGGCGGGCGCGGATGCCTTTCGGGCGCGCGCCGGCCGGGCCCTCCGGCCTCCCGGGACGTCGAAGGGCCCGGCCCGCCGTGTTGAGCCCATGGCCTCCCGGGAATTCGATTTGAGTCCGGGCGGGGGTTGGCAATGGTAGGCCCGTATGAGCCGCGTCCCGAGTCGCCGCAGCTTTCTGGCCGGCCTTGGCTACGGCGGAGCCGCGTTGGCTGCGATGGCGTGGCGCAACCCCTTCGCCGCGCTCGGCACGGGCGCAACCGCCCGTGGGCCGGCGAGGGCGGTCATCGACTCCGCGCGTTATCGCGCGGAGCTGGACCGGCGCCTGCTGGGCTCGTTTCTGGAGCATCTCGGCCGGGCCGTCTATGGCGGCGTGTATGAGCCGGGCTCCAAATTGGCCGACGCGGACGGATTTCGAACCGACGTGATGGACGCGGTGCGCGGAATCGGCGTGCCGATCATCCGTTATCCGGGCGGCAATTTCGTCTCCGGCTACCACTGGCTCGACGGCGTCGGCCCCAGGAATCAGCGGCCGACCGTGCTGGACCGCGCGTGGAATTCGCTCGAGCCGAATCAATTCGGCACCAACGAGTTCATCACCTGGTGCCGGCGGGTGAACACCGAACCGCTGCTCGGATTCAACCTCGGTACGGGCACGCCGGAGATGGCCGTGGCGCTCGTCGAATACTGCAACGTCGAGCGGGGCACGAAATGGAGCGATTTGCGACGGACGCATGGCTACGCGCAGCCGCACAACGTGCGCACCTGGTGCCTGGGCAACGAAATGGACGGGCCCTGGCAGATGGGTCACGTGCCCGCGCCCGAGTACGGGCGCAAGGCGCGCGACGCCGCCCGGCAGATCCGCGTGATCGATCCCAGCCTTCGGCTGGTCGCCTGCGGGTCGAGCAACACGATCCTGCCCACCTACCTGGTCTGGGATCGCGAGGTGCTGCAGGAGTGCTACGACGTGGTGGACGGCATCTCGCTCCACAACTACTACGGCAACACGCCGGAGCTGACGGGGAACAGCACCGCGCGCTTCCTGGCGATGAACCTCGACATGGAGCGGCAGATCCACGAGATCGCCGCCGTCTGCGACTACGTGCAGGGAATGCTGAAGTCGCCCAAGCGGCTGTGGCTGTCGTTCGATGAGTGGAACGTCTGGTACCGTGCGCGCAGCGGTCCGTTTCGCGACGGCCGGCAGACGTTCGCCCCGCACCTGCTGGAAGAGGTCTACAACCTGGAGGATGCCCTGCTGGTCGGCGGTTTTCTGAACACGCTCCTGCGACAGTCGGATCGGGTCCGGGTCGGCTGCCTGGCGCAGATCGTCAACGTCATCGCGCCGCTGGTCACCAACGAGACGTCCGTGCTGCGCCAGAGCATTTACTACCCCTATGCGTGGGCGTTGCGCTACGCGCGCGGCCGCGTACTCGAGGTGCCGGTGCAGAGCGAGACCTACCCGATCCGGGCCGAGGGGCTGCGGGCGGACTTCGCGCGCGACGACGAGGTTCCCTATCTCGATGTGGCGGCGACGATCGACCGGCCGAACGGCCAGGCCTGCCTGTTGATCCTGAACCGCGATCTCGAGGCGGAACGGGAGTTGGTCGTCGACTGGCGCGACCTCACGCCGACGCGCGTGCTGGCGTGCGAGACGTTGACCGGGCCGGATCTGAAGGCGGGCAACAGCTTCGTTCAGCCGACCGTGGTTGCGCCGCGCGCGATCGAGCCGCCGCAACCGGGCGCCCGCATGACGTTCAAACTGCCCGCCCGCTCCTACAGCGTGGTCCACCTCGCGGTCTCGTAGGAACGCGTCCGGGTTCAATGCCGGGGAGGCACCTGCGCCCGAAAACAGCATCGCCATGGGATCGTCGATCGCGCATCACGGGGGCGTGACGCAATCGCTTCCCACTCCGCTGAAGGTTGCCCTGATCGGCACCGGCCGGCCCAAGGACACCTCCGGCGCCACCGGCTTCGGCATGGCGCACCGTCATCTGGCCGGCTACCAGGCGTCGGGCCGCTGCACGCTGGCCGCCGTGGCCGACATCGATCGCCCCAACGCCGAGGCGTTCGTGGCGGCCCACCAGCCGGGCGCGGCCATCTTTTCCGACTACCGCGAGATGATGGCCGCGGTGCGGCCCGACGTCGTCAGCGTGTGCCTCTGGCCCCACCTGCACGCCGAGGTGGTTTGCGGCGCCGCGCCGTTCAAGCCCCGCGTGATCTTCTGCGAGAAACCGATGGACGTCCACTGGGACGCCGCCGTGCGCATGCATGCGGCCTGCCGGGAGCAGGGCGTGCTGCTGGCGATCAACCACCAGCGCCGGTTCAATCTGCCGCTCGCGAAGGCGCGCGCGCTGCTCGACGACGGCGCCATCGGCCGGCTCGAGCGGATGGACGGGGCCTGGCACAACGTCTCCGACTCGGGCACGCATGTGCTCGACCTGATGTTCTTCTTCAACCACGACACCCCCGCCGAATGGGTCCTGGGCCAGATCGACCTGCGCGGCGCGAAAAAGGTGTTCGGGGCCGTCAACGCCGGCCATGGCATCACCGAGTTCCGGTTCCGGAACGGCGTGCGCGCCGTCTACCACTTCGGCCGGCAGCATGCCGAACTCGGCTGCCTGCTCCGGCTGATCGGCGACGGCGGCCTCATCGAGATCCTCTTTGACGCCCCCTGGCTGCGCATCCGGCGCAACGGGCAGGCGGCCTGGGAGGTCGTCGACACGGGTGAGAACATCCATGACGACAAGGCCATCTATCGCGGGATTGCCGAGATCTTCCAGTGTCTCGAGGCCGGAACCGTCCCGCAGCTCGCCAGCGAGCGGGCGCTGCGCCCGACCGAGATCATCTTCGCGACCTACGAATCGGCGCGCCGCCGCGGCCGGGTCGACCTGCCGCTGCCGCCGGGCCCCAGCGCCCTGCTCGCGATGCTCGCCGCCGGAGAGATCACGGCGGAGTTCGCGGCCTGATCCATCCCCGGGCCCCGTCTTTCGACCCTCCCCGCGATGTTCGCGTCCTTCAATCCCGGCCATGTCGGCATCCGCGTGTCCCTCCGCGATGGTCTTGCGCTGGCGGAGCGGCACGGGTTCGGCGGATACGACGCCGCGCTGGCAACGCTGCACGACGAGATCGAGCGCCACGGAGCCGCGGCGGTGCGCGACCTTTTCCGCGAGCGCGGTCTGCGCATCGGCGCCTGGAACCTGCCGTTCATGCCCTACCGGGTGACGGAGACCGAATGGCACGATGCCATCGTCCAGCTGCCCGCCCAGCTCGGCAGCGTCAGCGCGATCGGCGCCCGCCGCGCCGGCATGTGGATCCTCTCCGGGAGCGATGAGCGGCCCTTCGACGACAACTTCGTGTTCCATGTCGCCCGCTTCCAGCCGGTCGCGCGGCTGCTGGCGGACCATGGCATCCGCCTCGGCCTCGAATTCATCGGGCCGGAAACCGCACAGCGGGCCTTCAGGTACCCCTTCATCCGCTCGGTGGCCGAGACGGTGCAGCTGGCGCGCGCCATCGGCCCGAACTGCGGCCTGCTTCTCGATGCCTGGCACTGGCATGCTGCCGGGGGCACGCGGTCAGACCTGCGGGGGCTGACCCGCGACCTCATCGTGCACGTGCACATTGACGACGCCCCGGCCGGCGTGCCGCGCGCCGCGCTGGTCGACAACCGCCGGAAGCTGCCCTGCACCACCGGAGTGATCGACATCGACGGGTTCATGCAGGGGCTGGCCGATGCGAACTACGACGGTCCGGTGACCGCCGAGCCGTTTGACCCCGAGATCGACGCGCTGCCCGCGGAAGAGGCGGCGGCCCGCACGGCGCGGGCCACGCGCATGGCCGTCGCCCGCGCCATCCGCACGGGGGAGCTCGGGCGATAGGCTGGCGGCGACCGGCCTCCTTCGCCGGGCCTTCCGCCTTCGCCGAGGCTACGGCGGACGCGTCGGAGCCCCGGGGGGGCGTAGCCGCTCCGGAACGTTCCCCTCCTGGCGCTATGGCGCGCCACCCGCCAGACCCGGCGGCAGATCCTCGCGATTCACCATCCAGGGATGGTCATAGAGTTCCTTCGCGTGGTGATTGCGCGGCGGGCTCCATTTGGCGTTCCAGCTCATGAAGAAGGTGGTTCGCGGGAAATGCGCGACGATGCCCGCGATGAACCGGCGGTAGTCGTAGTCGCCCGGCGGGTTCTCCGCCCCGTGGGGGCCGTATTCAGTGAATCCAAACGGCTTGGGCAGGCCGGAGATCTCGGCGTAGCCCCGGATGTGTTCCGGGTCGACCTGGTCCGTGTACGCGTCGAGACCGACGATGTCGACGTACCCGTCGCCCGGGTAATAGTCGGCTGTCTTCGGCCCGTGATTGGGGCTGTAGACCCACAGGAGGTTGTCGAGGCCGCGGGTCCGCGTGAAGTAGTCGAACATGTGCCGCCAGAGCCGGATGAGCTTCGCGGGCGGCTGGCCGCCCCACCAGAACCACGCGCCGTTCATCTCGTGAAACGGACGCCAGAGGACCACGACGCCCGCCGCCTTCAGCTCCTGCAGGCCGGCAGCCAGGATGTCGAGCTCCTGCATCCACCGTTCGTGCGCCGGGTTGCCGGGCTCGAGCAGGGCGTCCAGGTCGACGCCGGTGTCGCGCAGTCCGCCGCCAGCGGGGTTGGCCGGGTTGTACAGGTGGGCGCTGACCGTCACCAGCCCGCCGGACTTCCAGTACGCGGCCGCGACGCGGTTGGGCTCCTCCGTCACGAGCGTCCCTTTGTGGGTGACCGGGTTGAAACCCGCGTAGTCGACGCCGATCAACGCCGGCCAGTGCCCCGTCTGCGCGGCAATCTCCTCCGGCAGCTCCAGGCTGGCGCCGGCGCCGAAGTTGGTGAACTGGCCCGAGAGCATCCGGTGGTCCGTTCGCGCCTCCAGGGCCTGGATGTATGCGAACACGGCCCGCGCGCGGGCGTTCGCGTGCGGATTGGCCGGCGCGGCGGCCGGCGACTCGGCGTGGACAGCGGTGAGGGCGAGGGAGAGCAGGGAGATGATCTGCGCAAGGCGACTCATGGGCTGTGGCCCGGCCATGGTCCGTCCCCGCGGGAAAATTGGCCAGAGTTTTTTCCGTCCGCCGTGCGCCCGCAGCCGGGGACGCGGCGCTCCTGGGCTCCGTAGGCCAGGCGAAGGAGGCCCGTCCGGTGCCCTGGCGGTGCCGGCGACGGGTTCGGGAGGCTCGCCAGGGGCCGGGGCTTCGCCGCCCCCGGGAACCGGGCCGACGGGCGCCGCAATGGGCGGTCATCGCTTGCCTGGATCCCTCACTGAGGCCATGTTCGGAGCCGACATGCGTGCGAATGGTCCGTTGACGACGCTGCTGCCCTGGCTACTGCTGGCGGCTGTTCCGATGCAGGCGAGCGACCATTCGATCCTGGACTTCGGCGCGGCGGGCGACGGCCGGACGCTGAACACGCGCGCGATCCAGCGCGCGATCGACCGGTGCCGCGACGAGGGCGGGGGCCGGGCGATCGTCCCGGCCGGCGTCTTCGTCACCGGCACGCTCCAGCTCCGGAGCCGCGTGGAGCTCCGTCTCGAGCGTGGGGCCGTCCTGCGCGGCAGCACGGACCTGGCGGACTATGCGCTGGACGGACGGCGGGTCGGGCTCCTCTACACGGAAGACGCCGAGGACGTGGCGATCACGGGCCCGGGCGACCTCGACGGCAGCGGCGACGCGTTCATGGCGCTCGCCGAGGCCAAGAAGATGCCGCCCGCGGCCACCCAGTACACGCGCCAGCGCGACCATTTTCGCGAGGTGACGGCGGGGCTGGGCGACGGCCCGGTTGTGCCGCGCGACCGGCCGTTCCAGATGATCATCTTTTCCAACTGCCGCAACGTCACGGTGCGCGACGCGCGGATCACCAACGCGCCGTTCTGGACCCTCCACTTCGCCGACTGCGACGGCGTCATCGTGAACGGGGTGCGGATCTGGAACAACGTGATGGTCCCCAACAGCGACGGCATCGACTGCACGTCGTGCAGCAACGTCCTCATCTCAGGCTGCGACATCCGCACGGGCGACGACGCCCTCGTGTTCGGCGGCTACGACCATCATTTCGACCTCCCCGGCTTCCACGGCATCCGCCACGACTCCGAGAACGTGGTCGTCACCAATTGCACGCTCCTCTCGCGGTCGAGCGCGATCCGCATCGGCGGGGCCGACCAGAACAGCATGCGCCGCTACGCGTTCAGCAACCTGGTCATCTACGACTCCAATCGCGGCATCGGGATCTTCCTGCGCGAGGAGGGCTCGATCGAGGACATGACGTTCACCAATCTGGTGATCGACACGCGGCTGCACACCGGCGACTGGTGGGGCCAGGGCGAGCCGATCCACATCTCGGCGGTGCGCAACAAGGAGCGCGGGCCGATCGGCCGCATCCGGAACCTCAAGTTCTCCCACGTGATCGCGACCGGGGAATCGGGCATGGTGGTGTTCGGCACGCCCGAGAGCGTCATCGCGGGAGTTTCCCTCGAGGACGTCACCTTCCGCCTGCGCGCGAGCCCGCTGAACGCGACGGCCGGCGGCAATTTCGACCTGCGGCCCGTGCTTGATCCGAAGCTGCAGCTTTTCAGCCACGACATCCCGGCGCTGGACGCCGAGTACGTGCGGGACCTGCGGATCCGGGACCTCGCGGTCGCCTGGGACGAGGTCCGCGAACCGTATTTCACAAACGGCATTGCCGTGGCGCATTTCGACGGGGTGCGCATCGACGGTTTCCGCGGCGGCGCGGCGCCGGCCCATCCCGGCACGGCTGCGATTGCGCTCCGCGACGGCCGCCGCTTCGAGGTCACGGCTGCGCCCGCGGCCGGGGCGCAGGCGAACTGGCTGGCAACCGAGCGGGTGACCGCGGACTGACGACGGCCGGGCGCCCGGTTCGCGCGCGATCAGGTCTCGCGCAGGGCGAATGCCACCGGCATGCGCGCCGCACGCAGGGCGGGCAGGAGGCCGCCGACCAGGCCGATCAGCGTGGCCCAGACGATCCCCTGCGTCAGCAGCGGCGGGGTGACCGCGAAAGCGAACGTGACCTGGCTGAAGCTCTGCCAGTTGACGGTGGCGGCCTGAAAACCGTTGAACACGACGTAGGCCGCGCCCGCGCCGACGGCGCCGCCGACCAGCGCCAGCGCGATCGACTCCAGCATGACCGATGCCACCACGGCGCCGCGGCCGAAGCCGAGGGCGCGCAGCGTCGCGATCTCGCGGGTGCGGGCCGCGACCGAGCTGTACATCGTGTTGAGCGCGCCGAACACGGCGCCGACGGCCATCAGGAAGGCCACGAGGAAGCCGAGCGAGGTGATCAGGCTGGTGACGCCCGTCGACTGCTCGGCGTAGAAGTCGGCCTGCCGCAGCACCTTCACGTTCAGCCGCGGATCCGTCGTCAGGGCGTCGGCAAACTGCTGGAACGACGCGGGCGTGGCCAGACGGGCATAGACGGACTGGAAGCTGTCGCCGCGCTTGTACGCCGCCTGGAGCACGGTGGCATCGGTCCAGATCTCCGATTCCGCCGCCGACCCGCCGGCCGAGAAGATGCCCACGACCGGCCATTCGTAGCGGCCCACCCGCAGCTTGTCGCCCACCTGCAGTCCGGCGAACTCGCGCGCCGCGCCGAGGCCGGCGATGACCTCCTCCTTGCCCCGGTCAAAGGTGCGCCCCGCGACGATCTGAAGCCGGTCGCGCACCCGGAACGCCGCGGGCTCGACGCCGCGCAGCGGGACGTTCACGTCCGTGCCGGTTGATTTCTTGGGCAGGTTGATGATGACGAACAGCTCGGCGGACGCGAGCGGGCCCTCCGGCGTGCGCGCGAGGCCCGGCGCATCGGCGATGATGCGCGTTTCAACGCGGCCGAAGCCGCTGACCATTTCGCTGTCCGCGCCGCTGCGCAGGACGATGGCCGCATCGGGCGCCCCCGACGCCATCATCACGCGGCGGAATCCGGCCGCGATGGACAGCACGCCGACCAGCACGGCGACGACGCCGGCGATGCCGAAGACCGCCGCCGCCACCGAACCGCGCCGCTCGGGGATGCCCAGCAGGCCGAACTTCGTGACCGAGGCGACTTGGGAAAACCAGTTGATGGGTCCGGCCATGGTCAGATCCTCCGGAGGGCGTCCGCGACGCGCACGCGCATCGCCTGCAGGGCGGGGAACAGGCCGGTCACCAGCCCCAGGCCCAGGCTGAAGCCCAGCCCGAGCACCAGATCGCGGTTGGGGAAATAGAACAGCGGCAGCATGCCGTGCGTCGGGTCGCCGCCGCGGGTGATCAACACCGCCAGGCCGAGGCCGAGCGCGCCGCCCAGCAGCGACAGCAGGCACGACTCCATCAGCACGAGCCCCAGCACCTGGCCGTTGGTGAAGCCGATCGCCTTGAGCACGCCCAGCTCGCCGAGCCGCTCCCGGACCGACTGGGAGATGGTGTTGCCCGTCACCAGCAGGATGGTGAAAAACACCGCGCCGAGGATCGAGGCGGTGATCAGCGCGATGTTGCCGATCTGCTGCACCCAGCCCTGCACGAACGCGCCTTCGGGCTCCGCCTTGGTCTCCGCCGAGGAATTCTCGAACTCGGCGTCGATCCGCTTGGCCACGTCCGCCGCCTCGGCGGGATTCTTGACCCGCACCGTGTACCAGCCGACCAGGCCCTTGCCCCACCGCTGCGTGCGCACCTCGTTGAAGTAGTCGTAGCGGAAGAACAGCGGCGTCGTGTCGGTGTTCTTGTCGCGGCCGTCAAAGATGCCGACGAGGTCGAAGGTCCAGACGCGGTTCCCGTCGGGCTGCGACCAGATGGTGGACCGGATCGGCACCTTGTCGCCGATCTTCCAGCCGAACCGCTGGGCGGTCGCCCGGCCGACGACGGCGCCGGTCCGCGTCTGCCGCCACGCCGCCTTTTGCTCGGGCGCGAGGATGATCTCGGGAAACATCGCGAGAAAGTCGTCCGGCTCGACCGGGCATTGCATGAAGAAAACCTTCGAGTCCTGGTAGGCGCCGCCGAACCAGGTCTGATGCACCGCCAGGGTCACGCCGGCCAGGCGCTCCATCCGCACCTTGTAGGTCTCCGGCAGCAGCTGGATGATCGAGACCTTGTGCCGCACGACCAGCCGGTCGGCGCCCGCCAGGCTGACGCCGCCGGTCAGGGCCTGCCGAATCGCCGACAGGAGGCCGAAAAGCACGAACGCCACCATGATCGAAAGCAGCGTCAGCAGCGTGCGGACCTTCTTCCGCTTCAGGTTGCTCCAGACAAGGGGCAGAAACTTCATGGCGGGACGATCGCGTCGCGGTGGATTATGATCCGGGCTGGGCGCTCAGCTGGCCCTTGTCAAGATGCACGGTCCGCGTGGCCCGGGCGGAGGCGT
>CAZKDK010000087.1:0-11991 GCA_964551145.1 uncultured Opitutaceae bacterium | reverse complement strand
CACAACTGCTACCTCGTGCGGCCGAAAAACGTTCCGAAGGCCCGCGCGCTGCTCATCTCGGGCGACCTCATCTTCGCCGGTTCGCTGGGCGGCGGCTATTTCTCCTGCGAGCAGCTCCTGACCCACGCCCGCCGCATCCTCGGGGCTCTCCCGGGCAACACCGTGATCGCCCCGGGTCACGGGCCCATGACCACGGTCGACAACGAGCGGAAGTACAATCCGTTCCTGACCTAGGCGCGCCTTGATGAAAAGCTGCGCCCCCGGGCGCCGCGGCATTTTTGGCCGCGGCGCGTACCGCCGGCTCCAGTCCGGATGCCCGGGCCAGCTTGTGACCCTTTCCGGGCTCCCGCCGATCGGGGCGGGCCCAAAAAAAAGGAGGCGGCAGTTGCCGCCTCCAATGCGCAACAAAACTCGATCCGTCCGGTTCGGGTCGGCGGAGGACTAGGCCCGAGCCAACCGGCGCTTCAACAGGACCAAGCCGGCCAGTCCGAAGCCGAAGAGCGCCAAGGTCGAACCGGAGTCGGGCACCCCAGCATCGGCGGTCTCGATTTGGAGCTCCGAGAAATTGATCGAATAGCCGTCCGTGGTCTCGGGCACATTGATGTTCAGAAGAATCGTGTCGGAGCCCGTGAGCAGACCGACCGGAACGTTCCAACTCAGCATCCGGACCATTTCAAAGGCGCTGGCATCCATGGATGTCGGGATCTGGCCCAATAGCACGCCGTCAAAGAATACATCCCACGGCCCCCGCTGGTCGGCCACGCCGGCAAACTGGACCGAAAGCACCGCGCTGAGTGGGGTCTGCCCGGCCAGATCGTAGGAATGCACGTAGGTCACCGCCGCATCCGACGACCACTTGTCGGTGAAAGGCGCAGTGGCCACATCGAGAGCATCGCGATAGTCGTTAAAGAAGCTGCCACCGAGGTCGGTTTGCCAAAGCGTCCCATCGGCCGGAACCGCGGGCGCGCCGGCGAGGCCGAAGCCGTCCTTGTCACCGACGAGACTGACAACGACGCCGGCATTGGCTTGGCCGATTGCGAGCGCTCCAAGCGCGAGGAGAGAAAACAACGTGGTGAAACGGGGGAATATTGCGGACATGGCTGGAAACAGGAGTTGGGGGTTGTTGGGGTGCCGAAGGAACGAACACGGAAATTGAACCATGAATCGAGCGTCAGCCGCGCAGTTTGCGGCGCAGGCCCAGGACGACCGCCAGTCCGGATCCGAGCAGCAGGAGCGTCGAGCAGGCGTCAGGGGCTGATCTGATCGACCAGGCGTAGTGGCCCGTGGCGGACCCATCCATTGTCATGCTGTCGCCCCCCATGTTGCCATTGTTCATCAGGGATATCGTGTAGACCTGGCCCGCAGTCACGCCGCCAAGGAACACTCCGCTGGCGGTCGGATCGAACGGATTCGTCGGCGGAAGGACCCCCGACACGGAGTCAAAATTCTGGCTGGCAGCGAGCCCCCAAAGCCCAAAGGGATCCCCGGAGGCCACGACGTCATAGCTCATCGCAAACCATCCCGTGGCATCCGCCTGGAACGTGTACGACCAGTTGTTTGCCACGCCGCGGGTATCCATCGCCGTCGCATTCACCGCGTTCCAGCCCCAGGTCAGATCGAAGGTCCCGGACTGGCCATCTAACGCCCACGTGGCGCTCCCATTGGAGAACACAGTAGTCGGGATGCCGGCGGCGTCATGCGAGGTCGCCGACGCATTGGCGGAGAGGCTGGTCGGCAAGACACTCCAGTTTGCCGACTGGTGGTCGCTTGCGGAGTCACCGCCCACCGACGCCGCATAGACGCCGGATGCCACGGTTCCGCTGATCGGTCCGGCCAGCGCCGACGTAGCAGCGGTCAGCACAAACGCCAGGCTCAGGGGTATGAGCTTGTTTTTCATAATTGGGTGCCCCTATCGAAGCATATTCCAGTCCATGAATTGCATTCATGGTGCAACATTCTGATTTCCAGTTAGTAGAGGCAGCCTTGCCATGGGACACACGGCGCTTGCCCCCATGAAAAACGTCAACTTCGGCGACACCCGTCTGGGAAAGCTTACAACTCGAATCCAGAGGCGGTCGCGCCAACGTCAGCGGAGTTTCGGGCGCACCTCATCTTTGCCGGCTCGCGAGGCGGCGGCCATTTCTCCTGCGAGCAGCTGCTGACCTACGCCCGCGGCATCTTCGGGGCGCTGCCGGGCGACACCGTGATCGCCCCGGGCCACGGGTCCATGACCACGGTCGACCACGAGCGGAAACACAGTCCGTTCCTGGTATGGGGTGGGTGACTGCCCGCGGATTACGGCTCCACCTGCTGCTGGGTGTCGGCACGCTGCAATTCGATCTGAAGTCGGATTCCCGGCGGCTCGCGATTGACCACCGTCACGGACCCGCCGAAAAGCGACAGGATGCGAGCCGCGACGGGCGGACCCAGCCCCAGGTCGCCCCCCGGCGTGATTGTCTCGCCGATGGCGAGGACGTCAAAAAAGCGCGGGAGGGCTTGAGGGGGGATCGCCCGTCCCGTTGCCTCGATCGCGAGTCCGATTCCGGCCGGGACGGCGATCGCCGACACGCGGACGGTGGTTTCGGTCCGGGAGAACTTCACTGCGGTTTCCAGCAATGACTGGAGGGCCCTGGTCAGCAGGCCTGCATGGCCGCGGACCAGACCGGTGCAGTCGGGCGCAATCTCCAATGCAACCGCGCGTGACTGGGCAAACTCGCCGGCCTTGGCCCACGCCGCCTCCAGGACAGGCTCGAGCGCGACCGGCCCGGGCGCGAACTTGGTCCCCTCGACCTCGATTTGGCAAAGCAACATCGCATCATCCAGAATGGTCAGGAGTCGTTGCCTCGACTCTTCAAAGGGCGCCTTGAGCTCGATGATTTCGGGTTTGGTCTCGCATTCCATGAACACCAGGTCCGTCAGGCCAAAGAGGCCGTTGAGCGGCGTGCGCAGTTCGTGCGAGATCAGGGTCAGAAAATCGCTCTTGGTCTTGTCGAGAATGGCGAGCCGCTCCTTGGCGTCGGCCAGTTCGCGGGTGCGCACGCGGATCATTTCTTCCAGGTGGTCGTTGTGCATTTCCAGCTCCGCCTGCAGCCGGCGCAGCCGCAGGTGGGTGGCCACGCGCGCCTGAACCTCCTCGAACTGGAAAGGTTTGGTCACATAGTCCACCCCGCCGCACCCGAAGGCCGTTACTTTGTCCAGCCTTTCGTTCAAGGCGCTGATGAAGATGACCGGAATGGAGGCGAGCCGCGGATCCGCTTTGAGGAGTTCGCAGGTTTCGTAGCCGTTCATCTCGGGCATCGTGATGTCCAGCATGATCAGGTCGGGCGGCTCGTTCGCCGCCGCCGCCAGCGCCAGGCGCCCGCGGGGAAACGCCCGCACGAAATAACCCCGTTCACGCAACAGCTCCTCCAACAGCTTGAGATTGTCCGGCGTGTCGTCGACGATCATGATGCTGGGCGGTTGGTCGGACTGGTTCGTCTTCATGATTCCTTGGGAGTTAGCAGGCGGGTGAGCGTATCGAGATCATACCGATCGACGAGGTGGCGCAAGGACTGCGCCAGCGCGGCATCAATGTCCGCCACTTTTTGCAGTAGCTGCCTGAGCTGCGCCGTATCACCGTTCAAAGCGGCCTCGCGCAGGGCGGCGAGCAGCGTCGCCGGCAACCGCATCAATGCGGCGTCACTGACGGTGTTCGGTCCCTCCTGGGGCGGAGCCGGTCCCTCGGATCGCGCCGGGTCGCGGTAGACATATTCCACCGACAGGTGCTTGCGGATCAGCTCGTACAGCGACCCCTCGCGGAAGGGCTTTTGGAGGAAATCATCCGCGCCGTCGGCCAGGGCGGCGGCGCGGTCCTCCGCAAAGACACTCGCGGACACCATGATGATCTTCGCATCGCCTCCACCCGGGCTCGCCCGTATCTGGCGCAGTGCCTCGCGACCGTTCACTCCCGGCATCCGCCAGTCGATCAGGAGCAGCTGCGGGCGCCACGCCTGAAATTCCCGAACGACTTGCTCGCCGTCGTCCACCGCTCGGGTCGCGAATCCAATCGGGCCGAGCAACTGGGCTAGCAGTTCAAGGTTTTCCTCATTGTCATCGGCGATCAACACCCGATAGGCCGGTTGTCCGGGCTTGAGTCGCAGGACCTGGCGTTCCGTCTCCCTCGGCTCGACCGCCTTCGCGGCGCCCTCCGCCAGCTCGATTTCGAGACGGAAAATGCTTCCGGCGCCGGCTTCGCTGCTGACCGTAATGTCCCCTCCCATCAATCGTGCCAGCTGGCGGGAAATGGCGAGACCCAGCCCCGTGCCGACGCCCGACTTGCGTCCGGTGCTGGTCTGTTCGAAGTGCCGGAACAGCCGCTGCAGCTCCGCGGGCGACATGCCCGGGCCCGTATCTTCCACCTCCGCCAGCAGGTGAAACCCACCGGCATTTGCGGCCTGCGCGCGGACCCGCAGCGCCACGCCGCCCCGCTCCGTGAACTTAACCGCGTTGCCCAGGAGATTGATGAAGACCTGGCGCAGTTTCCCCTCGTCGCCGAGAACGAATCGCGGCACAGCACCCACGCGTTCCACGGTCAGCCGCAGTTGCTTCGCGTCCGTCCGAATCTGAAAGAGCCGCTCCAGGTCTTCCAACATCGCGTGAAGGTCAAAATGCGCCGGGTTCAGCGTAACCCGTCCGGCCTCAATCCGCGACATCTCCAAAATATCGTTGATCAGCGCCAGCAGATGATCGCCGCTCCGGCTGATCGTCTCCAGATGGTGCTTTTGGTCGGGCGTCAGGGCCGCATCGCGCTGCATCAGCTGGGAAAATCCCAGGATGGCATTCATGGGCGTCCGGATTTCGTGCGACATGTTGGCCAGGAAGGCGGACTTGGCCTGCGTGGCGGCCTCGGCGGCCTCTTTGGCGCTCTTCAACTCCGTGGCCACCCGCTTGCGCTCGGTGATGTCCTCCTTCACAGCCACGAAATGCGTGATTTCACCCGCGTCATTCTTGATCGGGGAGATGGACGCCGATTCCCAGTAGTTCTCGCCGTTTTTCTTTTTGTTGAAGAACTCACCATGCCAGTCCCGGCCGGCCAGGATCTGGTTCCATAGCCCCTGGAAGAACTCCCGCGGATGCGCCCCCGAGTTGAGGATCCGCGGATTCCGGCCGAGGACCTCTTCGACCGAGTAGCCGGTCAGGCGCGAGAAATAGGGGTTCACATACTCGATCCGGCCAGAGCGGTCGGTCACGATCACCGTGACGGTGCTCTGCTCGATCGCGCGGGAGAGTTTTCGGAGCTGGTCTTCCGCCTGCCTGCGCGCGGTGATGTCCTGCACGGTGCCGAGCAGGCGGACGATTTCGCCCTTCCTCCCGCGGCCGGCCCTGGCCTTGGCCACGAGGTGCCGGATCACTCCGTCAGGCCGGACCGTGCGGACTTCCAGCTCGAAACCGGCACCCGCTTCGAGGGCGCGCCCGACACTGCGATCCAGCAGCGGCCAGTCGTCGGCATGGACGAGGCGCTGCCATTCCGGGTACGCAGGCGCGGGCTGTCGCGGATCGCATCCGAAGATCCGGAACGTCTCTTCCGACCAGGCGAGCGCGCGGGTGCGGGCGGCGAGCGTCCAGCTGCCGACATGCGCCACCTCCTGTGCTTCAGCGAGGCTGTGCGCGCTCGCCTCGACCTGCGCGGCTGCTTCCTCGATGTGCTGCCGGACGACGAAGAAGCCCATAAACAACACGGTGATCAGCAACGTGATGACAATCGGAGGGACCCGCTGCTGCGCGACGGCGTGCTGGAGATCGCTGGCCGCCACGTCGAGCCCCAGCACGGCGGCGATCTCCCCGCTAGCGGCGTGCCGGAGCGCGGCAAAGCCGGAAAGGTAGAATCCGTATTCATCGGTGTAAGGTCCCACGACCGCCGCTTGCCCCGTGGCAAAGACCCCAAACAGGGCGGACGGCGGCTGCTTGTAGACCACGCCGGGGCCCACGTATTCGGAGCTTTCCTCCGGCGCGGAATCCACGACGAAGACGATCCGTCCCTTCCGAAGAAACATCAGGTACAGATCACGCGTTTGCGGGTTTGCCCGGGCCATGGACACCAGTTGCTGGCGCAAACGGATGAAATCCGGATGCAAGGAGTCGGCTTTTGAGCCCGTCAGTTGGCTGAACCGGTCGACATTGATGGCGGCGGCGACCAAGGTCGTTTGGGTCAGGATGTCCTTCCGCTCTTCGCGGACCGTCTTGTTTTCCACCGCATTGGCGAAAAACCAGCCCGCCACCAGAATGAGCGCCATCCCGACCGTGAACTGGCCGCCGTGCTGGCGCTGGCCCGACCCCTGCCGGTCCGCTAGGCGCTCGGCGTAGTGCTCCCAGAGAGTCGCAGCCAGGAACAACGCGAGGACAGCGCGGACCAGCGGGAGCGGCATTCCCGTGAGCGTCTGGAAAGCCGCCGGGTTGATGGTCGCAGCAGGAGAAAATGAAGCGGAGGGAACGAAGGCGGCCGTCGCCAGCGTGTAGCCGGTCAAAAGCAGGGCCATGAGCCGCCCGACGCCGCGGGCGCCCGGCTCCTTTCGCGAAGCGCGCCACAAAGTCACGGCGCCCCAGGTCCCGCCGACCAGGCCGAACGCATAGTGCGTGGTGGCAGCCAGGCCAGCCGGGTCGGCCGCGCCGCCGCTCGCCGCCGCCAGGACCAAGGGAAGGTATATCCAAGCCCCGGGATCCCTGCCGCCCAACCGACGTCCGCCCGCGCGGCCGAATTCAAGCAGGAACAAAAAAGACAGGGCGATGACGCCCAGGCGGAAGACAGCGAAGGCCGGCGCGTCGCCGGTGCTCAGCGCCAGCACGTCAAGCCAGTCGTGCAGGCCCTGGGTCGCGCCGAAAAGGCCGAGCCAGCCCCAAGGCAGGCGCTGCGCCGGTTGCCGGCGAAGGTTGGCGCAGGTGACCGCCAGCAGAACGAACCCCAGTCCGGAGATGAAGAGCAGATAGTCCAACCGGCCCTGGAGAAACGGGCCTAGCATGAAAAACGATTTCCCCTGGCGATCCGGCCTGGGCGCCGCGGCCGCGCGGGGATTCGTCCAGGAGCATTCGTGGCGGCCGGAGCAGCATTCCGACGAACGCGGCGGTTGGTGTGAGTTGGCATCGGCGGTCCTACCGGCACCCCCGATCCAGGCACAACGATGTCGGTGCCGCAATAGCCGAAGCTGTCCCCGGGGCTGCGAAATCGTGGTCCGTCGAGGGGGAGAAAGCCGACGCACGCGGGAAACGTCACCGGCCCATGACCACGGTCGACAACGAGCGGAGATACAATCCGTTCCTGACCTAGGCCCGGTTCAATTCAAAAGCCGTGATTACAGGCAGAAGTCTTCCCGATTCTCTGGCTTCGGAAGTCAGGCCTGATCGAATGATCCGGACACCTCACTCAATTCAGAAACCGGGAAGCCAGGAGCTGCCTTGGCCAGCAGATCCCTGGCTTCATCGCTTCTGAATGGAAGTCCATTCAGCCAGCCAGGAAATTGGAAGTGGAACCCCTGGGTTGGGTCCCCATGGGAGCCGCGCGTCGGTGGCGCGTCAGTTCGCCGGTCCCGTACGCAGAAGCTCGGTTGCGCGGTCGCATTCGCCGAGTCCGCGAGCAGCAGGCTGACCCGAACGCCCGCGGATCGCCTGCAGCGAGCGGCGCACGCCAGGGCAGAGGCCCGGGACAGCGCACACCGCTGCTAATAATGAAAGGGAACTATCCCCTTGACATACGGTGACGGTTGTGCTTTTGTGTGAGGCATGAAAGAGAAAGCCAGCCTGACGATCCGAGAGTTCTTCGAGCTTTTCCCCTCTGACGAATCGTGTCTCGGGCATCTTTTCGAGGCTCGCTTTGGACAGGGCCATGTCTGCCCGAAATGCGAGCGCAAGGCTAACTGGTACCGGATCAAGGCCGAACGCGCTTACTCGTGCCAGTGGTGCGGGCACCACCTTCACCCTACGGTCGGCACGCCGTTTGAGGACAGCCGCACGCCGCTGCAACTGTGGTTCTACGCGATCTACCTGTTCACCACTTCGCGTCACGGAGTTCCCGCGAAGGAACTGGAGCGCCAGCTTGGAGTGACCTACAAGACGGCGTGGCGCATGGCCGACCATATCCGCAAGCACATGGCCACGGTTGACGGCGAGTGGCCGCTGATCGGCGAAGTCGAGGCGGACGAGACCTATGTTGGCGGTGTGCATCCGGGGATTCGCGGACGTGGCGCGGCGGGCAAGACCATCGTTTTCGGGATGCTCCAACGCGACGGGCAGGTAATGACGAAGATCGTTCCGAACGTGAAGCGCGACACCCTTCAGCCTATCGTTGAACAGAACGTTGGAACGGGTTCCACGGTTCACACCGATGAACTCTATTCCTACAATGGTCTCGGCAATGCCGGTTACGATCATCAGGTCGTTCATCACGGCATCGGCGAGTATGTGAATGGCGGAACGCATGTGAACGGGGTTGAGAATTTTTGGAAGCATCTTAAGGGCAGCATCCGGGGAACGCACATGGCGGTTTCTGGCAAGCACCTCGACAAATACGCCAAGGAATTTGAGTTCCGGTTCAATGCCCGCGAGAACCCTTCCGCGATGTTCCCCGCTTTGGTTTCACAGTTCCCGCAGACATCGACTTGATGACGGCGTGAAAATGGAGATGGCTGGCGCGGGGGTGGGTCTTCTCCTTCTCGGTGATGAAGTGCTCCAGCTTATTTTGGGCTTTGGCTTCCTTGAGGTGCATATCACGCGCCTTCCTCTTTAATGATTTGTGCCAGCTTTTTCGCGCGGAATGTTAGAATGTCGATCATGAAATATTGTTTCGCGAAAATCTCCGGCATTATCAAATAGAGGTCAGACGCTCGGTCCTGTGGGCTGATTGGCGTGAGCTGAAACTCAAGTGTACTTTCAAATGTGGCTGCCCTTGCCTTCCCGTAATGCAACGCCACAAAATCCGACACCTCGTTCAGGACTAAATGCGAATCGAGGTCTTCTCCGGCCCTAAGGCAGTTGCGAAATTCAAGGACGGTCATTGTTCGGACATCTGCTAGGCGTGATTCCAGGCTTATCAGCAAATCGGCCATTTTGTCTGCCATTGCGGCCCTATCTTGATTGGCCCTCAGGTCGGAGATTATTTTTTCGTTCTCTTTCTGAATCTTGGCCGGGGCGACAATCAAAAAGCGGATTAGAAATTCCAAAATTACTGCCCCGACGGCACCGACCAATGCAATGAACACCATCGACGGGATTTCGGATGTCCTCGCAAAACCAAAGGCTGCTGCTACCAGCACGGCGATCACGGCGCCACCCCCCGCGGCCATTGCCGTCGCCTTGCCGACTTCTTCTTGAGCCAGTCGGAATGCCCTAACCCAGTAGGTCGGGGGCCTTGGCACTTCTGGCATGAAGCCAGCAAATACCAGCAATCCCGAATGCCGTCCAGCCCAATCCTACGTATGCCGAGGGGATAGTTCCCTAATGAAAATCAGCGAACCTCAAGTCGACACGGTGCATCTGCGCGGTCGCGTGCCGCCTGCCGGCGACTGATTTGTGTAAGCTTTTCAGGAATCATGTCGGTGATCCTTACGTTTTGTGACGGCCGGGATCCAGGGGGGCCGGGCCCGCAACATCACTATCAATTCGATGCCAATGCCTTCTGGTTTCGGTGGGTTTGTGTGGACTGGAATATGCTGCGAAAATGGGCACTCCACTACCCCCATGAACAAAAAGATCTTGTCGTTGAGCCTAGCGATCGCCCTGGCCGGCGCGGCAGCGGCGCTGGCTGCTCCCCAAAGCGGATCCCTGTCATTCAGTGTTTCCGTCCAAGCCTTGGGCGGGCCGGTCGCGGCTGACTTCCAGAACACCAGTTGGACCCTCGTTCCGTCGAGTCTGACTCTGAGCGCCTCCGCGACGTCGAACGATCCTGCCGGGCTGCCCAATGTTGCGTTCGATAACGGCGGCGCCACCTGGGCCGCGGACGGCAACTCGGGAGTCGTCGATCTGACCTGGGGCTGGAAGACGGTGGACGCGACCTCGATCGCCACGAACGGCGGGACCGACTGGAAATACGAGTTTCAGGCGGACGCGACGGGAACGTTTGAGATGAGCTACGATATCCTCGGGGTCGGGCCCCAGCTTTTTGGGCTCAACGGAGTCATTCTCACCAGCAATTTCGACTCAGCCGCGGGCGCTCCGGTGCCGAACGCCTTTGATCCGACCATGAGCGGCCTGTTTGTGGGTGGAGTGACGGCCGGCCAAACCTACTGGGTTCAGCTGGACAACAATGGCAACGTCGGTTCGGAGTCGTACGAGGCGGATAGCAAGGGGGTCGGGCATTTCGTCTGGTCAATTACCCCCGGGACACCCGGGGTGCCCGACGCCGCTTCCACCCTGTTGCTGCTCGGAACCGCGCTCGCCGGCCTGCTCGCCGTGGGGCGGAGGCTCCGGGCCTGAGGCTGCCGATGCCGAACGGGTCCGCCGCCTTCAGACGTCAATGACAGAACATCGCATCCGGGCGGAGTACGCCCACGTCGCGGCGTTTGCCGAGCAGCGGGAGGCGCTGCTCAAGCGCCTTCGGCGGACTGGAGAACAGGAACCGGCCCCCCTGGACCGTCCGTTTGATTCCGCGGCCTATCTGCGCGAACTCGAGGAGTTCGTCCAGACCGCGGAGCGCCGGATGCGGTTTCGCGCCCGCCGCCCCCGCGCTCAGATCCGTTCAGCGTGGCCGTTGCTGACCGCGTTGAGTTGGCTACGCGTTCGGCTTGGCAGCCGTCGCGTCACTTGAGGGTAATGCCCGCCTTCGCGGAGCCTGCGGCGCGCAGCCTTCGCCTCGGGTAATGGCGCGAACCCTGCTCCCCATTGTGACCTAATCCGCTCCCATGGCCTGCCAGCCGTAGGCTCGGCGAAGGCTGGTCGGGGTGGTCAGATTTGAACTGACGACCTCTACGTCCCGAACGTAGCGCTCTACCAGGCTAAGCTACACCCCGTTTTTGGAGCGTTGAGAGTTGCCGGAATCGTCCGGGCAAAGCAAGGCCAATCCTGCGGACGAACGGACTTCGGAGCTGGCTCGTCACAGAGGGCACGGAGACCGGAAAGAGCCTGCAGAGCAGAGTCTTCTTGGGGGCAGGTAGAACTCCTTTGGACCGCAGAGCACGGCATCAACCCGTCCTTAGCGTCGACTAGCGCTGATTAGCGGTTGGTAAATGGCCGGCCTGCCGCGCAGACACCCATTCGAGACCTGCCGGGGAGCAGGCCCGAACAAAAAGGCGCCCGGGAGGGCGCCTTGATGGTGACAGGCTCGGGGAAGTTCAGCCGGGCATCACTGCTCGAACTGCTTCTCCATCTCCTGCATTTCCTTGGACTCGCGCTTGCTCTGCCAGATCGACCAGCCGATCGCGACGGCGCAGAAGAGGGCGACGACGAGGCCGATGAGGCGGCCGGACGTGCCATTGATGAGGTTGTATTTGATGACCAGGCCGAGCGCGAGGAGGCTGACCATGTTCATCACCTTGATGAGCGGGTTGACGGCCGGGCCCGCGGTGTCCTTGAGCGGGTCGCCCACGGTGTCGCCGGTGACCGCGGCCTTGTGGGCTTCCGAGCCCTTGCCGCCGTAGTTGCCGTCCTCAATGAGCTTCTTGGCATTGTCCCAGGCGCCGCCGGCGTTGGCCATGAACACGGCGAGGAGCTGGCCGACAAGGATCATGCCGGCGAGGAAGCCGCCGAGCGCCTGCGTCCCCAGGAGGAAGCCGACGGCGATCGGGGTGAGGATCGCGAGGAAGGCGGGGCCGATGAGCTCCTTCTGGGCGGTCGAGGTGCAGATGTCGACCACGCGCCCGTAGTTGGGCTTCTTCTTGCCGGTCCAGATGTCGGCGTCGCGGAACTGGTCGCGGCATTCCTTGACGATCAGGAAGGCGGCGCGGCCGACGGCGCGGATCAGCATCGAGCTGAAGAGGAACGGCACGGCGCCGCCGAGCAGGAAGCCGATGAACACCATCGGGTGGGCGA
>CAZKDK010000086.1:0-12034 GCA_964551145.1 uncultured Opitutaceae bacterium | reverse complement strand
GCCTGAGCATCCTCGCCATCGCCTGCGTCAACGTGATGAACATGCAGTTCGCGCGGGCCACGCTCCGCGCCAAGGAGCTCGCCGTCCGCTCCTCGCTCGGCGCCACGCGCATCCGCCTCATCCGCCAGATGCTCACCGAGGCCCTGCTCGTGGCCGTCCTCGGCGCCGCCGTCGGCGTCGGGGGCGCCTTCTGGTCGACCGACTACCTCACCGCCGTCACCCACAACGGCGAGAACCCGATCCCCGCCTACATCACCTTCGACATCGACGGGGCCGTGCTCGCCGCGGTCGTGGGGGCCGCCGTTTTCGCCACGCTGGCCTCGGGTTTGGTGCCCGCCTGGATGGCCTCGCGCGCAAGCGCCGTCGAGGCGCTCAAGGAGTCGGGCCGCGGCAACACCAGCCGCGCGGTCAACGTGATCACCCGCGGCCTCGTCGTGTTCCAGATCTTCGTGACCTGCCTCCTGCTCGTCGGCGCGCTGCTGCAGCTCCAGTCCATCCTGCGGCGCAATCACATCGCCTGGGGCTACGACAACACCGCCGTCCTGTCGGCGCGCATGGCCCTCATGGAGGGCACCTATCCGACGCCCGAGTCGCGCCAGCAGTTCTTCGACCGCCTGGTGCGCGAGCTGCGCACCGATCCCGAATTCGGGAGCGCGGCGCTGACCAATCGTTTCCGCATGTCGTTCTCCGGAAACAGCCGCATCGAGATCGAGGGGCATGCCTACCAGACCGACGAGGACCGGCCCAACACGAACTTCGAGCAGGTGACCGACGGCTACTTCGACACGCTTGGCGCGAAGCTCCTCGAGGGCCGCGATTTCGCGCTCGACGACAACGATGGCCGCCTGCCCGTCGCCATCGTCAACGCCGGATTCGCGCGCAGGCATTTCGGCCGGGAAAGCGCGGTGGGCCGGCGCTTCCGCACCGTCGGCAACAACGGCCAGCTGTTCGGCCCCTGGCGCACCATTGTCGGCGTCGTCGGCGACATCCGCATGCTCGGGCCGTTCAACAATCCGGACGTCGACAGCAACGGCTTCTTCGTGCCCTACTTCTCGACCGTGTTCGGCCCGGCCCAGTCGGCGCCGGTCACGCAGCAGTTCGCAACCGTGATCGTGCGCCCGCGCGGCTCGGGCGCCATCGGGGCGCGGGCCGCCGCGCTCGGCACCGCGCTGCAGCGGGAGGTCAACAAGGTCGACCCGGACCTGCCGCTCTACTTCGTCGGCACCGCCAAGGACAACCAGGAAAGCTTCCTCGGCGTCAACCGCATCATCGCCACGATGTTCTCGGTGTTCGGCCTCGTCGCCGTCATCCTGGCCTCGGTCGGCCTGTACGGCGTGATGTCGTTCACCGTCAACCAGCGCACGCAGGAATTCGGCATCCGCATGGCCCTGGGCGCCGACCAGCGCCGGATCCTCCGGATGGTTCTGAATCAGGGGGCCGTCCAGCTCGTCGCCGGTCTGGTGCTCGGGCTCGGGCTCGCAGCCACGATCGCGGTGGTGTTCCGCCAGGGAATCGCCACGCAGCTGTTCGAAATCGAGCCGTACGATTTGCTCACCTACACCGCTGTCGCGCTGCTGCTCACCGCGGTGGCCTTCGTCGCCACGTTCGTGCCGGCCCGCCGCGCCACCCGGGTCGATCCCATGGTCGCCCTGCGCGCCGAATAGCCTCCCTCCTCCGATGATGCATCGCCGCTTCCCCGCCCGTCGCAGCCGGTCCTGGCCGGCCGGACCCGTCCGCCGGGCGCGGACCGCCCGCGGCCCCGCGGCGGAGGTTCCCCCGGCGGGGCCGGACGGTGCGGCCGCGGCGGGAGACGACGAGCTTTCGCCGCTCATCGGGCTCCGGGCCACGCTGAACGCGTTCTGCCACTTCTTCGCCCCCGATTCCGCGGATCCCCCGCGCCATTCATGAACGAGTGCAGCCTTGTCTGGCTCCTGCTGCGGGCCGAGTAGTCCGGCAGGTGCGGGTAGTGAGTAGCGCGTAGCGAGCATCCAAGCCCGGGGACGCCGCACCGTGCTCTTACTCACTACTCGCTACACACTACTCGCTACCCGCTGCTTTGCCGCGCCGGCCCGCGTTGGGTCCGGAAGCCTGTTCGCCTCTTTTCCCGCGTCAGGTCGCAGATAATCTCGAATCAACCCGGCGTCATGGTCTCTTCATTGAACCACCGCCCAGATATTGGGGCGCAGTGTCATACTTCGCCTGTTGCCCGGTCGTGAGCAACGCCCGGATGTCTGCTCTCATCTTTACCCGGATCGGCATGCCTTTCATGGGACGCTCACCCGGGCTGAAGGCATCGAGTTCCTCCGTTGCTTTCTCGAAGATATCAAAGGCCTTCACCTTTTGCCCTGGCGTGAGCGCCACCAGCAAGTCCAGACGCGCCACCTTATTTTCTGCGGCAGGCGTGATCCGAAATCCCGCCAACATCGTGATCGTCTCGATTGCCACAGCCGCCTGATTCATCACGACACCGTCACGGAAAATGACCCTCGTCTCGCCACCCCTTGGGTCAATGGAAGATGTCGGATCAAATGGAGAACCGTTCCACCCAGCTTCCAGGTCCTCATAGAGCCAGACCGTCAGCTTCGCGCCTTCCAGGCTCGTGAGCGGTAGCACCTTGTCCGGCGGACCGAGGGCAATGCGGACCACCTCCTCGGTGTCACCCCGACGCACGTGTCCCTGCAACAGGCGATGCCGGTCTTGTGCCGATAATCCGCGCCAGGTCTCCTGGTGCTCGGCGATCCGGCGATCCATCACCGTTCTGCAGGCCGAGAGCAGTTCCAGCGCGGCCATGATCCAGAAAAATCTGGAATATCTCATGACGTTGGATGGTGACGCTGCGCCTTGGCTGGGGTTACGCCGAACGGTTAGGGACCTGCCAGGAGGCTGGAAGGCGCGACGGGGGCCCGAGCACGCGGCGTGACCGACGGCCGAATTGGCAGCGGCGAATGGCTCGGTGGGTTTATCATTTTCGCAGGATACCTTCCCGGTCTACGCAATTCAGTTCTGGATTGTATCCCCATCCGGGCAGATTTCCGCCTGGAATTGCTTTGCCTGTTTTCCTGCCGAATCTGCGGACGCGCCATTCCTTTTTTGCCTTGATCGCATCTTTGAGTGGTACGTCAGGAGCCTTCTGCCACCGCTTCTTCGCGACCCCTGCAATGCGGTTCTCAGGTGCGTTGTCGGCGAGCAAATCCGCCGATATCGCGGCAGCGGATAGGATCTGATTAGTGCGCTTTCGGTAGGAGCGCTTCGCCTTTGCTTTTCGAAGGGGTATCAATCTGCGCGAGGCTTTCGCATTTTGACCGTACCGATTGCGTCGGTCCCGCTCATAGGACAGCCGTTTCTTCTCCTGCGGTGTTTTGCGGGTCATAGGCAGCCGAACGTTAAAGATCTGCCGCGCCTGTGGCTGGCGCGGAGCGTGCGCCAGCACGATCCGTGACGGACATAGGCGTTGGCAGTAGCGCCTGGTTCGGCTTTTTCTTCAGTTTCAATAAAAACTCAACGTCGGCCATGATCGCGGAACTGTCGACCACCAAGCTCACCCATTTCCCGTCGTGAAAGGTCGATGCAGCCTCATACGCTGCTTTCACCTCGGGAGTCAGTTTGGATAACTCAACCTCGATCTTCTCGCGTTCATCGCTGCCGAAGACCAACAAGACCTTCGTTTGGCCCTTCTCTGGGATCAGATTGCAGAAGGACTTCGATTTCTTATACCGCAACGACCAACCGAAACGCTTGCCTCCAAACCACCAGTCGAGCGCAAAGACGCCGGGATAGTTCGCTTCGATGAAGCGTTGGAGCCGCGTCCAATACTTGTAACCCGGACCGGTCCATTTGGCGACGCTCGTGCTGTCGGGCGTCTTCTTGCCATCGAGCATACGGAGATCCCAAGGATTCATGAATTTTGATTTGCCGAACGTTGTTTAGGCGGAACAAAAGCGTGGTTTTGCCAATTGGGGTGGGATGATAGGCGGACGTCCCGGATTCAGAGCCATCAAACGCCGTCGGCCCGCCTCAGGCTGAATCTGCGCCGGCCGGCCATTTTCCTTGAATCTCCCGTGCGCCGGCTCACCCGGCGGCCGGGGCCGGCGGCTGCTTTTCCGCGGCGGGCGGCTGCAGCGGCAGCTCCAGCGTGAAGCGGGCGCCCTGGCCCGCGCCGTCGCTGTGCACGGCGAGCGATCCGCCGAGCTCCTTCGCCGCCAGCGCGCCGCTGTGGAGACCGAATCCGTGGCCGCCCTTGCGCGTCGTGAAGCCCTGCGAGAAGACCCGCGTCAGGTTCTCGGCGGGGATGCCGATCCCGTTGTCGGCCACCTCCACCCGCACGCGCCCGTCGCCGGCGCCCGCGATCCGGACGGTCACGACCCGGTCGGGACGGTTCGCCGCGTCGCAGGCATACTTGGCGTTCTGCAGGAGGTTCACCAGGATCTGCAGCACCTTGTGCTTGTCGACCGTCACCTTGGGCACTTCCTCGAAGACCCGCTTCAAGGCGATCCCGTGACGCTCGTAGGCGCCGCCGTGGATTTTGAACGCGTCCTCGGCCAGCTCGGCCAGCGCAACCGTCTCCGTCACGCCTGCGATCCGGGCGTAGCTCTGCTGCATGGCCACGATCTCCTTGATGTGGTCGACGTTCAGGATCAGCCCGGCGAGCTCCCGGCCCAGTTCGGCCCGCTCCTGCTCCAGGTGCCCCGCGAGCTGCTCCAGGTAGGACGGCACCTTGCGCCCGCGCTCGTCCTCGGCCAGGAAGCGCGGCAGGTCCGCGGCGTGCTCCTGGAGCAGCCGCGCCAGCTTGGTCACGCCGTCCGCCTTGGAGGAATGCAGCCGCTCGGCGACCACGCCCGCGGCCACGTTCACGCTGTTGAGCACGTTGCCGACGTTGTGCAGGACGCCGGTCGCGACCTCCGCCATGCCGGCGCTGCGCGAGGCCTTCATCAGGTCGCGATGGAGCATCTCGACCTTCTGCTCGGCCTCGTGCTGCCGGGTGACGTCAGTGACGACTCCGACCAGATCCAATTCGGCGGGCCCGGTGGGCGTGATGGAAACCCGTTCCTGCAGCCAGATCGTCCGGTTGGGCTGGACCACGCGGAACGTCTGCTCGTAGCCCGGCACCCCGCCGAGGATGGCGTCTCGGCAACGCCGGTTCATTTCCGGCATCTCGGGCACCGTGACCAGCAGCCAGAGCGAGCTGTCGTCGCTGTGGCGGGGAGCGCCGAAAATGCTCTCGTACAATCCCGCGGCCGGCACCTCGAAACGCCCCCATTTCAGTTCGTCTCCGGCGCGTGCCACCCGGGCCCGCCAGACCATGCAGTCGGCGTGCCGCAAGATCTGCTGCAGGTTCGCCTCGCTCTCCCTCCTGGCCTCCTCGGCCTCCTTTAGGGAGGTGATGTTCCGGCCGAGACCGACCAGGCCGACGATCTTCCCCTCCTGGTCCCGCAACGGTAGCTTGGTCGTCAGCAACCATTGTCTCCTCCCCTGGTCGTCGACGAAGGATTCCTCCCGGTTGACGACCGGATGGCCGGTTTCCATGACGGCGCGGTCGTCGGCCATGAACCGGGCGGCCTCCTCCTTGGAAAAGAAATCAAGGTCGGTCTTGCCCAGCGCCTCCGCCTCGGTCCGGCAGCGAAGATTCTTTAGGTCCGCCAGGTTGACCAGCGTCTTCCGGCACGCCGTGTCCTTCGCGTAGACGCAGTCCGGCAGGTTGTCGATCACCGTGCGCAGCAGCAGGCGTTCCTGGAGCAACTCGGCGTTCTTGGCCGACCGGAGGGCCGAGGCTTCCGCCGCCTCCCGCCGTCGCACCGTCGTGTCCCGGCTGATTCCGAACAGGCCGACAATCTTCCCGCGCCGATTGCGCAGCGGCTGGCGGACGATCTTCAGCCAGCGGGTTTCGCCGGTGGCCGGGTCGACGACGCTCTGCTCGGACGCGAGCGCCTGGCCGGTCCGGAGCACCGTCTGATCCGCTTCCGCCGACTGGTGCGCCCGGTCCTCCGGAAAGCAGTCGGCATCGGTCCGGCCGGCCATCTGGTCCGGCTGCCGGGCGCCCGCCGCCCGGCCGTAGATCGCATTGCTGATCAAAAAGCGGCCCTGGCGGTCCTTGACGAATACGCCGTCGGGCACCTGTTCGACCAGCATCCGGAGCACCTCGGACTCGCAACCGGCTCCCAGTTCTTCCAGCACGTCATTCGGATTCATGATAGGGATCTCCCATCGACCTGATCCGCAGCGAACTGCGCTGGATGGATCAAATCCGAAAACTCCGGCCGGAGCAAGAAGGTAGACACCCCAACAGCCCGTCGGACTTATGGGTGATCGGAGTTTGCACTGAGGGAACGGTCTTTCGGGCAACTCTCGCGTTGGGCTCGACGGGCTGCTCACAGCCGCGCGGCGCGGCCAAGAAACCGGCCGGACAGGACCGAGCGCAGGGCGGCATCGCCCTCGCCGGCGGAAGTTTCGAGCCGGTGCCGCATCCGTTCGCTCGGACTGGAGTCCGAGGCTGGCGGCTGGGGCTTGGGATGCTGTTCCCAATCGGCGCTGATGCGATGAAAGCGCCGCAGGCGCTTTCGTTTGGCAGCTTGGAGGACCTGAGTCCGACAAGCGCCTACCGGTACAGGGCCGTGACGGGCGTGGCCGTGAGCACGTTGTACTGGCGCATGGCGAGGCGCCACCAGCCGGCGAGCGCGCCGCCCGGCGTGCGCCACAGCTCGCGGTGCAGCCAGATCATCGAATCCGCGTCGAGCAGGAGGGCCATCTTCTCCCGGCGGCTCAGCTCGGCCGGCCCGCCGGACAGCAGCCGCTGCCGCAGGTGCAGGAAATACTCGCGCGACTCCTCGCTCGGCCGCCGCTGGCGCAGCAGCGAGACGTGCACGGCGTTGATGTACGGGTCGAGCACGGCCTGGAGCAGGCCGTAGTCGGCCCGGAGCGGCTCGATCGGCAGCAGGTGCTGGTAGCACTCGGCCAGGTTCTTGCGCAGCGCCTGGAGCTCCTCGGTCGGGCGCGTCTCCTCCGGCGTCAGGAAGAGGCCCACCCGCCGGGCGGCGCGCCCCAGGCCCGTCTTGCTGAGCACGATCGAGAGCGGGATCGACAGGATCAGCGGGAAAAGTACGGGGCTGAGCCACCAGAAGAACACGGGCGTCAGGATGAAGGCCGAGACGCCCCACACCAGGCCGATGGCGGTGTGGCTCGCGTGCGTCAGGATCGCCTCGCGCCAGTCGGTGTCGTCGTCGTTCACGCCGCGCCGCTGGTTGACCCAGGAGATGCCCTGCCCCAGCAGCGTGAAGATCACGAACTTGCTGTTGAAGAGCATCTGGATCGGCGCGGCCAGGGTCGAGGCGGCGGTCTCGAGGACCGCGCTGGCGACGAGGCGCAGCGGCCCGCCGAACTCCGCGGCCGCCCCGCGGTCCCGCAGGGCGACGACCACGCCCAGCGCCTTGGGCAGGAAGAGCAGCAGCAGGGTGAAGGCAAACAGCGTCAGCGCCTCGGGCACCTCGACGAGGTAGCCGAAGACGGAGGTGTAGGCCTCGGGCAGCACCTTGAACCCGCCGTGCGCGAGCGTATTAATGACGTTGATACTGCTCAGCAGCAGAAAGAGGAGCCACAGGGGCGAAGCGACGTATCCCATGATGCCGAGGGCCAGGTGGAGCCGGCTGGCCGCCCGGAAGCCGCGGGCAAACAGGAGCCAGCTGTGCTGCATGTTCCCCTGGCACCAGCGGCGGTCGCGCTTGGCGTTGTCGATGAGCGTGGGCGGCCCCTCCTCGTAGCTGCCCTCGAGGTCGGCCGCGATCCACACCTGCCAGCCCCCCTTGCGCATCAGGGCCGCCTCGACGAAGTCGTGGCTGAGGATGCGGCCGCCGAACGGCTCGCGCCCCGGAAGGTCGGGCAGGCAGCAGTAGCTCATGAACGGCTGCACCCGGATGATCGCGTTGTGGCCCCAGTAGTTGCCGTCGTGCTGCTGCCAGTAGTTGAGGCCGGCGAGAAACAGCGGGCTGTAAAGGCGGTTGGCGAACTGCTGCAGGCGCGCGTAGAGCGTGGCGCCGTTGATGACGCGCGGCGCGGTCTGGACGATGCCGACCCCGGGGTTGCGCTCCATCAGCCCGACCAGGCGCGTCAGGGTCGCGCCCGTCATCAGGCTGTCGGCGTCGAGCACGACCAGGTACCGGTAGTTGCGGCCCCACCGGCGCAGGAAGTCGGCCACGTTCCCGCTCTTGCGGTTGATGGCCTGGCGGCGCTTGCGGTAGAAGATGCGGCCGAAGCCGCCGACCTGCTTGCACAGCTCCACCCAGGCGACCTCCTCCTCGATCCACTGGTTGGGGAGGTTCGAGTCGCTGAGCACGAAGAAGTCGAACGGCTCGAGCTGGCCGGACTCCTGCAGCGACAGGTAGATGACCCGCAGGCCCTCGAACACCCGGCTGACGTCCTCGTTGGCGATCGGGACGACGACGGCGGTGCTGGCCAGCGGCGGGCGGCCGCCGGACCAGTCGGCCGTGTTGGCGATGCGGCACGGATCGCCGCCGCGGTTGATCACGAAGAAGCCGATCAGGGCCATGCAGAACCCCGTGGCGATGTGCGCGAAGAGGATGACGAACAGGACGAGCAGCGCGATCTTGAGGCCGTCGAGGCCGCCGCGCCAGAGCAGGTCGGCCATGAACCAGGTGGCGAAGCCGGTCAGCACGAAGACGCTCGACAGAAACACAATCCGGCGGCGGGCGATGCGCCGGAGGTCGAGCCGATCGGTGGAGGACAGGTTCATGCGCGCGGGCCCCGCGGTTCAGCGGGTGGCAAAGAAGATCCCGGCGAGGGCCGCCGTGAACACCAGCCAGAGCACCAGCGTTCGCAGCAGCGGCCACCGCTCGATCCGCTCGATGGTCTCGCCGGCCGCCTCCGTGATCGGGCCGAGGTCGATCGGCCGCGGGACCATGCTCGAGACGGCGAGGTCCGGGCCCGCCGCGATGGAGCTCTCCTGCATGGCGCGGCAGAACTCGGGCGGGATGTGCTCGTCGTCGAGGAAGACGTAGGCGGTCTGTTCGGCGCCGCCGGTCAGCAGCAGCGCCACCCGGCCGGTGACGGCGATGCGGTCGTGCGGCAGGTCCTTTTCCCCGAGCACCTCCCGGAACCAGGCGTCCATCATCCGCTCGGCCTCCTCCGTGGCGAGCGTGGTGGGATCGCGGGCCGGGTCCTGGGCGTGGCGCCGCGCCGCGCGCTCGAGGACGCGCAGGACGAGGCGCCCCAGGTGCAGGCGGTTATGGATGCGGTGGGCCCGCAGGTAGTCCTCCACCCGCACGTACGCGGCGTTCCATTCCTCGGACGTGCCGGTCTTGGGCCGGAAAGTGGCCAGCGCCCCGCTTATGGACTCCAGAGATAGCTCCATGTCTCGGTGAGTACGTGCGGCGCCTTCTGGAGGAAGCAACGCAGTTCGACCGGCCGCCCGGAACCGTCGGGCCGGACCACGAACGTGGCCCGCCAGGTGCCGTTGTGGGGATTCTTCTCGATGGTCACCGTTTCCGGCACGAGGGTGGCGCCCGCCCCCACCGTCACGACCGGCTCGATCGTGGGATCGGCCCCGCGCGGATGCAGATACGGGCCGTCGAAATCGATCAGGAAGCGCGTCACCCCCGGCTGCTTCAGCACGGTCGAGAGGCGGGTGGCGACGACGTAGCCGCCGGGCGGCCGCCGCGGGGCATCCAGGTACCAGTGCAGGAAGTACTCGTACTCGAAGGGCTCTCCGAGCGGCGGCAGGACGGCCGGCACCCAGAAGGCCACGATGTTGTCGCCGGTCTCGTCGGGGGCCGGCAGCTCGACCAGCCGCACCGCGCCCGCGCCCCAGTTGCCCACCGGCTCGACCCACAGGCTCGGCCGGGACTCGTAGTGCGCCTCGAGGTCCTGGTAATGGTCGAAGTCGCGGTCGCGCTGCAGCAGGCCGTAGCCCCGCGGGTTCTCGTCCGCGAACGCGGCCGTGCGCGGCTGGTCCGGGTTGACCAGCGGCCGCCAGAGCCATTCGCCGCTGCCGCGCTGGAGCAGCAGGCCGTCGGAATCGTGCACCTCGGGCCGGAAGTCCCCGTGCGTGGTCCGCGAGTCCTCGCCGTGCCAGAACATGCTCGTGAGCGGCGCCACGCCCAGCACCCGCACCTCGGCGCGCCGGTAGATCGCGACCCGCACGCGCATGACCGTGACGGCGCCCGGCGCGATCTCGAACCGGAAGGCCCCGGTCACGCTGGGGCTGTCCATCAGCGCATAGACGATCAGTTCGCGCGCATCCACCGCCGGCTTCTGGATCCAGAACTCCTCGAAGACCGGGAACTCCTCGCCGCCGGGCTCGGCCGTGTTGACGGCGAGGCCGCGGCCGGAGATCCCGTAAATGGCCTGGCGGCAGAGCATGCGGAAATAGGTGGCGCCGAGAAAGGCGCCGAGTTCGTCGCCGGGCTTGTTCAGATCGTAGAGCACGCGGAACCCGGCGAACCCCATCGACTCCGGGATCTTCCCCGGCAGGTCGAGGTGATCGTAGATGAACAGGCTCCGGCTGAAATCGATGTCGCGCGTCCGGCGCCCGTCCAGCTCGTGCAGCTGCACGGGATGGTCGAAGATGAACCCCGGGTGGAAGAACTGGAGCTGGAACGGCAGGCGCTCGCGGCGCCACCAGGTGCGGTCCGGGTTGAAGCAGATCCGCCGGTGCTCGTCGTAGCTGAGGTCGAGGAGGAACCTCGGCACGCGCTCCCCGCGCGGGCGGTACGGCTGGGCGGCCAGGCGCTTCGCCTCGAACCGCAGCGTCTCAAAGTCGAACGGCAGGTCCTGTGCGCGGACACCCGGCGCGGCCGCGAGGACCGCCGCCAGGGCCAGCCAGGTCGGTGTGATCTTCATCAGAGGAAATAGTTGCGCTGCTTGTCGGAAACCGCCATCCCGGCCCGCTCCAGCACCGCCAGGAAATCCTCCCAGGCCGCCCGCTTGGCGCGCTTCGCCGCCGCGGCGCCCTCTTCCTGCTTCCGCAGCAGGTAGCTCGGGTGGTAGGTGACCCGCAGCGGCCGGCCCCGCCACTCATGCCACCGGCCGCGCACCTCCCCCAGGCTTCGGAAACTGCGGGCGCCCAGGAGGCCCCGCGCGGCGGTGGCCCCGAGGGCCACCACCAGTCGCGGATCGACCACCTCGATCTGCGCCAGGAGGAACGGCAGGCAGAACGCCACCTCCTCCGCCGTGGGCTCGCGGTTCCCGACCTGCCGGCCGTCGGCCCGGCGCGCCAGCTCCGGGCGCCAGTTCATGATGTTGCCGATGTACACGTCCTCCCGGGCCAGCCCCATCGCCGTGATCATCCGATTGAGGAGCTGCCCGGCGGGGCCGACAAACGGCTCGCCCTGCTCCTCCTCGTCCGCCCCGGGAGCCTCGCCCACAAACAGGATCGACGCGTCGAGGCTGCCCACCCCGAAAACGACCTGCCGGCCGGGTGCCACATGCGCCCGGCAGACCGGATGATTGAGCACGAGTTCCCGCAGCGCCCGCCAGCGCGCAGCCTTGTCGCCGGCCGGCAGCGTCACGACCGGAGGCGGCGGCAGGAGGCCGGCTCCGGCGGCCGGGGGGGGGTGACGGGAGGCCGGTTCCCGGAGGCCGGAGACCGGGGGCCGGAGGCCGGCAGCCGGCTCCCCGCCCCCCGCATCACGCACCGCTTCACTGCCCTCCTCCCTGCTCCCGGCTCCTTCCTCCGCGTCGCGGGCGAGGCGCCGGAGGGTCTCGAGGCTTTCATCCGAGACCGACACGGTCCTCACCCCGGCGGCACGCAGGCGCCGGAGTTCATCGGTCAGGGCGAGGAGGACGGCGCGCATGGCGGGATGAAAGCAGGAGCATTACCACAGATCACACGGATGGGCACGGATGGTTTCTTGGAGACATCATGCAACCCGTGACAGAGATTTCGATACTTGTCGCGACGGACTCCGGATGGCGCTGCGGCGGTCCATCCGTGTCAAACAGTGTGATCCGTGGCTGAAGTTGGCCGTCACGCCTGCGACGCGAGCAGCTTCTCGACGTATTTGGCCAGGAGATCGAACTCCAGGTTCAC
>CAZKDK010000085.1:0-12091 GCA_964551145.1 uncultured Opitutaceae bacterium | reverse complement strand
GGATCGATCTTCAACTCGCCGGCGAGTTCGTCGATATGGGATTCGCGCGCGAAGTGATTGGCCGCCGCCGCGAGGGACCGATAGGAACCCTGAGGCAGGGGAGAATCCGCGCGATGAAACTTGGTCTGCGGATCGGGAATCGCGTAAGGCGGCTCAATCCCGGCGCTGCCTGAATTGTAATTATGGAAATCCCATGTCGCGAGAGTGCCATCCGCCCGCACGCGGCTGGCGATGTCGATCACCCCCGCAGGACGGAAATATGCCCAGGTGAATTCCTCTTCCCGTGTCCAGATAATCTTTACCGGCTGGTCCACCGCCCGCGCGAGGCGGGCCGCTTCCACCGCGGCCAGTCCGGTGTGCTTGCCGCCATAGCCGGAGCCGGTGTCCGGGACAATCACCCGCAGGCGCTCTGGCCCAAGGCCGAATGCCTTCGTCAATTCGCTGTCGCGGATCCCGAACGGCCGTTGCGATCCGGTCCAAACCGTGAGTTTCCCGTCCTTCCACTCGGCGACCGCGGCCCGCGGTTCGAGCGGCACGTGGGCGATGTACGCGATGGTGTAGGTCCGCTTCAACGCCAGCCCGCCGTCCGGTTCGCGAACCAGGCCGCTCTCCGGCGGTGTCGCGCCGCCGCGCAACTCCTGGAAGAGCTGGCCTTCGGAGGGCTGTGCGCGCGTCTTCCAAGTCGCTTTCAGGGCCGCGACCGCCTGCGCAGCGACGTGGGAACTAGGCGCGACGACACCGACAAAATCACCGTCGCGGACCACCCTGACTCCGGGCATGGCCGCCGCGCGCGAGGTTTCGAGCGAATCCAGCGTCGCGCCGTAGGACGGCGGCCGGAGCACCCGGCCAAAAAGCATGCCGGGCCGCACCATGTCGGAGGCGTAACGGTGCCGGCCGCACACGTACTCGCGCCCATCCACTTTGGGCACCGAGGTGCCGGCCACGCTCCACTGCGTCGCGAGTTTGACTGTCGTCTCGGACGAAATGGTGCGAACCAGTTTCCGCCCCTGCGTCAGTTCCCCGAAGCCGATGGAGCGTTGGCTGGAGGCATGTAGAACCTTGCCATCCGCCACCGTCAGCGAGCCCCGATCCACCGACCAGAGCGCCGCCGCCAAGTCGAGCAGCGCCTCCCGGGCGGTCGCCGCCACGCGCCGAAGCTGCAGACCCATGTCGGGCGTCGAGCGGCTGCCAAACGTGCCGGCGTCGTAGGGCGTGAGCTCGGTATCGCCCATCACGGCGCGGATCGACTCGATGGGCGCAGGCAGTTCTTCGGCAACCGCCTGGGTCAACGACGTGCGGATGTTTTGTCCCACCTCGGTCTTGCCGGTGAAGAAGGTGATCGTGCCGTCGGTCGCGATCTGCAGCCATGCGTCCAGGTTGGCGGGTCGGGACTGGCCGCTCGGGCGACCGCTCTCCCCGCCGGTTTCGGTCTGCGCGCTCGCGCGCCGGTTCACGCAGAGGACGACCAGCCCGGTCCCAAGGAGTTGGAGGAATGCCCGCCGCCGGAATTGGACCGGCCTTCCCGCCGGCTGCCCCTGCAGTTCGTACTGCTCCGGATAGAGCTCCGGCGAAATCGATGAAGAGGGTTCGCTCACGGCTGGCCTCCCGCCATCACCTTGGCCGCCCGCTTGATCGCGTCCAAGATACGCGGGTACACCCCGCAGCGGCAGATATTTCCGTCCATGAAGCCCACGATCTCTTCATCCGTTGGATGAGGGTTCTTCGTGAGCAACACGACCCCCGACATGATCATGCCCGATGTGCAATAGGCGCATTGCATGGCGCCGGTGTCCAGGAACGCCTGCTGCAAAGGATGAAGCCGCCCGTTCTTTTCCAAGCCCTCGATCGTGGTAACCTGCTGCGGCCCGATGGACCCCACGGGAGTATGGCAAGACCGGATGGGCACGCCATCGACCAGCACCGTGCAAGCCCCGCATTGCCCCTCGCCGCACCCGAATTTGGTCCCCGTGAGCCCAAGATCGTCACGCAGCACATTCAAGAGCGGTTCGTCCCCGTCCGCATTCAGAGAATGCCGAACGCCATTAACGTGAATTTCCGCGACAATAGGCATAAATGGGGAAGGACCGGCCGCCATCTTTGATCATGGGATAGGCTGCATCCAGTCGCTTTCGATTTTGAGCGAGTTCGTGATTCGTCGCTATTCGTTCTCAATCGCCGCCAAATTGACGGGAAAGGTGTTCTCGCCGCCCGCGTGCCGGCTCTCCCAGGTTAGTCCACCACCAGTTTGACAGAAGCGTCGCCGCGCAGGGCTTTGGAATAAGGACAGGTCTTGTGCGCTTCGTCCATGAGGCGTTGAGCGTGGGTTTGATCGAAACTCGGGATTCGCGCGTGGATCTCCACCGCTAGGCGGTAGCCGCCCTGGTCATCTTCGATCAGGCTCACCAGTGTTCGCACCGTGGAATCCTTGATCGCTGTGCCGAGCTTCTTGGCGGTGCCGATCAAGGCACTGTGGTAACAGGCGCCATACGCGCCCGCAAACAGCAGCTCCGGGTTGGGACCGCGCTTCTCGATGCCTTTCTCCAGCGGATTTCCCAATGAAATGTCCAATAACCCATCCGGTGTCTGGATCGTTCCCGAACGTCCACCCCTGGAAATCGCCTCAGCCGTGAACAACGTCTTCATCGTGGGCCGAACCTATACGGGGTGCAGGAGCTTTACCATGGGGTGTAGGCCTACTGCCACGCCCGTACGGTTCCCGCCAAAGCTTTCGGAGAATTCATTGGGATTTCCACCAACGCGGGACGGTCGGCAGCAGGAATGAGTCGGGCTTCGATCAACATATGGTGTAAACCCGCAACCCTCCATCCACACCCCCTCCCCAATCTTTGGTGTAGACCCAAACGTAATTCATGATTGTCCGCCTCCGCCAAGGTTCCGGCGCGACACCTCACCGTAGCTTTCGCACCGCAAAAGCGTAGGCGGGTGGCTTACCTAGCCGTAGCCCGGAGGGCGAAGGCTGGTGCCCAGGGGGGGACTCGAACCCCCATGCTGTTAAGCACAGGCTTCTGAGACCAGTGCTCATTATTATTCCCCAATAACTTACGTGTGAGCGACCCACGATGTTGTGCAGAAACAGTCCTGAAACAGTCAGACCGGGGAAAGTCGATCGTTCCCTCTAGGCAGAGTTTCTTCGGGACGAAACTAGCGCTACGGTATTTGGCCGCGCCCTCGAGGGCCTCACAGAAAAAGGAGCAAAATGTTGCCCAAGATCACCAACACAAAAACCAAGATGGCCCATCGTGCCGACATCACCGATTCTCGGATCATCTCGGTCCCAAACGCAGGTCGCCTGGTCGCCGCGCTTTTTCTGCCTCCGTAACCATCATATACCCAGAAGAAGACCTCGGCGATCTGCGTATACTAGCGGCGGGACCAAGGCAGCGGTGGATCTTCCGCGATAAGGGCACGTGGCGGAAGTTGCTTAAGCAGCTCCGCCCGGGAAGCGTGCCTCCCTCCAGATTGCCGGTCTCTGAATTCAGGTCGCCTCCGTGAATTCACTGGCCCGGGCACCGACACAGGTAATCCTGCTCGAGCGTTTACCGGCCCGCCGGTCAAAAGGCCAACCTATGTTCTTGCCGACCACCCGACTTGCAACAGCCTTGCCCCGGAGCGCCACGTGCGATGCTGTCAGACGATTTTATGGTCATTCACGCTCGCCTGCGTCAGGCCTTTGCGGTCATCGCGGTTGGTGCCGGACTAGGAGCTGGGGGCGCGCTTCGACTTTCCGCAATGAATTATCCAGCTACCCGAATGGGCGAACAGGTCGATGTCTATCACGGTACCGCGGTGCGGGATCCATATCGCTGGTTGGAGGACGACAATTCACCGGAGACGAAGGCGTGGGTGACGGCGCAAAACCAGGTGACTTTCGACTATCTGGCGACCATTCCGCAGCGCGATGCGATCCGCGATCGCCTGGCAAAACTCTGGAATTACGAACGCTTCGGCGTGCCCTTCCGGAAGCACGGGAGATATTTCTTCACCCGCAACAGCGGCCTGCAGAATCAGCCGGTGCTTTACACGATGCCTGCCTTGGGGGCCGCCCCGGCCGTGCTGCTCGATCCGAACCAATTGTCCGCCGATGGCACGGTGGCGCTCGCCGGCTCGTCCGTCAGCGAGGACGGCTGCCTGCTTGCCTACGGCCTGTCGGCGGCGGGCTCGGATTGGGAGGAGTGGAAGGTGCGGGACGTGCGGACCGGCCGGGATCTGTCGGATGCGGTGAAATGGGTGAAAGCCTCCCGGACCTCATGGATGAAGGATGGCAGTGGTTTCTTTTACAGCCGGTACGACGCACCGGCCGAGGCGGCAAAGATGACGGCCGTGAACTATTTCCATCAGCTCTGTTTCCATCGGCTCGGCACGGCGCAGTCGGCGGACCGGCTGATCTACCGCCGGGACGACCACCGGGACTGGTGCTTCAGCGGCGAGGTAACGAACGACGGGCATTATCTCATCATCACCGTCGAGCAAGGCGCCGATCCCAAAACCCGCGTGTTTTACCAGGACCTGGCGCGCCCCGACGCGAAAGTCGTCGAACTGCTGAACGATTTTGATGCGCGCTATGAATTCGTGGACAACGACGGGCCGTTGTTCTGGTTCAGCACGGACCTGGGCGCGCCGCGAGGCCGCGTGATCGCGGTGGACATCGCCCGGCCGGAGCGCGGCAACTGGCGCGAGATTATTCCGCCGTCCGCCGATGCGCTCAAACGGGTCCGGCGGCTGAACGACTCGCTGGTGTGCATCTACCTCCAGGACGCCCACAGTCGGGTCAGGATCTTCTCGCGCACGGGTGAGCCTCTGCGCGACGTGGCGCTGCCGGGAATCGGTTCGGTCGACGGCTTCGAGGGCGAGTGGAATGACGCGGAGACATTCTATTCGTTCACCGGTTTCACGACGCCGGGGACCATTCTCCGCTGCGATCTGGCGACGGGCGTCAGCACGGTATTCCGGGCTCCGACCGTGGATTTCAATCCGGCCGATTACGAGACGAGGCAGGTCTTCTACCACAGCAAGGACGGCACGCGCGTCCCGATGTTCATCACGCACAAAAAGGGAATGAGACTGGACGGCAACAATCCGACTTTGCTCTACGGCTACGGCGGTTTTGATATCAGCCTCAAGCCGGGGTTCAGCGTGGTGAACCTGGTCTGGATGGAAATGGGGGGCGTCTATGTGGTGGCCAATCTCCGCGGCGGCGGCGAATACGGCGAGGAATGGCACCAGGCGGGCATGAAGCTGCGCAAGCAAAACGTCTTCGACGATTTCATCGCGGCGGCGGAATGGCTCATCGCCAATCACTACACCTCGCCGCCGAGGCTGGCGATTGTCGGAGGAAGCAATGGCGGCCTCCTGGTGGGCGCCAGTGAAACGCAGCGGCCGGACCTATTCGCCGCGTGCGTGGCCCAAGTCGGGGTGATGGACATGCTGCGCTTCGACCAATTCACGGTGGGCTGGGAGTGGGCGAGCGAATACGGTTCGGCGAAAGATCCGGAGGAGTTCAAGATCCTGTTCGGCTATTCGCCGCTGCACAATCTCCGCCGGGGCGGCAAATATCCCGCCACACTCATCCTGACCGGCGATCACGATGATCGCGTTGTGCCGGCGCACAGCTTCAAATTCGCCGCCGCGATGCAGGCCGCCCAGGCGGGAGACGCGCCGATCTTGATCCGGATCGAGACCCGGGCAGGGCACGGCGCGGGGAAGCCGGTGGCCAAGGTGATTCAAGAATCCGCCGACCGATGGGCATTCCTGGTGAAGGCGCTGGAAATGAATCCATCGCCGCGTCCCTGATCCAGGCCCGCCGGCGGGATTGACGGCAGCGGACGCGCAGCCGGACGCGCTACCCCACAGCCGCGGCTACGGCCTGAAATCGTTTCTTGTAGCCCTTCTCACACAGTTCGCAGGTGACCGGATCCCTCGCCATCAGGTCGCCCGTCTCCCGCAACGCGGTGGCCCGACAACCCAGGCCGCATTCCTTGAACAATTCGCAGGCGGCGCATTCCGGGTTATGGGGCAGGAGATCCTTCTTCCTCATGTCGGCGAGTTGGCGCAGCAGGGATTGCGACCAGACCTGCGAAAGTTCCTCCCGCATGAGATTCGGCATGCGGTCCTGCAAGATGGAATCCACGTAGCCGGGGCAGGGGACCAGGGTGCCGTCGGGGAGCAGGTTGAGCTGTTCCCGGCAAGTGCCGCAATCGTAGGCTTCCCAAGTGTACTGCCTCTGCTGTGCCGTCGCGTTCGGGAACCCTGACGAATGATCATTCCTCGTCGCGGCCCGGCGAGACCGCGGCCGGGCACTCCCGTTGGACGATTTGCCCCGGGCGGCGCGGCCGTTCAATCCGGCCGTCGACAGGCGCGGTCGGACGCCGCGAAAGAAGCTGCACAGCTGGATGGAAAATGGCCGTCCGTCATCGAGCCATCGCTGCTCCAGCGGAAGGCAGACCTCCGCCTGCTCGTCCAGCGGCGTCGCCGTGGTCGTCCTCCGCCAATTTCCCATCGCCTGAGGGGCCGACAGCCGCCAGGTCTGAATATCAAGACTTTTCATCAATTCGTAAGTCTGGTTCAGGCTGCCGATGTTCAACTGGTCGATGGAGGTGGCCACCGCCACGGGAAAGCCGCCTGCACGCAGCCGGCGGATTGCGCCGATGACCGCCGGCTCGGTGCCCTTCGTGCCGCGCATCACGTCGTGCGTGCCGACTCCGTCGAAACTGATTTGGAAGGCCGGCGTGAAGCCGATTTTCCGGATGCCCTCCAAATGCCGGTCGTTGATCAATAGACCGTTGGAGTAGATCTGGGTGAGCCGGATTCTCTTGTCCGCCAGCAATTGGATGAGGTCGAGGAGGTCCCGCCTCATGAAAGGCTCGCCGCCGGTGAGCGTGATCTCGAGCACGTTGGCCCGTTCGCACTGTTCCACCAGCCCGGCCATGGCTTCAAACGGAAGCTGGCCGTATCGGCCGGATGGCGCCTCCATGTAGCAGTGGCGACAGTCCATGTTGCAGTACCCGGTCACGCACCAGTGGATCCCGGTCAGGCGCGGATTGCCCGCCTCGCGGTACCGTTGCCAGGGCGCAATCACGTCTCCCGACGGGCAGTCTTCGGCAATCCCTTCCCGGAGGAGCAGCTCGAGCAGTGCGAGGTGCTGGGGGAGAAATGCCATCGAGCCGAAATCGGTCTGGCCATCGCAGGATTCGGCCACATAGAAATCCGCCACCGTTGTCAGCGCGTGTTGTTCGCTGGTCCGCCAGTTGACGAGCGTATTGTCCTGATCGCTCCAACCGCGCAGGACCCAGTCTGGTTTGAGTTTCGCGTAACGTCCGGACATGGCCGATTTCCTTGCCGTGTTCCAACTACCTCCTCTGGCACCCGGGCGCCTCCCGCGCTCCCGCCCTATCTTCGGGTGGCGAGCATGCGGGCCGAACAGGCCCGCGTGCTACGCCAGCCAAAGGACCATAACACACCGTGGCACCGCGGGGCGACATCTGCCGTGACCGCCATCGGCCATTCTCCCTGATGTGCAGGGAAGACGGACGCCCTGAGCCCGGTGCCCCAGTGGCGCAGCCATCACTCCATCCGGCCCTTAGAAAACGATGTCAGAGCCGTTGCAGTAGCTGTATTCGCAACCCGGAGCCTGACTCTGCCCGGTGACATCGCTCAGCTTGGCTTTCTTCGCCTTGGCCTTGCGAGCTTGGGTAAGCTCTTTTGCGGTGAATTTGAAACCCGCGCCGCTGGCGACCTTGGCGACAGCGGCCGCTTCTTCCGCCTCAGCCTTGACGTGCAAAACCTTGAGCTTTGCCTGGAGCGATTTCTCGCCCGCGACCTTCTCGAAGAATCCCTTCACATTGACTGCTGACATGACGTGTTCCTTTCCGACTGGATGGTGATCCGGCTTTGTGGAGAAGGGTGAAGAGCAGCGAACAATCCGACCGTGTCAGCCGACTGTGTCTGCCGCGACTCGCCCGGGGTTGACCTGGACGCCGGTCCAAGCCGCCGCCCGGCCTATCGAGTCTGTCTCCGCTAACCGAATGCTGTTTCTCATCGCGTCGAAATTGATCAGACCGGAAGGAAATCGGGTCAAACGTAATCAATGAAGCGCTCGGAATGTCCGGGTGCTCTTTTCACGCGAGCGACGGCGATCCACGTTGAGCGAAAATCGGCGCCCTCCAGAGTGAAAACGGACCAGGCCGCGCGCGGCCGCACCGGCCCGAATTGATAATGAGAACGACGGCTTGTCATATAATGAAACCTTCGATTTGTAACCGAATCGAAACAGGGTTCGGCTTCGCAGTTGCCCCGGATCGGTGCTTCCGAGTCCCATGCGTGCCTCCGCTCAGCTGCCTCTGTTTCCCGTCGTTGGCTTTTCCGGGCGCCGGCATGTTCACGATTCCACTGCGGCGGTGCAGGCCGTGCGGGCGGCGCTCGGGGCCCTGCGTCGCGAGGGGACGGGCGAATGGATCGCACTCTCGTCGGTGGCTGCCGGGGCCGACGTCCTCTTTGCGCAGGAAGCGCTGGCAATGCATCTTGCGTGGCATGCCCTGTTGCCGATGCCTCCGATGGAGTTCCGCCATGACTTTTCGCCGGACGAGTGGAAGGTGTCCGAGTCGCTGCTTTCCGAGGCCGAACAGGTGGAGGTGATCGGAGAGACCGGTGCACGCGATGATGCCTACCTCGACGGCGGGCTGGAGACGGTGAACGGTTCCGATGTGCTCGTCGCCTTGTGAGACGGGCAGCCGGCCGATGGACGGGGCGGCACGGGCGACGTGGTGGCCTATGCGCGGGAGATGAGGAAGCCGCTGGCTTTGATCGACGCGGCGACGCTCACCACCGGGCAGGAGAACTTCGAGCATTTTGCCAAGCGCAATCGCAACCTCGATAATCTCAATTCGCTGCCGGACGCGCCCGCTGCAGCGGATTCGGAACCAGGCGCCGACCCGTCGCCGGCGCCCCGCCCGGTGACCGTTTTCCAGCGGAAGGTCGATTACGCGGCGGTCCGCGGGGCGCCGCAGTACCGCCGGCTGACGTCTGCGGTCATACTGCTGCACCTGCTGGCCACGCTTATCGCTGCGGCAGGTCTGGCATTTGGCTGGCAACTGGTCTCGATCCCGTGGCTCAAGCTGTTCTGTCTCCTCGGCGCCCTCGGCTTGGCGCTGGTGCTGCGCCAGACAGGCGCGCACCACCACTGGGTGCGATCCCGCCTGGCCGCGGAGATCGGCAGCTCCGCGCTCGCCGCATGGGGGCTGCCGCGCGCGGCGCCCGTTATTGCGGACCTCGACTTCGCCGATTTCCGCCAGCGCACTCGCTCGCTGCACATCCTGCGCCAGAGGTTGGCCGCCGCGGCGCCGGTGTCGATCGCCGCGTTCAGGCAACGCTGCCTGGCGCAGCGGCTGGAAGACCAGTTGGCCTACTGTCGCCGCCATCTCGCGCGGGCGGAGCCGCTGCTTCGCCGGCTGCGACTCGGGTTCTGGATATCGACGGTGCTCGCCGTCCTCTGCACCTCCGCGTGTGCGCTGCGTCTGGGTGAGTTGGCCCATGGGACGGTCGCGGAAGAACTATTGTACTATTTTCCGCCGATCTCGCTTCCCGTCATCGCGGCCGCCTTCCTCTCGATGGTTTCGGTTTATGATCTGCAACGGCGCATGGCACGGTATCGCGAAACCGAACACCTGCTCGTGTCGAGCCGCAGCCAGATTGCCTTCAGCCAGACGTGGACCAGCCTGGAGCGCATTGTGGAAAAGACGGAGCGGGCGCTGCTGCAGGAGGGGCTCGAGTGGCACGCCATGACGAGCTTCTCGGAGTCGCATTGAGGCGAGGCCAGGGGTCCGACCGGGGAAAAGCGCATGGCGGGGGCGCACGACCAGGCGCTGAGAGACGCGCGAGGTGGTTCCCACAGGTCCTGTTCCACACTTGACTCGTGCCAGGCCAGGGACCGGGATCTTTTCGCTTTCTTATGGCTGCGCCCGACAACGTCAGTGCTCCCGCCGTCGCAAATGACGAAGCCACTTGTGCGCGCGGAGCCTTTCGGTCTCGCCGCGCTGTGAGGCGATCAAGCAACGAGACCTAAAGGGAGCATAGCCATGGAACCCCCCTCCTTGGACTACCGTTATTGGGCTTTCATCAGCGATAGCCGCCGGGACCGGGCGTGGGCAAAATGGCTGCACCCTGCCATCGAGACCTATGGCATTCCCGCGCAGTTGGTCAGCCATCCCACCCCCATCGGCCATCCGGCGCCCAGACGCTCGCAGCCACTCGTTCGCGACCGCGACGGATTGCCCGCATCCCGGACCCCAGCGTGCAGATCGATGAGGCCCTGCGGGTCGCCCGTTACTTGATCGTGATCTGCTCGCTGCAAGCGGCAAAATCACGGTGGGTCGACCAGGAGATCGAGACCTTCCGGAAATTTGACGGCCACAATCGCATCTTGGCGATCATCATGGAGGGCGAACCCAACGCCGGCGACGAACGCGAATGTTTTCCTCCCGCGCTGCGCTCGTGCGAGCCCATCGCTGCCGACGCGCGACCGCAGGGCGACGGCAAGGCCAGCGCGAAGATCAAGCTGCTGGCCGGGATGCTGGGGGTGAGCTTCGACGCGCTCAACCAGCGGGAGACGCGCCGGCAGGTTCGCCGGCTGCAGGCGACCGTGGCGGTGGCCTCGTTGATCGTGCTGACCCCCGCCGGGATGGCCTGGTATTCAAATTACCAGCGAAAGAAGGCCGTCGCCGCCCGGAAGCAGGCTGAAAGCATCCTGGAATTCCTCCTGGGTGATCTGCGCGACAAGCTCGAGCCGGGCGGCCAGGGCGGAGGCGCGCGATTGGTGGCGCAAAGCCTTCGACAAGATCTCCGAAATGAAGCAACACGGAGCGTTGGCGCCCGCCGATGAACATTTCATCGAGCGGTACCGGCAGAAACTCTCCTCCCCGGCATCGGCCAAGAGCCCTCATTGACGATCACCAACCGCTCCCGGCTGGAGCCGGAAAAGAACAGCAGACGAATGATCTGGAAACCGAGCACCAGGAAATGAAGGTGAAACGTGAACTCATCCTGGCCGCGGCGTTGCTGTCCGGCGTGGTCCGGGCGGCCTTGCCCGCCCCGGCAGACTCGCGGCGCATCATGAGCACAACGGACCACGCACGGCCATGACGACACGTCAGGTCATTTTCATCTCGGCGGTCAGCAAGGAACTCAGGGCGGCCCGGCAACTGGTGGCCAACACGCTGCAGTTTCTCGGTTACGAACCGTCGTGGCAGGACATCTTTGGCACGGAGCAGGGGGACTTGCGGGCCATGCTGCGGCGGCAGATCGACGACTGTCATGGCGTGGTCCAGTTGGTCGGGCAACGCTACGGCGCGGAGGCGCCCGCGCCGGACGAGCAGTTCGGGCGGGTGAGCTACACCCAATACGAGGCGCTATACGCGCGGAGTCGCGGGAAGAAGGTCTGGTACCTCCTGCTTGATGAGAGCTTTCCGCTCGAGCCGCAGCCGCCGGAATCCGCGGAGGCGCGCGAATTGCAGGCCGCCTACCGCCGGCGACTGCAGGGGGATTCGCACCTGTTTCACCCCCTCAAGAACCTGGAGTCGCTGGAGGCGGACGTGCTCAAGCTGCGCAACGATCTCGCCCGGCTGCGGCGGGGCGCACGCCGGTGGGCGGCGGGGGTGGCGGGGCTGCTCCTGATCGTGGCCGGGCTGAGCGCGTGGATGGTGCGGCAGCAGCAGCGGACCTCGGGCGAGATCGCGAAGCTGACCCAGGCCGTGACGCAATTCCAGGGGGTGCAGGCGCGGCAGGAGCTGCCGGGACGAAGCGGGGCGGCGGTTGAGCAGGCGACCTATGCCGAGCTGGCCCGGACGCTGGGCGTCGATGAACGGAAGTTGCGGGAACGGCTGCCGGGGTTTGCGCAGGAGCTGCAGCGGGCGCCGGCGGCTTCGACGCTGGAGCGGGCCAACGCGGCCTACGTCGCCGGGGATTTTCCGGAGGCGGAGCGGCGGGCGTTGCAGGCGGCGGCGGAGGCGCAGGGCGCCCGCCCCCCGCAGGCCTCCGCGGCGATCCAGGCGCTGGAATTGGCCTGCGCGGCGGCGCTGCA
>CAZKDK010000084.1:0-12230 GCA_964551145.1 uncultured Opitutaceae bacterium | reverse complement strand
GTGATGGTCGCTTGCTTCAGCGCCAGCCGGTAGACGCGGCCGCGCCGCTCGACGGTCACCGCGTCGTGCGCGGGATCAAAGTCCCTGACCAAGAAATCGTGTCCCGGCTCGTTCAACCCGACCCAGGTGCTTTGCTTCCGGGAGGGATCGTAAAGGCTGAATTCATATTCCCTCCCTGTCCGGAGAATACTGCGCAGTTCGAGAGGAGCCGTTTCCTGCGCGGCGCGCATGGCGGAATCCGGAGGCAGAAATGGAGAGTTCTCCAGCAGATTGGAGTCCGCATGCAGTGACAGCCGGAGGAAGCAGAGAACTAGGAGCGGCAGGGCCGGCCGCCAGGGAAGGGCGGCATGGTGCGAATGTCCGACGCACTGCTTTGCCATCGTGTCGGCCGATCCGGCGACGTCCATGTTGTGGGACACGCTAACGGCTGATGATGCCATCGCTGCAGCGATGGCGTGACGATTGTGAAACAGTGAATGCCGCGACACCTCGAGCGGGCGCTTCCCTGGTTGCGGACGCCGACGCGGTTCGCCTGGCCGGATTCTGGGACTGTCTGGTCTGGGACGATCCGCCCGGTGGCCTCGTAACCTGATGTTTTCCCGTTTGTAACCGTGCAGGGCTTGTCGGATTTGCGGACCGCCTCCAAGGTGGGTGTGTCCGGGCGGGCTGTGCCGATGTCCTTCGGACCCTGGCATTCCCGCATGCGTCTGAGCATCTGATTCCCTTTCTCTGATGAACGCACGCCGTCTCATCGCTCTGGGCATGGGGCTGGCCATCGCCGGGGCAGCAGCCCGTGCGCAAGGCGTGCTTTCGTACTACTCCCAGTTCCCGGCGGTTGGCTTGGCGAATGCGGATTGGTCCGAGACGCTCGATCTTCCCGGTTTCGATTCCAATCTGGGAACCCTCACCCAGGTCACATTGAATTACTCGGGCGAGGTGCTCCAGACCATCGACGCGGAAAACACGGCAGGCGCGGAGGCCTCCTACGATCTCGCCTCCAACGCAGCTCTGGCCGTGTACAACGCCGGGGGTCTGTGTCTCTTTGACCCGGGTCCCATTAACCTGCACCGCGCCGGAACGCTGTCCGCTTTCGATGGCGCGCTGGATTTCGCCGGCACATCGGGAGTCGGTTTCCAGCAGGACACCAGGACGACGGACTCGCTGAACGACCCCAACCTGGGGGCGTACATCGATGCCGGCGTCCTCCACTTCCTGGCGTCCGCGACCGATGCGATGGCGCTGTCATCCGGCGGTGACAGCGTCAATGGAGGATCGACTTCGGCTGCCGTGCGCCTGGGCGTGACCTACGCCTTTACACCAATTCCGGAACCGGCGGCTTATGCGGCATTGCTGGGGCTTTTTGTGCTCGGATACGTCGCCATACACCGGCGGCAGCGGTGCGGCCCGGCAGCCGGCTCCTGATTCGTGATCGGCCGCACCCCGAATACCACACCGCGGCGTCGGCCAAAGCCGATCCAGTTGCAGGGAACGATACTCCGATGAAACCGATCAGCGCCGGAATCTCTACAGCTGCGGACCATCGGACTCCAACCCCTCCGCCGAGCCGCAGGAGGAAACTGTTGTTCACGGCTGTCGTGGCGGCCGCGTGTGTCCCGGTGATCGGGAAGGCAAGCTTCGTCGTCGAGACCCTGGGCTTCCGGCTGGGTCCGACCTTGGCTACCGAAACCCTCCATTTTCTGCCGTTTGACTCGTCGCTCGGGACCCTCGAATCGGTGCAGGTCCAGATCGACGCCGTCCGGCGCCACAGCTGGGCGCTCTGGGCCAACGGTGGCCTGCCGCGCACGCTCGCGTACGAGGCGTCGCTGACGGGGACGGTTCTGTCGGTCAGTGGCGCAGACTTCCCGTTGGACGACCTGCACTACGGGCCTGCTTCCACGCCACTGTTGTCGCCGGTTTCCCCAACGACCTTCGCCACCGAATATGCCGCGGGGCGCAGCCAATTTCTGGATGGGCTTGATCCGGAGTTTCCCTCGGCGTTTCAGCCCGGCACGCTCGAATCGGCACTGAGCGAAGCGTTCGCTCCTCTGGCGTTTACCGGAGATCTGATCTTGAACCTCGATCCTGGCGACTGGACCGTCCGGTCGGCCGGGTTCTTCTCGGCGTCGCTGGTCGATGTATCCGGAACGGCGACGGTCGCGTACGACTACCGTCCTGCGGCGGTCCCCGAATCGGCGATCGGGCTGTTCGTCCTTGGCGCCTGGCTGGGTCTGGTCGTGTTTGCGCGGCGGCTCGGCCCAAGACAATCGGACCGGTGAGGCGCCCCGCGTCCGAAGGGCTATCGCGGCGGCGGCCGGCGAAAGGGCGCTAGCTCACCGCGCGGCTTGGAATTGGTCGACGCCTGCGTGCAGGCCCGGACCGAGCGGCGCGACAAGCTCCATCACCCGCTGGAAACCCGGATCCGTCCATAGGTCGTCGAGCGGGGTCGAACTCGCGATACGGATGAAGTACTGCTCGCCCTTTTGCCGCAGACCCCGGCGGAGAAGATCGGTAATCATGGACAGATCGCTGGGAGAGCCATCGGGGTTGTAGATGATCGCCCTCCCATTGAAGATGTGCCAATAGATGACGTATTGGCGGTCGCCGGGCTGCTCGAATTCCCTGTACTGGGCCGGGGCCAGAATCCGGCCATCGAGGGTCCGCCGGAAGCAGTAGTCCGCCGCCGTCCGCTTCCAGCCGACGGACACCCAGCACTTGTCTGGAATGTGAAAGGCCACGTCGCGGGATGCGGTCTTTCCCGCTCGCCAGTAGGCGATGTAGACCGTGAATTCCCGCGTTCCGTCGCGGTATGACCGGAAGATCGCCTCGTCGTAGTCGAGCGTGCTCTTGACAGCTCCGGCGAGAGACTCGGTGCCGGCCAGAGGCCGGTCTTCGCCATGCCAGCCGTCGATGTCCATCGGCAGATAGGCCGCAAGCGGTATGTCGCGTTTGACCACCGGGACCTGCGGATAGGGAAGGGCCTGCAAGACGAACGCGGTGACCAATACCAGCGAAAGAACCGCCAGCAGGAAAACCCGGCCGGACCCGTACGTCGCCCGCACGAGCCCGGCGGCATCACAGTTGGATGTCCCGGACCCAGGCATGGTTGTCCCGATACCACTGTATGGTCCGATCAAGCCCCTCCGGCAGGTCGATCGTGGGGTGCCATCCGAGAAGTTTCGCGGCCTTGCTGACGTCCGCGAGCGTCTCGGTCATGTCGGTCTTGTGCACGGGGCGGCGCTCGACCTTCGCGCACTTGCCGAGCCGCTTCTCCATGAGATCGATCATTTCGTTGAGCGTCCACGACCGGCGGCCGCCGCCGAGGTTGATGATTTCGTGCCCGAGCGGCTTCATCGCCGCGACGGTTCCGGCGGCAATATCGTCGACAAAAGTGAAGTCGCGGCGCTGGGTTCCGTCGCCGAAAAGTTCGACCGGTTGGCCTTCGTCGATCCACCGGATGAACCGGAAGGGACTCATGTCAGGCCGGCCGGCCGGTCCGTACACGGTGAAGTATCGGAGCACGGTCACGTCGAACCCGAACAGACGGTGATAGGTGAACGTCAGCATCTCCGCCGCCTTTTTCGACGCGGCATACGGGGAGATCGGCGTGTTGACGGGCAGCGTCTCGACAAATGGGGTGGGCTGGCCGGCGTAGAGCGAGGAGGTCGAGGAAAAGACGAGCTTGCGCACATCCGAGTGGCGCATGGCCTCGAGCACGTGGAGTGTGCCGACCGTGTTCGTAGCCACGTAGAGACGCGGGTTGTCCATGCTCGTGCGAACGCCGCATCGGCCAGCGAGGTGGATCACGGCGTCAAAGGGATAACGTTCAAACAGGGCGCGCACGTTGGCGAAGTCCTCGACGTCCACCTGGTGGAATGAGAACTGTGGCGACGGGAGCAGGGTATCGAGGCGGGCGCGCTTGAGGCGGACGTCGTAGGAATCGTTCAGACTGTCGATCCCGACGACCAAGTGCCCGTCAGCCAAGAGCCGCGCCGCGGTTGTCGAAGCGATGAATCCCGCAACGCCAGTCACCAGTATCCTGCTCATAAATGGTCGGAGTGACAAAGGTGGCGCGGGGCGGCCGATGCCACCTGGGCAGTCCTTGCGCGAATGCCTCGTTCAGGGTGCAAGACGTCAGCCACGGGACGGCGCGGTCGCGCCCTCCATGCCTCCGTCGAGATACTCCCGGTACGCCTTGTCGCCGTATTCGCCATAAAGTCCGCTAACGAGACGTCCATAGACGTCGTTGAGGACCGCGCCAAAGACCGGGACGTTGGCCGAAAGCAGGCGTCGCGCACATCGCTGGGCGGCCAGCCGCGTCACGCGGTTGAATTGGATCGTGTATATCGCCCCGTCCATGAGTGGCAGCATGTTCAGGGCGTCGCTCACCGCACCGAGGGGCGGCGTGTCAAAGATGACCCGGTCGTAGCTTTTGCCCAGTTCGGCGACCAGGGCCTCGAACTCCCGACTGTTGAGCACCTGGATCGGATCCTTCGCGCGGCCGCCTGTCGCTATGGCGTCCAGGTTGGGATGCACGTTCCGGGTGACGATGTCGTCGAGCGGAGCGCCGGCGGCGCAGTAGCTGAGGATACCCCGGCTGGTGCGCAGCCGAAACGATCGCTGCACGTTGGGCTTGCGCAGGTCGCAGTCGACGATGACCGTGCGCTGGCCCTGGGAGGCGAAGGTGAGGGCGAGATTCGTCGCGACGAAGGATTTGCCCTCTCCGGGAAGCGTGCTTGTGACCAGGATGAACTTGGCATTCCGGCTTTCGTCGTTGATCCGAAGAGTCGAGTACAGCGAGCGGAACGCCTCGAGGGTCACCAGGTCGGCCCCATTGCCGACGACCTGGGCCTTGTCGGGTTGGTCCATTCGCTCGATCCGGGGAATGACGCCGACCAAGGGAAGCCCGATCAGGGTCTCGACGTCGAAGGCGGTCTTCACCTTGTCGTCAATCGTGGCGATGAAATAGGCGAACCCCAGCCCGAGAAAGATGCCGGCCAGGACGCCGATGAGCAGGTTGATGAAGATGTTCGGCGAGACCGGCACCGCCGGCTCCACGGCCCGGTCGATAATCCTCGCGTTTTCCGATTCGATGCTGCTGGTGACCGACGCCTCCCGCATGCGGGCCATCATGGACTCGAGTAGCTGGTCATTGACCCGGAAATCGCGATCGAGGTTGTCGTATTCGACGGCGGACTTGTCCAGTTCCAGCGACTTGGCCTCCTGTTCGGCCAGCGCCCTGCGGGCCGCCTCGTTCTTTTGGAGCGCGTTCTCGTATTCAGACCTGACCGAGGATGCGGCCTGCGCGAGAGCAGCCTTCATTTCCCGCTCAGCCTGGGCCAGCGTGTCCAGCGCTTCGATCAGCCGCGGGTGCTTGTCCTTGTACCGTTCCCGCAACTGCGCGATCGTCAGCTTCTGCGTCGTGGTCTGCAGGATCAGCTGGTTGACCTTGGCCTGGCTGGCGATGAACGGGAGTTCGGAGAGATCCCGGCCCGCCTTGGACCATTCCTGAACTTGGTTCCAGCGGATCTCCGCCTCGTGCAGCTCGGCGCTGGTCTGGGTTGCCATCAGGTTCAGGGCCTTGAGCTTCTCCGTGACGATGTCCTTGGTCTGGACGAGGGAGATCAGGTTGCCCCGCTGGCGAAAGGCCTGCAGCGCATTGGCGATTTCGTCGACCCGCTTGCGTTGCTGATCGGCTCGGTCCTTGAGTTCGTCGACGGCCTTCAGCGACTCCTCGACCCGCACGCGTGCATAGTACGCGATGTATTCCGTGGCGAAGAGATTGGCGACCCGGGCCGCGATCTTTGCATTGGGGTGGCGGAAGCGGATCGCGACGATCAGGCTCATGCGCTGGGGCAGGACCTTCCGATTCTCAAAGATGATCGACACCGGATCGCGCGGGCTGCCGAACCGGGTCCGGCATGGCTCCGTCAGCTGCCGAAGCTCATCGGAGGAGAGCCGACTAATTACGTTCTGAATCATCGCAACGCTCTCGAGTATCTTGATCTGGGTATTGAGGTCGGCGTCGCTCGTGACCGTTGTTTCGACGACATCGGCGACGCGCAGCACCTGCGGGCCGTGTTTGAGCACCTCGACTGTCGCAACCCCCTCGTAGAGGGGCGTCGTCAGGAACGTGTAGGCGACGGCGATCAGGACCGTCGCAAGGAACACCGAGATCGCATACCACTTCCGCTCGACTACCATCAGCCAGTAGGTGCGCAGATCCACATGTTCGGCGTCTTCGCCATAGGCGTGAACCGTGTCCGCGAGGTGGCCGGTGGAAACGGGCGGTCTTAGGGGAGACTTCATGGAGGCTGGGGTTGGGATATGGGCGTGGCTTCAGAGCATGCGCTCGGGAACGAACACGACGTCGCCATCGTGGATCGGCCAGCGGTTGACGGCATCCCCCGATACGAGTTGGTTCGCGTTGATGACGAAGTTCTCGGTCCGCCCGCCGGGAAGGCTGCGGGTCAGGCTCACGTGCCCGCGATTGGCGAGGCGGGAGAAGCCCCCGGCGCGCGCGATCGCGTCAAGGAGCGTGAAGCTCTTCTCCGGGGGCATGGCCACGGCGCCGGGCGCGTTGACCGCCCCCAGCACGTTGACCGTCCGGGGCGCGTATTCCATGATCGTGATGTTGATCTGCGGATTGACCAGATAGTCGCGCCCGTAGAGCTCCGTGATCAGCTCCTCCGCCTCGCGGATGGTCCGGTCCTTCACATCCACGACCCCGATCAGCGGAACGGTGATCGTGGAGTTCTGGGAAACGCGCAGTTCGCGGTCCAGGTCCGGCTCCTGGAAGACCTGGAGTTTCAGCAGGTCCATCGGGCGGAGCACGTATACGGCCTGCTGCTCCGGGGGCCTGGCGTCGGCCGCCGCAGCCCAGGGCGTACAGCAGAAGAGGGCGGCTGACAGCGTGGTGACGAAGACGGCAGTTCGGGAAACGAGGTTCATGTCAGTCGATGGAGTATGCACGGGGCCATTCTCTCAGCGGTCAGTAGCGCAGGCCGAGGGTGAGGCTCATGATTTTGTCGGAGAACTCGATCCCGGGCAGCGTCGAGTGGTCGTTGCGGAGCGTGTAGTCGGCGGTGGCGCTCAGCCAGTTGCTGAAGAGATAGGAGGCAGTCAGCCCGCCTTCCCAGTAGTGATCGCGCCGCTCGGCAACCAGGATGACATTCTGGGTGCTGAACAGGGCGGGTCCGTAGTCGACGTCGCGATAGGTGAGGCTCGCGCCGAGGTGCCATTGGGGCGTGAGGTCACTCGAAAGCGCAAAGGTGTACTGGCCGTTTTTGAGCGACTCGCCCAGCGCGCTGGTGCGAAAGTCGCGCGAGAACTGGAGCGTGGCGCTGGTCTTGGGCGTCAGCTCGTAGGCCAGCCGCCCGTCGAAACCCCAAAGGCGTTCGGTCGGATTGTCGCCGGCCGACCGGGTCCGGTAGCCGGCGGAAATCTCGCCGGTCAGTTTCGGCGTGAATTCGCCGCGGGCTCCCACATTGAAATAGAGGTCCCGGCCGCTTGGCGCGCTGCCTTGCGAGCGCTGGCTTCCGTAGGTCACGCCGGCGGAAAGATCCACCTTGGGTGTGGCCTTGAAGTAGAGCTTGAGGGGCCAGCTGACGTATTCATTGGTGATCAAACCCGCGGACTGGTAGCTGGTCCGGCTCAGATCGGCACCGATCTTGCCGCTGAGTTTCGGCGTCAACTGCGACTCTGCGCTTCCGTCGAGATTCAGCACCTTGCTACGGAAGAGGGTCCGCTGTCCTTGGGACAGGACGTCGATGTTGTTCCCGTAAGTTTGCTGATAGGAGCCCGTAGCGACCAGATTGAGACGTCCGTCGTCGTAGCCGAAATCGGCATTGCCCGTGCCGAGGTTCAGGCTGCTGATCCCTCCCCGGGAGTAGCGCGTGAAGGCTTCCCGATAGATGAACGAACCGTGAGCCAGCGAGTTCTGTCCGTAGCGCAGCTCGACGCCCGGTGTGACCGTCGTGATTATCGAGGAAACCTTGTTGTCGGCAGACAGGAACAGATTGTCGTCGTAGCGAACGCCGACATCCGCCATGACGTGGATCGCCGCGTTGTCGCCCAGCGGGATCTTCGGCATGCGCGAGCGGATCCGGGGCGGGGGCGTGTTCGCCTCCTCCGCGGTTTGAGGAGCGGCCGCGGGTTCGTTCGCCGATCCGATGGCAGGGGACGGAGCGGCCGGCCCGGCCTCAGGGGCGGGTTGTGCGATCGCTGCTTCAGCCAGCGCCTCGGGGCGCTGCGCCGGCGCCATCCGGGGCGCGCGCCGGCCGTGAACCCCCTTGGCTGCCGCGTACGTCGCAGCTCGGATTCGGCCGGAAGCTCCTTCGATTCTCGCCACGGCCGGCGCAAACGACGCCGCCTTCGAGATCGCGTCGGCATAGTGCGGTGCCGCCGCCGCCGCCTCGCCGGCTAATTCCATGGCGATCTCAATGATGGTATCCGGGTCGCTCTTGTACGCGGTGGCGGCGACCACGGCGACGCGCACCGCGGTCGAGATTCGCCTCTCCTTCTTGCCATGGGAAATCATCGCCGAATTGACGATTTCCCGAACCTCGTCGGCCAAGCTCTCCGCCAGGGTGGGCCTTTCGGCGGAATTGGCCGCGGCGGCCGGTCCTCGCGCCGGCGCAGCGGTCGTTGCAGGCCCTCCGATGACCCAGGTGACAACCATGAGGAGTGTCCAGGCGGCGAGAGGCCGTTTCATCATCAAGGTTCGTTGGAGATTGGCGGCGGATCCGGTCAATGGGATCGGCTGACAATAACGTCGGTTGTGCTTCCGCCGAATTCGGGATTCGAAGGAGGTCGGTACGGAGGCGACGCGAAGTGGGCCACGCCCCGGGACTCATCGGTGTCTGCGGCCGCCGCGAGAATTGCCGCCCTGATCTGGGCGACGGCCCCGTCGATTTGCGCAAGCCCGGGAAGGTCCTCGACGATTGGCACGATTGCCTGCGCGTATTCGGGCGCCCCCTTCGCTGCCGCGGTCGCGAGGCTCGTGGCGATCGCGACCAGCTGTGACGGGTCCTTTGCGTCGGCGACCGCCGTCGTGATGGCCAGGCGGACTGCATTTGAGATTCGCTTCTCCTTTTCCCGGTGGGACAGGCCGGAGGTGCTCGCGATCTCGCTCACCTGCGACGCGAGAACGGACTCGGGAGTCGGTGCCTGCTCTTGACGAGGCGCGGCGGAGGGGGACTCGTTTGGCGCCACGTTCTCCGCGAACAATGACGAGCTCGTCAGGGCGAGAAAGAGCAGTATGGGAGACAAGGCAGTTTTCATTTGAAGGATGGGTTTGATCGCGCTAGGGGCATTTCTGTCCCGTTGGGCGGCTTGCTGTTGCGGTTCGACTTGAGGGAGAGTCCCGACGGCGGGCAGCGCGCGGAACGCTCGCGAGGCTGGAGGCCAAACTGCTGTTCCAGCGTTCGGTCGTCTTTGACGAGTCCACGGTCGAGCTGATCGAGCTGTTCGATGAGATCGAGAATCTTGAGAATCTTCCTGCCCCGGGCGATGAGACGAAACTCAACGACGGAGGACGGGCCTGGACGGGGAAAGCGTGCAATCATGCCATAGCGCAGCATGGCACGCAGGCGCTCGCTCAGGATCGCGGGCGAAAGCCCGGGTTCGCGGCCGATCACGTCCTCGGGGACGTTCACACCATTGTCCAGGTGGCGCAGGATGATGGTCGACCATCTGCGCTTGAGCATGTTCTCGGTTACAGCGGCGGTCCCGACATGGGGTAGCAGCGAGTTCATGGGCGTTTAGGGCAGCACGGCGGTTCGTGAACGGAATGGTCGGCTTCGTGGACCATTCGGGGCGCGTGAGCAGTGCGCAGCTGGCCGGCACCGGCCCGATTCGACATGCGCGTGGCGCACATCGGCCAAGGCCGGTGGCCTCGCACAACAACAGCCCGGCAACGATGCCTCCGGCTCCACCCTCGGCGGGGACGGCGGGCCTTCGCCCACGGTCGCAACCCCGCCGCGCGATGGAAGCCGGAAGACAAGCCTGAGCAACTGGATCAGCGGCCAAGATCACCGCGGAATCGTATCGCCCCGGGGTGTCATCGGTGCTGCGGGAATGTTACTATCTGGTTAACGCGGGGTGACAGCCGGAGGTTACCGGATGGTGACAAGCCGGCCGGGCTGCTGCCGTGACCTAGGCGGAGGCCGGCTGACTTCGGCGGCCCTGGGGGATCTTCCACCGGGTATGAGTCGAAAACTCCGGAGGCGAGATAAGAGCGCTAGACACGTCGCAGGAAGCGTGTCAGACGCTGGAGACCTCGGAATCTCATTGGACAATGAACCTCATCGAGAGTCATCCCGCCAAGTTCCAGAACCGTGTCTTTGAAGTCCGGGTCTATGACCGGGGAAGCGACTTCTTTGTCTCCGGCTATGAGGAAGACCAGATCAAGACGTGGAGCTACACGGTGGGCCGCAACGAGACGATTGCGCAATCCATGATACGGCAACAGAATCCGTATGCCCCGCTGATCGCCGTGGTGAAGGCCAACATTAAGGCGGGGGTTGTTCTCCCCTGAGTCTGGGACGCCGTGGGCCCGTTGGCGCCAGCCTCGGGTCCTTGGACACGAATCGAACCCGTCCTTCCGATGTGATGCTCGCGGCCCGGTTAACCGCCGGTGGCGCCGTGCCGGAGATCATGATAGACTACCGGACGTTGCCCTTCCATTGAGCCTGAGCGGTGACTTCTGTTTTGGCCGGCCCGCCTCCTTTTAACTGAGTGATCTCCATCGCCTCACGTCGTCTTTCCGTCGAGGAGCTGCGCGCGATGCACGGCAACGAAGCCGCTCACGCCGACCATGTCGCGGTGCTGGCTCTGCGGCTGTTCGATGCGACGGCTGAGTTGGTCGGCGCTCCTGCCGACGACCGGCCGCTCCTGGAGGCCGCGTGCCGGCTGCATGAGGTTGGCTATGCCGCCAATCCCCGGCGGCACGGCCGCACCGGATACGACATCATCCGGCGGGAGGGGCTCCGCGGTTTCCCCGATGTCGCCCGCGGCGACATCGCCGCGGCCATCTTCCTGCATCCGACCCAGCGCCGCGTTCCCACGAATCGCGGCTTGACGCGCCGCCTGCGTAAATCGTCGCGTGCGAGCCGGATTGCGGCCTACCTGCGCATCGCCGACGGGCTCGACACGGCCCACGTGCAAGACGCGGCCATCGTCGGCGTTCGCCGGACCGGCCGGGCGATCCGCGTGCGCGTCGCGTGCGGCGGAGACGCGCTGGCGATTGCCGGCGCTGAGCGCAAGGCCGGCCTGTGGCGCGAGATCTTCCCGGCGGACATCCAGTTTGTGCGCGATCCTCGCCCGCCGGCGCCACTATTGGCGGCGGACCTACCGATCGTAGAGGCCGCGCGCCGGCTCCTGTACGTCAGCTATCGCAGCCTGCAGATCCACGCTGCCGGAGCGCTCGATGCAACCGATCACAGGCCGCTGCATGCGACCCGTGTGAGCATTCGCCGGATGCGCGCCGTGCTGCGTCTTTTCCGGAAGCCGCTCGAATCGACTTCCGCAGTACGCGTCAGGCGCGATCTCCGGCGGCTTAATGCCGCTCTGGGCGAGGTTCGCGATCTTGACGTCTGGATTGACCTCCTGACGGACAGGACGCTGCGCCCACAGCTCGTCGCGAGTGCCCGTGGCCGGCGGTTCATCGACTTTCAAATGGAGCTGCGCCGGCTGCAGCAGGCAACGGTCCGGCGGCACCTGACTGGAGCGTCGTTTTCGGCGTTCCAGGTTCGGGTCGGGCGTCTGCTCCGGATCGAGCTGCCGCGGCTGCTCCGGACCAGTCCCGTCGGCGCCTTGGAGCGCATTGGCCGCCGCGCCTTCGCCAAGGGTCTTGACCAGGTCCTCGACCTTGCCGATCTGCGCCACGCGCATTCCCTCTCCAAACAGCACCGCCTGCGCATCGCTTTGCGGCGTCTGCGTTTTCTGGCCGACATGTTCGGCGAGATGCTGGGTCCGGTGATTTCAGTGTTGGGGAAACGGGCCCGCGCGATCGAGCGATCGTTGGGCCGCCTGCGCGATGCTGCCCTGGCGCTCGAGCGCGCCCGGAGCGTGGGACCGTCGCCGCCCCGCCTCTTAATGCAAAGCCTTGAACGCTGCCGCGTGAGAGCCGTGACCGAACTCGGTTCCTCTTGGAAACGGTTTGCCCAACCCCGTTTTCTGGACAAGGCGCGCCGCCGGCTGGAGTCGTGACGATGTAGGGGGCCGGGGGCAGG
>CAZKDK010000083.1:0-12272 GCA_964551145.1 uncultured Opitutaceae bacterium | reverse complement strand
ATCGCAATGTCTGGCTGACCAAGACCGGGCCCGTCCGCGTGGCCCAATGGGGCGCCGTGGTCACGACGCCGGACGTCTCTGCCGCTTCCGCGACGATCGAAGTGGAGGTCACGGTCGAAAACGCCCTCGGGAGCAGCGCGACGGTCCGGGTCGCATCGCAGATCTTCGCGCTGGACGCCGCGGGCCGGAAGACAGGCGGCCCCGTCGCCGGCATCGATCCGATGGAGACGCCGATCGCCGCGGGAGCGATCGCGACGGTCAGGGGCTCGGCCGTCGTCGAGAATCCCCGGCTCTGGGGACCGCCGCCGCACCAGCAGCCCAACCGCTACGTCGCGGTCACGACAGTATCCCGGGACGGCACAGTCGCCGACGTCTACGAGACCCGCTTCGGCATCCGCGTCGTGCGTTTTGATCCGGACACGGGTGTCTTCGTCAACGGCGAACGCGTGCCCCTGCGAGGAGTCTGCCTGCACCATGATCTGGGCGCGCTGGGCGCGGCGTTCAACCTGCGGGCGGCGCAGCGCCAGCTCGAGATCCTGCGCGAAATGGGCTGCAACGCATTCCGGACCAGCCACAACCCGCCCGCTCCCGAGGTGCTCGAGCTGGCGGACGAGATGGGTTTCCTGGTGATGGACGAGGCGTTCGACTGTTGGGTGCGCGGGAAGACGCCGAACGACTTCCACCTGATCTTCCCGGACTGGCATGAGCAGGACATCCGCGCGTTCGTGCGCCGCGACCGCAACCATCCGTCGGTGATCCTCTGGAGCGTCGGCAACGAGGTCGGCGAGCAATACACCGGGGAGGAAGGCGCGGCGCTGGCCCGGAGGCTTGGCGCGATCGTCCACCAGGAGGACCCCACGCGGCCGACGAACTGCGCCATGAACTACGCCAGACCGGACATGCCGCTGCCGGGGGCGCTGGATGTCATCGGCCTGAACTACCAGGGCGAGGGGATCCGCGACCGGCCGGAGTTTGCCGGCACCGAGCGCATCCGCACGCCGCCGCTCTACGACGCCTTCCGCGGGAAGTTTCCCCACACGGTCATTCTCAGCGCCGAGACCGCGTGCGCGTTCAGCAGCCGCGGCGTCTACCTGTTCCCGGTGTCGAAGGAGATCAGCGCGCCGGTGCGGGACGGGCAGGGCGGCGACTCAAGGATCTGCCAGGTGACCGCCTATGAACTCCATGCCGTGGACTATGGGTCCACCCCGGACCGGGTGTTCCGCTCGCTCGAGCGGCATCCCTTCGTCGCCGGCGAGTTCGTGTGGACCGGGTGGGATTACCTCGGCGAGCCGACGCCCTACGACACGGCGCGCAGTTCGTATTCGGGCATCATCGACCTGGCGGGATTCAAGAAGGACCGGTTCTTCCTGTACCAGGCGCACTGGCGTCCCGATCATCCAATGGCGCATATCCTGCCGCACTGGACGTGGCCCGAACGCGTTGGCCAGGTGACCCCCGTGCACGTGTTCACGTCGGGCGACGAGGCCGAGTTGTTCCTGAACGGACGGTCGTTCGGACGAAAGGTGAGACACGCCTACGAATACCGGTTGCGTTGGGACGACGTGGTGTACGAACCCGGCGTGCTCGAAGTCGTCGCCTACAAGGATGGCAAGCGCTGGGCGGCGGACACCGTGCGGACGGCGACGGCGCCCGCGAGGCTCGAGGCGACGCCCGATCGCACGGAGATCCGCGGCGACGGCTCCGACCTGTCGTTTGTCACCGTGCGGGTGGTGGACGACAACGGAGTGACCGTTCCGCGTGCGGACAACCGGATCCGCTTCACAATTGCCGGCCCCGGCGAGATTGTGGCGACGGACAACGGCGATGCCACGAGCTTCGAGCCGTTCCAGGCGCCGGCCCGCAAGGCCTTCAACGGATTGTGTCTCGTGATCGTGCGCGCGAAGCCCGGGCAGACCGGAACCATCCAGCTCACCGCTGCCAGCGAGGGCCTGCGGTCCGCCGCGACGTCCATTACCACGGCCGCCACCAGCTCCGGCCCTGCCGGTGCCCGCTGACTCCGATTCCGATTGCCCTGAGGCCGACGAAATCGAGATCCGAGGCCCTGATGGCCGGGCGGTCGACAGGATCGCGGAGCCTCCGGGGCGCGGACCGCGTCCGGAGTCAAAACCCGCTGCCAGTCCCAACTGGCGAGCGTCGGCCAATCCACGGTCACCGCTGACTCGACCCGTGGTTAGAGGACGAGCTGGTCGAGGCGCACCGGGGCCACGCCCTCAACCGGCTTGCCCTGTTTCAGGGCGGGGTTGAAACGCAGGGCCGATGCGGCGGCTGCCAGGTCGGGATCGGTGATCTTCTCGACGCAGGCCTCATCCGCAAACGCCCCGACCGGCATTCCGTTCTTGCCCACCCGCACGTAGAAGCTCCGGCTCAGTTTCTCAGCCGCCAGACGCTCACGAAGCACCGCCGGCAAAGTCGTTTTCAGCGGCTCCGCCTGCAGGGTGGCACCGCGATGATTCTGGACATAGCCGACGACGGAGAACTGAAACGCCTCGTCGGCCGTGATGGCGACGCGTTTCCGCGCCATGTTTGTCGCGATCTCGACGCCTTGGTCGTAGAGGTGGACCTGGACATCCCCCAACTTGTAGCCTGGCGGAAACCCGCCCCGGGCCATGCGGACTCTCGCCGGTTTCATGTCCACCCGGGGTAGCTCCTGCGCGTAGGTCCAAATGCGCTCGGTGTCAGGCTGCTCCGGCCGCTCACGGTAGCGAGTCACCACCACGATGTAAGGCTTCGACAGCGGCCGCGGCGCCGAGACCTCGAACGTCAGCGTGAACGCATCGTAGCGCTCTTGCGCCAGTTCCTCCTGCATTTTGACGGACAGGCTGGCCACCGAATTGATGTCTCTTGACTCCGAGACGAGGCTCGACTGGTAGGTGCCCTCGGCGGCCGCGGCGAAGCTGGCATCCTGTGCCGCGGTGGCGTTAAGTCCGGCTTGGAATTCCGGAACGGTGTTGGTTGCCGCCCGTGCGCCGGACATGCCCGCCCCCGCTTGAGCGGTTATCATTGCGCCATGCGCAATATCCGTCGGCGCCGAGGCGGACGCGGCCAGGCCGGCCATCTGCTGGAATTTGGCCCGGGGATCGTTCTCCGGGGTGTACGTGCGCTCGGCCTTGAAATTCGAGATCGTCGCGGAGCTCGCGGTCACCTTCAGCACGTCGTCCGCCTTGATCTTGAGATCGGCGTCATGCGGCTTCACGACCACCGGGCTGCCTTTGACCGACACGACAAACGCGTTCTCGCGCACGCCCTGGACCGGGCGAAGCTGACCTTCCCACTCGATCGCGAAATCCGTGCCCACGTAGAGCGTGTAGGGCTTCGCCTGGCTGTCGCCGGAGCCGGCTGCGGCGGCGGTTGCGGGCGGCGGATCGGCGGCGATCGCGACGGCTGACGGGAACGCGAGGAGGCACCATGCGAGGAGCCGGACTGCATGCGGATCCAATGGAATGATGGGTTTCATGGTTGGTGGGGGTTGAGATTCATATTTCGCGCCTGCAAAGCCGTTCGCGGCAGTCAATCGGTCTTCTGAAGGTCTCCCGCTTGCGTCTCGCTGCGGGCAAGGGTTCTCACCCGGGCCAGATAGCCCGATACAGCGTCGCTTTTCTCAATACTGAGGGCCTTTTCGAGATACTCGACGGATTTGGCGAAGTGCCGGTTCGTCAGTTCGATGTTCGCGAGCTCCAGGCTCGCCTGGTAGGTGGCGTCAGGAATCTCGTAGGCCGCCTCGAATGCCAGGGTCGCCCGCGGCACGTTCTTTTCCTCCATATAGATGCGGCCGAGCGCGAGCAGCCCGTGCCCGTCGAGGGGCGCCGCGGCGAGCAGCGCCTCAACCTGCTGGCGCGCCTCCGGCCAGCGCTTGCGCGCCATCGCCAGATCCGCCCGCGTCTGCAGCAGGGCGATGCGCGTCGCGGGGGCGAGCTCGCCGGTGAGCGCCGCAAGCGCCTGCTCGGCCTCCGGGAACCTGTCCGCGGCGATCAGGACGCGCGCGAATTGCAGCAGCTTCTCCGCACTCTGCGCGCGCCCGGCCCCCTGGATCTTTCCGTAAACCGCAATCGCCTGGGCGGCGAGGTTCTGCTCGGCATAGAGATCCCCGAGCAGCGAGAACTCCTCCGGCCCGGCGGCGCCGACCGTGGCGGCTTCCTCGAGCACCACCATCGCCTCCACTTTGCGCCGCTCCGCCACGAGGATGGCGGCATAGTCCAGCCAATAGCGCGCCTCGGCGGGCTTCGACTTGATCAGGCTCCGGACGAGCGGCTCGGCCCGGCCAAACTGCCGCCCATCGAAGTAGATCCGCAGGAGGCCTTCCTTCCAGTCGGTGTTCGCCGGGTCGGCGTTGAGCGCCTGCAGGTAGGCCATTTCGGCGGACACGGTGTTGCCCTCCTTTTCCAGGCAGTAGCCCATGAGGCCAAAGGTGACCGGTTCCCGGTCGCCCAGGGCCACCGCCTGCGAAAAACACGGCACCGCGTCCGCGTAGCGGCCGCTGGTGTAGTAGAGCACGCCCAGGTTGCTCCAGGCGCGGAGAAAGCTCGGATAACGCTTGATCGCGCTGCGGTAGTTCTTTTCGGCGAACTCCATCTGGTTCGCTGCGTAGTAGGCGTTGCCGAGGATGAACTCGAATGCCGGGCTGGGCGGCTCCTTCTCGGACATCATCGCCTCGAGCATCTTCACCGCGAGATCCGGGTTGGTCGTCAGCAGGGTCGCGACCTTTTCGTAGACGGCGTACTCCGCGGTGTTCATCTCCGGCTCGCGCTCCTTGAGGAAGGAACTCGATTCGTTGATGATGCGTTTCGGATCGAGTTCGGGGGCGCGCTGCTGCGCCGGACCTCTGTTCGTGAGCAGGTTGATCAGCCCACGGTCCATGTCGTCGTCGGCGCCGCACGGCGGCACGAGGGCGAGGGCGAGGAGCAGGAGGCGGAGCAGGGATTTCATAGGACGTCGAAAGGAGAACCCCCCGGAAGGACGACCCGCACGGCCTGTTCGGCGAGGCACTGCACCTTCTTGCCCCGCCGGATGGCCGGCGAAAACTGCCACGCGTCCCTCACCGTCTGGACCACGAGGCCGTCGAATGCGGGTTGGCCCGAGGATTTGAGAACCTGCGCGCTCGCGGCGCGACCATCCACGTCGATGAGGACCAGGAGCGTGACGCGCAACGAAGTCGCCCTTCCGAACAGGGCCACCGGCACCTTCGGCGCCACGCGGACCACCGCGTGCGGACGTTGATCGACCTCGGATTCCTGATACACTCCGCGGAAGTCGACGTCGACCCCCACGCGGGGCCTGAAGTCGGGGTGGTAGCCGAGCGAGACTATGGCCTTGGGCAGGATGGGCGCGGTGGGAGCCAGCCCGGCCAGATCCGGCGGCACGACGGCGACCTTGACCGGGCTGTCCGACGCCTCCACGTCGATGCCAGCGAGGGGCATCAGCTCCGGGGGCGCCTGCGTCGTTGGGGGGGTCTTCGGCGGCAAGGGCGGCGGCTCGATCGGCACCGACACCATGGGCATGTCCTCAATGTCGATCGTGGGCGCGGGCCCCCCGACGTTCCCGACGTGCGCCAGGATGAAGAACAGCGCGAAGGTGAAGGCCAGTCCGGCCGCCCAGAAGGCCGCTTCCTCCCGGACTGCCGCCGCCCTGGCCCGCGGAAGGGAAATGGCCGCAATCAGGTTCATCGGCGCCCTTCAGTTCGTCCGCGCGGTGGCGAATTGGACGTGTGGAACGCCCGATCGCTTCGCTTCCGTGTAGACGGCCGCAAAGACGCCCATATTCGCCGCGCGGTCGCTGCGAATGATCACGATGGACGCATTGCCAACCGCCGCCTGCTTCAGGACCGAAGCGACCTGGTCCGAGCGGATCTCCTGCCCGTCGAAGTAGATGCGGTTGTCCGCCGTGATCGCGATGAGCAGCGCGGTCTGCTCCACGTTGGTCGTGCCGGCCACGTCCGGTTTCTGCACCTCGACGCCGGGATCGTGCACGAACGCACTGCTGATCATCAGGAAGATCACCAGCACCATCATGCAGTCGACCATGGGCACCACGTCGATGTGCGTGACCTCGAACCGCCGGCGGCCGTCGCTTTTCCCGATCACGGCGGTCCCTCCCTGCCGTTTCGTTCGACCCGGTTCATCTGCCGCACGCGCTTCTCCATCTCCCGGTGCGCAAGCCAGACGAACAGCAGCGCGGGCAGGGCAACCAACAGCCCGGACTCGGTCGCAACAAGCACCTCGGAAATGCCGCGGGCCAGACCTTCCATCGGCCGTTCACCGACCTTCGCCGAAAGGCTTTCGAACGTCTTCGTCATGCCGCTCACGGTGCCGAGCAGCCCAAGCAGGGGCGCTGCGGCGATCATCGCCCCGAGCGCGATCCGGTGCTGCCGGAACGAGTCGCCGATCTCCTGTTGCATCCGGCGCGCCTCGGGCGCCGGAATGACGGCTGCCGCCCGGTCGTTCCGCGGCGGGACCTTCATCCTTCGCAACAGGAACAGCAGCTTGAAACACCGCGAATACAGCACGACCGAAAGCGCCATGATCGCCACGATCGCGGGGCCGCCTTTGCGGACGAGGTCGAACAGAAGACTCATGCGGGAACCGGTTTGTCGCGGCGGCTGCGCACCGGGACCTGCGCGGTCTCCACGGCCGTGGTGAATTCCAGGGCGTAGCGTTCGAGCAGCGACAGGTTCTTGTGGATCCGTTGCGCGAGGAAGCCGTGGGCCACCAGCGTCGGGATCGCCACGGCGAGGCCGAGTTCGGTGGAGATGAGCACCTCGGAGATGCCGCTCGAGAGCTTTCCCGCGTTGCCCGTGCCAAAAACCGTGATCAGCGCAAAGGTTTTCACCATGCCGACGACCGTTCCGAGCAGGCCCATGAGCGGGGATGCGGTGGCGATCACGGCGAGCAGGGGCAGCCGGCGCTCATAGTGCAGCCGCTGTTCCAGCAGGACGGCCTGGAGGCGCTCCTCCAGGATCGTCTGCGGCTGGTCGGCGCAACGCAGGCCGACCGAAAACAACTCGCGCGTCGAGCGCTTCATCGTCCGGACCGCCATCTCGGCCTCGGCGGTCTTCCCGCTTGCGACTTTGCTCAGAAAGGCGTCCACCGTAGCCTCGGAATCCACTCCCATCCGCGCAAATTCCAGCACCTTTTGCAGGATCATGATGGCCGCGAAAATGCCGACGAGCACGATCACGAACGCCACCGGGCCGCCCTTGCGCACATGCTGCCAGAACGTTCCCCTCGTCTCGTCCAGGCGCAGCGCCTTTCCGCTTGAGGCATCCGCCAGGACCAACCCGGGGCGACCGGAGAAGAACGCCGCCGCGTCCTGCGCAGTCCAGCCAGCCAGCGGATAGCTGAGGGGATACTTCGCCCCTTCGCGGGGACGCACCGTCCCGGCGGGGCCGCCTCCTGCGGGCAGGAAATAGGTATCCGGGCCGGTGAACGCGAACGTGCCCTTGACCAGTTCGTTCGTCCCGGCCATCAGGGCCCTGCCATCCGCGCGATAGCCGCCCACCGCCTGCTCCGTGCGCGCCAGCAGGAAGTCCGCGATGTCCATGGCCGCGCGCCCGCCCGCGCCCGCCGCCGATGCGTCGTCGAACTGCTTCTGCAGCGCCGTCACCCGATCGGCCACCCGTTGGTCCTCGCCCGGCGCCAGCGCGTCGGAGGCGGCCTTCAGGCCGTCGCGCGCCAGCGTGCCCGCATAGGTCGTCGACCGGCGGACGGCATCCAGCTCCTGCAGCAGTTTCTGGCGCTGCTCGGTGGAGTTCTCCCGCTGCGTCTCGAGCCGCGTGTTTTCGCTTTCGGCGGCGACCATGCGGTCCTCCGCCGCGCGCAGCTGCTGCAACAGGGGCGCTTTCTCGTCGGCGATGCGCGTCCGCGTCCGGTTCAGCTCCGCCGCCGCCTGGTCGGCCCGCTGACGATACTCCGCCGCGGCCGTCTTCATCGACTCATCAAAGGACGGCGCACCGCGCGCGACGCCGAGCACCGCCAGCAGCGCGAGAACACATTCGAGGCGTTTTTTCATGTGCTTAGCGCCCGGGGGCAGGGGAGAGCGAACGCGTCACGGTTGCGGGAACCGCCACGTAGGTCGGATCCGCCTTGTCATTGGCGATCGCGATGAGTTTCACCACGCCGTCAAACGCCTCCGGCCGGGCTTCCCACCGCCAGCCGGCCGGCCCGGGCGAGCCGAGCCAGGCCTTCCGTCCGACGCGGTCCACCGCATAGCCGCGGCTCAGGCCCCAGTAGATGACCTCCAGCGATTTCTCCGGCGGCTCGCCCTCCAGGGAAAGCACATCCTCGCCCACGGTGATCATCCGGTCGAACTGCGCGCAGCGGTTCAGCACGTTCATGGCCTGCTGCATGCGTTCGCTCGCCGGCACGCCGGTGTCGGCGAGCGTGCGATAAGACATCTCCAGCCCTTCCGAAAGGCGCGGCGGCAGGCTCGCCCGCAGGGAGAGCAGCTTGGTGCTCAATGCGTTCAACCGGGTCTCGAATATCTTCGCGTCATCGGTCGCGGCCCGGATCTTCGCGCGCACGGCGTCGATTTCCTCGCGGTCCCTGGCGGTTCTCGCCTTCGTCAGGTCTCTCTTTTCCTCCAGCGACGCCGCGCGCTCCTGCAGCGCGCGCACCAGGGATTCGAGCATGCCGCGCTGGGAGCGCCATTCCGTGTCCAGCCGCGCTCTCTCAATCTGCAGCTTAACGAACTCACCCGCCGCCTTGTCAGCGTCCCCAAGAGGATCGGCAGCGCCAACCAATGGCATGACCAGAACAAACAAAATTATCCAGAACCGAACTCCTGAGCATTTCCGGGGTAACATGACTATAAGCCAAAAATGTTTACCAAGCTCGCCGATATCATCAAGCCTTGGTTGATCCTGAGGCCTGAATTTCAGGAACTTCTGGCTGCAACGCCCACGGGGTCGTGAACGAGGCGGATTGCTTTTTGCCCAACCGGTTCCGCATTTCTGCGGACCATCGGGCGGCAGGCCGGGGACCCGGGAAGAGGAAAGGAAACGTTCCAGTCAACCTGCAGGGGGGCGGATTGCCCGCCCGCCCGTCCCTGGACCGTGTCTCGCGATCGCGCGGGTGAGAACTATTGAGTGATCCGCGTCTCCGGCACCGGGCCATAGGCGCGGGGCGCCCCAGTGAAGGCGACCTCGATCCAATCGAGCGTCACCCCCGGGTCCAGGGCGTAGATGGTCAGGGTGTGCGCGCCCCAGGCCAGCTTCAGATCGGTCAGTCTCTCGATCGCCTTGTTCGTGAGCACGTGCTGCCGCCAGGCCTCGCTGAACTCGGGCGCGAAGAAGTCGAGCACGTGCAGCGGTCCGCCGTCGATCGACACCGCAACGCGCACGCCGTTCTCGCTGGTGATCGGGAACGTGGGCAGCGCGACGACGCTCAGGGTCGCCCGGTCGTCCCTCGTGATCGTCGCGAACCGGTACGTCGCGCTCGGCGCCCGGCGGACCGCGGCCTCGTCCGCGGGATCGATGGACGCCAGGTCGAGGCGCGAGCGCAGGCTCGCCCCGGTATGGCCCAAACCGTCCAGCACCTCCCAGCCGGCGCCGAGCGTGTCGGCATGCGTGGCATACATCGATACGATCCGGTCCGACTCGATGAACGACCCGTCCTTCACGGGATAAGGCCGCGCGACGAAAACGTGCACCGCGACGGGTTGCCGGAACGCGGGGCCGGTGATGATCACCTCGCCGGCTCCTCCGACAGGCGCGGCGGCCCAGTCGATCGAGACCTGGATGCGATCCTCAAAGTGTTTGTCAGCCGCGGAGAAGCGGCCTGACGTCCGGCTCAGTTTGATCCACGGCGCCGGGGTGGTTTGGGCGAGATCGAGGGTGTCTTGGCGAAAGGCGTTGATCGGCGCCGCCGCCGTCGCGGTCCAGGTCGCCTCGAACGCGCCCTGGGCGAAGACGTCGATGTAATGCGTCTCCTTCAGTTCGGGACGGAACACCGGGAGGACCGGGGTCCACCAGCCGGTGCCGTCGAAGAACGCGCCGCCCTCGACCTGCACGCCGCATTTCCTGTCGCCGTTGTCGCTCCACGTGGGGAGGTGCGGCACCTCGTAGATCGGGAGATCGTGCGGGAGGGGATCGACCATGTGACGCCATTTGCCGCCGGCCATCACTTCATTGTAGTAACGACCGTCGGCGAAGATGCGGGCCTGCGCTTCCCGGGCCTCCTCCGCATAGACGTTGGCGCTGGCGCGGTGCTGCAGCCCGTACGCGATCGTCTTGTCGAGATCGAGCTGGCGCAGGTTGATGTCGGCGGCGCCGTTGACCGGATATTGCACGAGCTGATAGAACGCGTCCCGGCGGTCGGCCGGCAGCGACGCCATCAGCGCCGCGGCCTCCGTTCTCAGCGCGCGATAGGCATCGGCGCGCCGCGCATTCTCGTCCCCGAAAGCAACCGGATTGAATTCCGTTTGCCGGATGGGCGTCTCCGGGAACACCTCCGTCCAGCCCATGAACTCCGGGTTCCGGTCGAATGCCAGCTGGTAGTAGGTCCACAGGATCCCGGTCACGCGGTCGGCATATTCCGGGCCGAACGTTTCGGCCGCCCAGCTCCGCAGGTACCGGCGGACACTCGAGCATTGGGCGAACGCGGGGGCGTCGAAGGCGAGCGCCAGGAAGAACTGCGTCAGGAACTCGCCGGGCTTGATGGAGCCGACGTTCACGATCCAAAGCTGCCGGGCATCGAACCGGTAGGCCTTCGTCATCTCCGCCCACATCAGCGCCGGATGGGTCGTTTGCAGCCACAGGTAGGACATCGGCCCCCCCCAGAAGACATCGTGGTAGTAAATCCCCGATCCGCCGGGGCGCTGCCGTTCCTCGCGGTTGCCCAGGCGGCGGATGTACCCGAAATCGTCGTCGGGCCAGTTGATCGTGATGTCGGGCGGCAGGTGGACCCGGCCGGTGTCATAGGCCGGCAGCACCTCCTTGTAGGCGGTGAAGACCTGCGGCGCCTCGCTCGCCGGCCGGCCGCGGACGGTGCTGAGGATCTTCCGCTGCTCGGTGATCACGTCGCGCAGGACGTCGCCCATCTGCTCCGGCGTTTGCACGCCCTGCATCGGAAAGTCGTCCACGTTGCGCAGGCCGACCGTGTAAAGGTTCTCGAAACCGCCGAACTGCCGCACCGCCTCCGTCCAATACCGGATCATCTCCTGCCGGTTGACGAGCCAGTTGTAGGGTCCGCGGACCTTCGGATCCCATTCGCGCGGGTTGGTGCGGAGTAGCATCTCCACGTGCGAGCTCCCGCGGACGATTGCGTAGTCCGCCGCGGTGCGGGCGTTTTCCGGGATGGCGTTGAAGGGCGTGTCGACCTGGGTCATCGCCGGCCAGATCGTGTTGGCCTTGAGGCGCCACAGCAGCTCGAAGATGCGCGCGTACGTTCGGGGTCCCATGTTGCCGAGCTGGGGATCGTACGTCCTGGACGCCCATGGATTCAGGCCATGCTCGCCGGCATTCAGGAAGATGCCGCGGTATTTCACCGCCGGCTCGTGCGAATAGCGCAGACCCGCATCGACGGCGATGCGATCCACCCGGCGGATGGCGACGTCGGCCCACCATTCCCACGGCGACACGCCCATTTCCCGGGTGAGGTCGATCACGCCCCAGATCGTGCCCCGGGTATCCGAACCGAAGATCACGAGCGCCTGCGCCTTCGGATTCCAGGGCGCGGGGACGACGGCCCGGCCGTAGGTCTCCCACTTTCCCGCGATTTCCGACGTGCCGATCCGGTTGGCCCGGAGGATCGCGGCGATGGCGGGCGAATCGAGGCGCCCGACGATCACGGCGGTGCCCGGCGCGCGGTCGAAAGCGGGCGTCACCAGCGGCTCGGAACCGGTGAGCGCCTGCAGGTCGTGACCAAGCAATGCCGCCACCTTTGCGATCGGGGCGCCGCCGTCCGCCGCGTAGACCACGGCCGCCGGGACGGTGCCGTCAAATAGCGTCAGCTGCGCCGCCCGCGTGGGGAGACCGAGAACCAGCGCGGCCAGCAGACCCGCCGCGGCTCGCGTTCGCGCGCCGAACCTGCGCCGCGGCATGGCGCACGAAGGACGAAAGAAGGAACCAGACATGGGGAACCAATAGGTGGCGTTCCACCTCCCGTTTCAAGCCCTGCTTCCGGTTCCGTCGGCGGCCGGGTCGGCTCGGCGGCTGTCCGGTCGGGATCGGCGATCTTCCCGGCGCAGGCCTCATTCGCCAACGCGCCGGCCGGCCGTTTCCACCATCGGCCGGCCATCGCCCGCAGTCGGCCGCAAAGCGG
>CAZKDK010000082.1:0-12274 GCA_964551145.1 uncultured Opitutaceae bacterium | reverse complement strand
TCGAGAACCTGCCGGCGAAGGAGCGGCAGGACTGGATCTGGGACAAGATCATCTACGCCAATCCGACCAAGCCGACCGGGACGCTCGAGGAGCTGAACCAGTACAAGCCGCTCGTCACCTTCGACAACCTCGAGGAAATCCGGAAGATCAAGCGGCACGCGCCCAACGCGGGCCTGGCCCTGCGGCTCAAGGTGCCCAACACCGGCGCCATGGTCGAGCTGTCGTCGAAGTTCGGCGCCGCGCCGGGCGAGGCCGTCGACCTGATCCTCGAGGCGGACAAGCTCGGTCTCGTCGTCGAGGGCATCAGTTTCCACGTCGGCAGCCAGACGACCAACTTCGACAATTACGTGCAGGCGCTGAGCCTGACCGCCGGCGTGTTTCAGGAGGCACGGAACCGCGGCTACACGAAGATGAACCTGGTCGACATCGGCGGCGGGTTCCCCGCGCCATACGACGCGTCGGTCAAGCCGTTCCGCGAGCTCGCCCGGGTGGTCAACACCGAGCTCGACCGCCTGTTCCCGAAGGAAATCCAGATCCTCGCCGAGCCGGGCCGCTTCCTGGTGGCGACCGCCGGCTGGGCGGTCTCCGAGGTGATCGGCAAGGCCGTGCGCGACGGCAAGCCGTGCTACTACATCAACGACGGCGTCTACCACACCTACTCGGGCGTCATCTTCGACCACTGCAAGTACCCAATCAAGGCGTTCAAGCGCGGGGCGACCCAGATCAGCGCCGTCTTCGGCCCGACCTGCGACGCGCTCGATGTCGTCTCGATGTCGGAGAACCTGCCCGAGCTGGAGCGCGGCGACTTCGTGTACAGCACGAACATCGGCGCCTACAGCCACGCCTCGTCCACCTATTTCAACGGCTTCCCGCCCGCGACCGTGGTGCACGTGAACCAGTAGAAGGTTTTCGCTCCGCGAAAACCCAGCCGGCGGTGCGCCGGGCTCCCTAGCTCCGGTAGTCCGCGTTCTCGCTCACGTACTCGTGCGTGAGGTCGCCGCCGAGGACGGTTGCGGCGCCCGTGCCGGCGCCGAGATCGATCTCGACCTCGACGCAACGCTCGTGGGCGGGGAAGCGGGTGGGCGGGGTGAAGACGCCGTTGACGGGCGGGGCGCTCGCGTAGAGCTCGGCCTGCCGCAGGTGCGCCATCAGCGCCGCCTCCTTGGCCGGATCGAGGCGAAAGGCGCCGCCGGCGAAGATCTCGATCCCCCCCATCCTCGCCCGCAATCCGGACAGGTCGAGCGCCGGCATGCGCTCACCGACGTGTTTGCCGATGGCCTGCACCAGCCGGCCGACGTTCGGGTCGTTGCCGGCGACGGCGCATTTGAAGAGCGGCGCGTTGATCACGGCCTTGCCGAGCGCGCGGGGCACCGCCGCGTCCGGCGCGCCCGTGACCCGCACGCGGATGACGTGGCGCACGCCCTCGCCGTTGCGAACCACGTCCTCGGCCAGGTCGCCGCAGACGGTGCCGAGGGCGGCCTCGAACGCGGCGGGATCGGGGCAGGGGACGCGGCCCGAGGAGACGGCCACGACGGTGTCGGACGTGCTGGTGTCGCTGTCGACCGAGATGCAGTTGAACGAGCCGTCGACCGCCCGCGCCAGCATGGCGCGCAGCGCCGCGCGCGGCACGGCGACATCGGTGAGAAGATAGACGAGCATCGTGGCCAGATTCGGTTCCATCATGCCGGCGCCCTTGGCGATCCCCACAATGCGGCCCGCGCCCACGGCGGCGCTGCGCACCTTGGGGTAACGGTCGGTCGTCATCATGCCCTCGGCGGCGGGGAGCACCGAGCCGTCCCGGAGCGCCGCGACGACCGCGGGGAGGCCGGCCAGCATCGCCTCGACCGGCAGCTGCCAGCCGATCACGCCGGTGGAGCTGGGGAGGATTTCCTCCGGCCGCCGGCCGAGCAGGCGGGCGAGCTCCGCGCACACGCGCTCCGCCGCCTCGACGCCGCCCGGCGCGCAGACGTTGGAGACCTTGTTGTTCACCAGGATCGCGGCGAGCGCGGGCTCGTCCAGCCGGCGGCGGCCGATGATGACCGGGGCGCCCGGGAACGCGTTGCGCGTGTAGACCGCGGCGAACGCGGGCGCCGGCCGGTCCAGGGCGATCAGCGTGAGGGTCATCTCCGCCGGCAGGGGCGCCTCGCGCGGCGTGAAGGCGAAACGCGCCGTGCCGACGCGGAAACCGGCCGGCAGGCGGGCCTGCGCGCTCAGCCAGGTGCGATGCTCGGCGGGCGAGGAGAACGAACGGGCGGTGCTGGACACGCCTCGACAAGTGGGGCGGAGACGCGCCGGAGTGAAGCGGAAATTTTTTGCGCGCCGCCGGCGGCAATCCCGTGGCAGGGTTCTCCCGACCCATGATCCTGGGTCCACGGGTCCGGAGACCCGTGCCACTTCCGCCCGTGGCGAACCACCGCCCGGCGCCTCGCCACCGGCGGCGGCATCGCGCATCCTCCCCCGCCCGCGGCCTCCGGGATTGCGCGAATCCGGGGCGCGGCAAAAAGTTTTTGATGGAAATGCGCACCGTAACTGTTGTATGCACTCGCCGCACCGAACGAGTGTGAACGCGATCACGAAACCCTGCTCCGTCCTTTCCGCGGTTGGCGCCGCGGCGGACGCTCCGTCTGCGGACGCCCCGCCGTAACCTGCGATGGACATTGCAGAGATCACGGCCAAGGCCCGCGTGCTGCTCGAGGCGCTGCCGTACATCCAGGATTTCCGGGGGTCGATCTTCGTCGTGAAGTACGGCGGCAGCTTCATGGACGATCCGGACCCGGTCGTGCGCTCGCGGGTGGCCGGCGACATCGCGTTTTTCGCGGCGGTCGGCATCAACGTCGTCGTGGTGCACGGCGGCGGCAAGGCCATCACCAAGGCGATGGAGTCCGCCGGCCTGAACGCCAGCTTTGTCAACGGCCTGCGCGCGACCGACGAGGCGACCATCGCCGTCGTCCGGAAAACCCTCGACGAGGTGGTCAACCCGCAGGTGTGCGAGGCCATCGCGACGGCCCGGGCCCGGCCCAAGGGCATGCCGGGCGACACCGTGCTCGTCTGCCAGAAGCTCGTGGCCGACGACGACGGCAATCCCGTGGACCTCGGCTTCGTCGGCGAGGTGACCGAGGTGAAGGTGAAGCTGATCAAGAAGGAGATCGCCGACGGATTCGTGCCGGTGATCTCGCCCGTGGCCGAGGGTCTCGACGGCAAGCCCTACAACGTCAACGCCGACCTCGTCGCCGGCCGGGTGGCCAGCGCGCTGCGCGCCCGCCGCCTGGTCTACATGAGCGACGTGCCGGGCCTGATGCTGAACCCGGCGGAACCGGATTCGCTCATCTCCACGCTCAAGATCAGCCAGGTCGACGACCTGAAGAAACGGGGCGTCATCGACAAGGGCATGCGCCCGAAGGTCGCCAGCGCCATCCGCGCGCTCCAGGAGGGCGTGCAGCGCGTGCATTTCATCGACGGCCGCCTGCCGCACAGCCTGCTGCTGGAGGTCTTCACCGACCAGGGCATCGGCACCGAGATCGTCGCCGGCTAGGTTTTCGCCCCGCGAAAACCTTGGCGTGAATTAGTGGTTACGAAATGAACTCCCCCAGCATTGTCCGCACCAGCACGGCTGAATTGTACGACGCCTACGTTGTGAAGAACTACGCCCGCCCCGCGCTGACGCTCGTGCGCGGCGACGGCTGTTCCGTGTGGGACGACCAGGGGCGCGAGTACCTCGATTTCACCTCGGGCATCGCGGTGAGCGCGCTCGGCCACTGCCACCCGGCCTGGGTGGAGGCGGTCCGGCGCCAGGCCGGGGAGTTCGTGCACGCGAGCAATCTCTTCCGCAACCCGCTGCAGGGCGAGCTGGCGCGGCAGCTGGTGCTGCGGGCCGGCCCGGGCCGGGTGTTCTTCTGCAACAGCGGCGCCGAGGCCAACGAGGCGCTGATCAAGCTCGCCCGGCTGCACGGCATGAAGAAGGCCGGCGGCGAGGAGGGCAAGTGCTACAAGATCATCTGCGCCCAGCACGCGTTCCACGGCCGCACGTTCGGCGGCATGAGCGCCACGCCGCAGGAGAAGATCCAGCACGGATTCCGGCCCCTCGTGCCGGGATTCGCCTTCGGCGAGCTCAACGACCTGCGGAGCTTCGCGGACCTCATCGACGACCAGACGTGCGCGATCTTCGTCGAGACGATCCAGGGGGAGAGCGGCATCAACCCCTGCACCGACGAGTTCCTCGTCGGCCTGCGCCATCTCTGCGACCGGCACAAGCTGCTGCTGCTGATCGACGAGGTGCAGTGCGGCATCGGCCGCACCGGCCGGTTCTTCGCCTTCGAGCACGCCGGCATCATGCCCGACGCGATCGGCATGGCCAAGGCGCTCGCCGGCGGCCTGCCCATCGGCGCGGTCTGGATCCGGGAGAACGCCGCCGAGTATTTCCAGCCCGGCTCGCACGGCACGACCTTCGGCGGCACGCCGCTCGTGTGCGCCGGCGCCCTGGCCGTGCTGCGGGTGATCGACCAGGAGAAGCTGCTGGAGAACGTGACCGCCAACAGCGGTCCGTGGATCAGGGGCCTCGAGCAGCTGGCCCGGGATTTCCCGCAGCACCTCAAGGAGGTGCGCGGGCGGGGCTACCTCGTCGGCCTGCAGATGGCTTCGGCGCCGGCGCCCTGCCAGGCGGCGCTGCGCGAGGCCGGCCTGCAGGCGCCGCTCGCGGGCGGCAACGTCATCCGCCTGCTGCCGCCGCTCATCGCCAAAAAGACGCACCTCGACCGGTCGCTGGAGATCCTCCGCCGCGTGCTGCAGGCTGCGAAGGCCTAGCGGCACGGCGGAACCTCCGGCGGGAAGGGCGGTCCAGCGCCGCATGCGTGATACCCCCTACGCGGATCGCAACGCCGTGGCGAAATGTTCGGTATTCAAATGTGAATTATTTCCTATCAAGGGATCCCGGTTGACCGCACATTTCGCCGCCCGTTAAGCCTTCACCCATGCATACGAACACCGTGCGGGTGCCGGCGGCATGGCGGTTGTTTGGAATGTTGAGTCCGGTCGTCTGGCGGGTGGTGGCGGTGACCGGAGCGGCGTTCGCCACCTCGGGCACGGCTGGCGCGATGATCACGATCACCGCCGATCCGGCCCACCCCCGCGCGATCTCACCCTGGATCTACGGGATCAATTTCTACGACGGTATTCCGGACAATCCGCGCAACCTCACGCTCAACCGGGCCGGCGGAAACCGGTGGACCGCGTACAACTGGGAGAACAATGCCTCGAACGCCGGCTCCGACTGGTATTACAGCAGTGACGACTACCTCGGCGGTGGCACCACGCCGGCCGAGGCGGTGCGCAGCATCGTCGACTGGAGCCGGGCGCACGGCGCGGCCAGCCTGCTCACGTTCCAGCTCCAGGGCTACGTGGCCGCGGACAAGAACGGCTCGGTCGACCTCAACGACCCCAATCACCTGGCGACCCGGTTCAAGAAAGTCGTCTACGCAAAGGGCTCGGGCTTCACGGCGACGCCCGCAACCACGGATGCTAGCGTGTACATGGACGAGTTTCTCTGGGCCTTGCGGAGCAAGTTCGCCGGCGACATCTATTCCGACGCAGCCACGCCGACATTCGTGTCCCTCGACAACGAGCCGGAGTTATGGTCCTCCACGCACGCCGAGATCCAGTCGGCGCCGATCGATCCGGAGGCCTACATCCGGAAGACAATCGACCTGTGCACCGCGCTCAAGAACGTCGACGCCTCCGTCCAGCTCTTCGGTCCGGTCCACTATGGGTTCAACGGGATCGTCAACTGGCAGAATGCCGCGGGGTTCTCCGACAGCTACTGGTTCACGGACAAGTATCTTCAGGAGCTGAAGGCGGCCTCCGACCTCGCCGGCCGGCGGCTGCTCGACGTGTACGACATCCACTGGTACTCGGAAGCCTACGCCGGCAGCGACCGGGTCACGACGCTGACGGGGTCCACGCTGTCGGCCGCGCAGATCCAGGCGATCGTGCAGAGCCCGCGCAGCCTTTGGGACCCCACGTACACGGAGGATTCCTGGATCGCCGACTACTTGGGCGGCCCCGTCCGCATTCTCGACCGGCTGCAGGCCAAGATCGACGCCGATTGGCCGGGCACCGGCCTGGCCGTGACGGAGTACGCGAACGGCGGCGACAACCACGTCGCCGGCGCGATCGCCACGGCCGACAACCTCGGCATCTTCGGGAGCCGCGGCATCTTCGCGGCGACGTACTGGCCGCTCACCTCGGACTGCCCGTTCATCCTCGCCGGATTCAAGATGTACCGCGACTACGACGGCAACCTGTCGACGTTCGGCGATGTCTCGATCCCGACCGTTTCCAGCGACACCTCCAAGGTGGCCGTGTATGCGAGCCAGGACTCGCACACGCCGGGCCGCTACGTGCTCGTGGCCCTGAACCGTTCGACCACCCCGCAGGACGTGGGCTTTCACGGCCTCGCGATCTCGGGCACCGCGCGCATCTACCGGGTGGAGGGCACCAGCCCGTCGCCAGTGCTCGTCGGCCAGGTGCCGGCGGATCTTGCCTCCTGGGTGGTGACCCTGCCGGCGCTGAGCGTCTCGACCATCGAACTGACCAGCGGCGTCACGCCGGTGCCTCCGGTCGTCACGCAGCAGCCGGCCAACCGGATCGTGACGGCCGGTGGCCCGGCCGCTTTCACGGTGGACGCGACCGGCACGCCGACGCCGACCTTCCGCTGGCAGCGCCAGGCGGCCGGCACCACGACGTGGTCGGATCTGTCCGATGGCGGCGCCTACAGCGGCACCACCACGGCCACGCTGACGATCAGCGCGGCGTCCGCGGCGATGAATGGCGATGCGTTTCGCTGTGTGATCAGCAGCAGCGCGGGAACCGCCACCAGCAGTGCCGCGACCCTCACAGTGCAGACGGCGGATACGACGCCGGATGCCTTTGCGTTCACGGATGTGACCAACGCGGAGCGGAACACGGTCTGCACGTCCGATGCAATCGCGGTGGGCGGCATCAACACGGTGGCGGCCGTGAGCATCGCGGGCGGCAGCTACAGCATCAACGGCGGCGCCTACACCACGGCGGCGGGCAGCGTGAACAGCGGGGACCGCGTGACGGTGCGGCTGACGAGTTCTACCGCCTACTCGACGCGGGTGTCTTCCACGCTGACGATCGGCGGGGTCTCGGACAGTTTCGATGTGACGACGAGAGCGGCGGCCGGCAGCAGCACGCCGCTGACGGTCAGCACGCTGGCCGGACAGGCGGGCGCCAGTGGCAGCGCGGATGGTGCGGGCGCGGCAGCGCGGCTCTATGCACCGGCGGACGTGGCGGTCGACGCAGCTGGCAACATCTACGTCGCCGACACCGACAATCATGCGATCCGCAAGGTGACCGCGGCCGGCGTGACCACGACGCTGGCGGGCCAGGCCGGCACGAGCGGCAGCGCCGACGGCACCGGTGCGGCGGCCCGCTTCAACCACCCGGCCGGCGTGGCCGTCGACAGTGCCGGCAATGTGTTTGTGGCCGACACCGACAACGCCACGATCCGCCAGATCACCCCGGCGGGCGTCGTGACGACGTTGGCCGGGCAGGCCGGCGCCACCGGCACTGTGGACGGGACCGGCGCGGCGGCCCGCTTCAACGGGCCGTCAGGTTTAACCGTGGATGCGAGCGGGACTGTCTTTGTCAGCGATACCCTGAACAACCGCATCCGCCGGGTCACCGCTGCCGGGGCGGTCACGACGCAGGCGGGCGCCGGCGGCCTGAGCGGCCCGCAGGGGCTGGCCCTTGATGGCGCGGGCAATCTCTACGTGGCCGACACCAACAGCCTGACCATCCGCAAGGTGGTGCTGGCGACGGGAACGGTGATCGTCTTCGCGGGTCAGGCGGGAGTTTCCGGCGGCACCGACGGATCAGCCACGCAGGCGCGGTTCAACTATCCGTGCGGCCTCGCGGCCGATGGCGCGGGCAATCTCTACGTGGCCGACACGGACAATCACACGGTCCGGCAGATCACGCCGGCCGGGGTCGTCAGTACAATCGCGGGAGACGCCGGGGCCTCCGGCAGCGCCGACGGGGTGGGCGCGGCGGCCCGGTTCTACCATCCGACGGGCATCGCGGTCAGCTCGGGTGGCGACGTCTATATCGCCGACACCGACAATCACACGCTACGCCTGGGCATCTTCCCGGCCGCTCCGGCCATCACGACGCAGCCGCAGAGTCAGACTGTGACGGCCGGTGGCAGCGTGCAGTTCTCCGTAACCGCGACCGGCAAGCCGACGCCGGCCTACCAATGGCTCGTCAACGGTGGCGCCATTAGCGGCGCCACCAGCAGCACTCTCAGTCTGACGAACGTCCAGGCGGGAAACGCCGGCAGCTACACGGTCACGGCGACGAACACTTCCGGCAGCACGACCAGCACAGCCGCAACCCTGACCGTCAACGCCGTGGTCCCGCCGCCCAGCGGCGGTGGGGGCGGTGGCGGGGGAGGCGGCGGGGGTGGCGCTCCGAGCGCGTGGTTCTGCGGCGCACTGCTGCTGCTCGCCGTGGGTCGTTGGTCGACACGGAGATCAACGGGGGCGTAGGGAACGCCGGGCGGGGCGCGCGACGCCGGCAGCTCGGGCGCTGGCGCTGTAAATGATTATAGCCGGCTGACTTTCGCATCATTTCACCGATCCAAGTTTGGTCTGGCGGCGATAGGGGCGTTCCTGTATCAACGACCTTTTTCCTCCATGAAGCACTTCCTCAAGGAGACTGACTTCAAAACGGCGGAGGTGGCCGATGTCTTCCGGCTCGCCCGGGAGTTCAAGCTCTCGCGCAGCGCGGATGGCGGGAACCCCCCGGTGCTCTCCGGGCAGACCTGGGCCCTCGTCTTCTCCAAGGCGAGCACGCGCACGCGGGTCTCCTTCGAAGTCGGCATCCATGAGCTGGGCGGGCACGCGCTCTTCCTGAACAAGAACGACCTCCATCTCGGCCGCAGCGAGTCGGTGGCCGACACCGCGCGGGTCCTGTCGCGGTTCGTGCACGGGCTGGTGGTGCGGACCTATGCCCACAACGATGTCGAGGAACTCGCGCGCTGCGGCAGCGTGCCGGTCGTCAATGCCCTCACGGACCTGCTGCATCCCTGCCAGGTCTACACCGACGCCTTCACCGCGGCGGAACGCTGGGCGGGTTCCCGGGCCGATCTGCTGCCCTCGCTGCGCGGCCGCAAGCTGGCGTTTCTGGGCGACACCCGGTTCAACATGGCCAATTCCTGGATCCTGGGCGGGGCGCTGTTCGGCATGAAGGTCGTCCTGGCCGGACCCAAGGGCTACGAGCCCGGCGGGGCGGTCGGCGCGCTGCTCAAGAGCGCGGGCCTGGCCACCGCCCACGAGTTCACCACCGATCCCTACGAGGCTGTCGACGGCGCCGACATCGTCTACACCGACGTCTGGACCAGCATGGGGCAGGAACTGGAGGCCCGGGAGCGCCGGCTCCAGATGCAGCCCTACGCGGTCACGGCCAGGCTGTTCGCCGCGGCCAAGCCGGATGCCCTCTTCATGCACTGCCTGCCGGCCCACCCAGGCGAGGAGGTCGAGCAGGCCGTGCTCGACAGCCCGCGCTCGATCGTGTTCGACCAGGCCGAGAACCGGCTGCACGTGCAGAAGGCGATTTTGGCCATCCTCGCGCAGGCGGCGAAATCCTGACCGGATCCGGGCGCGGGTTTTCCTTTGCAGGCCCGCCGCGCATTTGCTCACACTCCCTCGCGCATGAAAATCGTCCTCGCATACTCGGGCGGACTCGACACCTCCGTCATCGTCAAGTGGCTCCGGGAGACCTACGACGCCGAGATCATCACGTTTTCGGCCGACATCGGGCAGGAGGAGGAACTCCGGGGCCTGCCGCGCAAGGCCCGTGCGACCGGGGCCAGCCGGCATTACACCCTCGACCTGGTCGAGGAGTTCGCCCGCGACTTCATCTACCCGATGGTCCGGGCCAATGCGGTCTACGAAGGGCAGTACTACCTCGGCACCTCGATCGCGCGCCCGCTGATCGCCAAGGCGCAGATCGCCATCGCGCGCAAGGAACGGGCCGACACCGTGGCGCACGGCGCAACCGGCAAGGGCAACGACCAGTGCCGCTTCGAGTTCACCTACATGGCGCTGGCCCCCGACCTGGCCATCATCTCGCCGTGGAAGCTCGATGCGTTCCGCGCCCGGTTCCCCGGCCGGGCCGAGATGATCGCCTACTGCCGCAAGCACCGGATACCCGTCGAGGCCTCGCTGAAGAAGCCCTATTCGATGGATCGCAACCTCCTGCACATCTCGTACGAGGCCGGCATCCTCGAGGATCCCTGGTTCGACCCGACGACCCGGGCCAACAAGGGCATGTTCAAGCTGACGGCTTCGCCCGAGGATGCCCCGGACCGGCCGGAGTATCTCGATCTCGAGTTCGTCCGCGGCGACTGCGTGGCGGTGAACGGCCGGAAGCTCACGCCCGCCGGCGTGCTGCGCGCGCTTAACCGGCTCGGCGGACGGCACGGCATCGGCCGCGTCGACCTCGTCGAGAACCGCTATGTCGGCATGAAATCGCGCGGCGTCTACGAGACGCCCGGCGGCACCATCCTCATGCACGGCCACCGCCAGATGGAGTCCCTCACGCTCGACCGCGAGGTCATGCATCTGCGCGACTCGCTCATCCCGAAGTATGCGGAGCTCGTCTACTACGGCTACTGGTTCGCTCCCGAGCGCGAATGCCTGCAGGCCCTCGTGGATCGGAGCCAGCAGTTCGTCACCGGCACGGTCCGGCTCAAGCTCTACAAGGGCAACGTCATCACCTGCGGCCGCAAGTCGAAGTACTCGCTCTACGATCCGCACGTCGCCTCGATGGAGGGCGTCAAGAGCAGCTACAACCAGAACGACGCGACCGGCTTCATCCGGATCAACGGGCTGCGGCTGCGCGCCCGCCTGGCCGCCCAGGGCGGGCCGAAGCTCTGACGGGCTGTCCAAGGTTCTCCTTACAGGAGGCAGCAGCGACAGCAGAGGGATCGTGCCGGGATTTTGGAGCCGACCGGGGGCCGGCGCCGCGACTTGATCAACGATGGGACCGGATGCCGCCTTCCGGCTGGCGGGCATTCCCGCGATGAGACGAATGCGGACGATCGCGCGCCCCATCCCGTGCTTTTGGAAGTGAAACCGCGACGCCGCCCGGTCATGGTCAAGCTTTTCACATGAAGATCTCCCAGGTCGCCGCCCAGCTCTACACGGTGCGGGACCATCTCCGGGACGCGGCCGCGCTCGCCGCCACGGCGCGGAAGCTCCGCGGGATCGGCTACGAGGCCGTGCAGCTGAGCATGCTCGGGCCCATCCCGCCCGCGGAGGTCGTGCGGATCATGGCGGGCGAGGGCCTGGCCATCTGTTCGACCCATGAGCCCGCGGAGACGATTCTCGACGAGCCGGAGCGCGCGATCGACACCCTGCGGCAGCTCGGGTGCCGGCTCACCGCCTATCCCTTCCCGCAGGGCATCGACCTGGGGAGCGTGGACACGGTCGCCGCCTGGGTGCGCCGGCTCGACGCGGCGGGCGCCCGTTTCCGGGCGGCCGGCATCACCCTCGGCTATCACAACCACGACATCGAGTTTCGCCGGCTCGGCGCGGCGACCGTGCTCGACTACCTTTACGCCCACACCGCGCCGGACCATCTCGCCGGCGAGCCCGACACCTACTGGGTGCAGGCCGGCGGCGGCGACTGCGTCGAGTGGTGCCGCAAGCTCCGCGGGCGGATGCCGTTCATCCACCTGAAGGACTACGCGATGACGCCGGAGCGCCGGCCCGCGTTCGCCGAGATCGGCCGCGGCAACCTTCCCTTCGCGCGCATCATCGCCGAAGCCGAGCGATCGGGCTGCCAGTGGTTCATCGTCGAGCAGGACACCTGTCCCGGCGACCCGTTCGAGTCCCTCCGGATCAGCTTCGAGTACCTCAAGGCCAACCTGGCCGCCTGACCGCCACCCCCGCCATGTCCACCGACCGACCGTTCCTGTCCGACGACTTCCTCCTGACCACGGATTGGGCCCGCACGCTCTATTCCGAGCATGCGGCCGCCCAGCCGATCTTCGACTATCACTGCCACCTGCCGCCCGGCGAGATCGCCGCCAACCGGCGGTTTGAAAACCTCACGCGGGTCTGGCTGGCGGGCGACCACTACAAGTGGCGGGCGATGCGGGCCGACGGCGTGCCCGAGACCCTCATCACCGGCCGCGAGACGAGCGACTACGACAAGTTCCTCGCCTACGCGCGGACCGTGCCGCACCTCCTGC
>CAZKDK010000081.1:0-12325 GCA_964551145.1 uncultured Opitutaceae bacterium | reverse complement strand
ACCTGCTTGCCGGCGTTGGCCAGGGTGAGCGCGGCGTGGATGCCCGCGATGCCGCCGCCCACGACGAGGACGTTGGGGTTGATCGAGACCTTCTTGACCTCGAGCGGCTTGTGCAGCGGCACGCGCTGGATCGCGGCGCGGGCGAGGGCCATGGCCTTGCGCGTGGCCGCCTGCCGGTCGGTGTGCACCCAGGCGTCGTGCTCGCGCACGTTGACCATCTGGAAGAAGAACGGGTTGAGGCCGCCCCGGCGCGTCGCCTCGCGGAACGTGTGCTCGTGCAGCAGCGGCGAGCAGGCGGACACGACGATCCGGTTGAGCCGGTGCTCGGCGATGTCCTGCACGATCATCTCCTGGCCCGGGTCGGAGCACATGTACTTGTAGTCGCGCGAGACGACCACGTTGGGCAGGGTGGCGACGTACTTCGCCACCGCCTGCACGTCCACCATGCCGGCGATGTTGGTGCCGCAATGGCAGATGTAGTAACCGATGCGGACGGGCTCGTGCTTTTTCGGCGTATACATGGCTCAGTCCCCCATGGCTTCGGCCAGCAACTCGGTGACGTCGCGGACGATCATCGGCTTCTCGTGCGGGATCACCTTCAGGGCGTCCTCGAAGCGGTAGATCTCGTACGGGCAGGACACCGCCAGCACGTCGGCGCCGGTGGCGATGGCCTCCTTCACGCGCCGCTCCGACAGCCGCTCCATGCCCTTCTCCTTGAAAAACGTGTCCAGCCACATGCCCCCGCCCCCGCCGCCGCAGCAGATCGCGTTGGCGTGATGGTGGACCATGTCGACGATCTTGACGCCGGGGATGGCGCGGAGGAGCGCGCGCGGCTCGTCGTACATGCCGGCGCGGCGCCCGAGGCAGCAGGAGTCGTGGTAGGTGACCGTGTAGTTCAGCTTCTTCGTCAGCATCGGCCGGAGCTGGTCCAGCTTCTCGGCCAGCAGCATGTGCGTGTGGTCGATGCGGTAGTTGAAGCCGTACATCGGATACCGGATCCGCAGCGCGTTGTAGGCATGCGCGTCGCCGGTGATCATCCGGTTGAACGAGTACTTCTTGAAGATCTCCATGTTGTAGTCGGTCAGCGTCTCGAACAGACCCGACTCCCAGGTGAGCTGGCCGCAGTCGCCCGCGCACTTCTCCTCGTTGCCGAGGATCGCGAAATCGATGCCCAGCGCCGCCAGGATCTTCGCCGTGGCGCGGCTGTTGTCCTGGCCGCGCGGGTAGTAGGCGGTGTAGCACTCCACGAACCAGAGCACGTCGACCGGGCGCTTGATCTCGGCCATGACGGGAACCGGGACCTTGGCGGTGGTCTTCCAGGCGACGCGCTTGCGCGACGACTCGCCCATCGGATTGCCGTAGCGGAGGATGTTCTGGAGGGTCTTCTGCAGCTCGGCGGGGATCTCGGGGCGGTTGACGAGCGTCTGCTCCTTCACCAGCGGCAGGAGGATGTCGGACAGGCGGATGCCGCGGGGGCACTTGGTCATGCAGGCGTAGCAGGCGACGCACCGCAGCATGCTGTCGGACTTGAAGACCTCCTCGATCCGTCCCCGGCGCAGCATGTTGATGATGCGGCGCGGCGGGAAGTCCATGTATTCGCCGTACGGACAGGTGCCGGCGCAGGTGCCGCATTGGATGCAGGTGAGGATGCGCCGGCCCTCGGGCGTCTGCAGCACCGTCTCGAGCGTGGTGCCTTTTGTCTCCAGTTCGGGCTCAAGCATGACGGACATGGGAGGACCTTTCTTCGATCGGGGAAGGGGGAAGGTATATGGGGTGAGGGTGAGGGTGAGAGTGAGGGTGTGGCGGAAGGTCAGACCTCCATGGCTTCGGCGACGAGCTCGGCGAGGTCGCGGACCGCCAGGTTTTTCTCCTGGCCGGTGGTCTTCACGGCGTCGCGGAACATCGCGATGTCCTTGGGGCAGGCCACGACCATCGTGGTGACGTCGGGCAGCGCGACCGCCTCGCGCACGCGGCTCTCCGCGGGGCGCTCCGCGATCTTGGTGGTGTCCTCCATCCAGATCCGGCCGCCGCCCGCGCCGCAGCAGTAGCTCCGGTCGCGCGTGCGCGGCATCTCGACGACCTCCAGGCCGAGCGCCCGGAGCACGCGGCGCGGCGGCTCGTAGACGCCGTTGTAGCGGCCGAGGTAGCACGGGTCGTGATAGGTCACGCGCCCGGCCAGCTTCTTTTTCAGCGGCAGCCGGCCGGCGGCCAGCAGGTCGTCGAGCACCTCGGTGTAGTGCTTCACCGGGATGCGGTCGCCGTGCCAGGGATACTCGTTCTTGAGCGTGTTGAGCGTGTGCGGGTCGGTCGTGACGATGGCCTGGAACCGGGCCTTGGCGAGGGCCTGCAGGTTCTTTTCGCGAAGCATGTCGAACAGGCCCTCCTCGCCCACGCGGCGCACGTCGTTGCCGGCGTTGCGCTCGGCCTCGTAGAGCAGGCCGAAGTCCACGCCGGCCTTGGCGAAGATCTGCGCCGTCTTGCGCGTGATCTCCTCGCAGCGGGGATCGTAGGAGGCGGTGTCGCCGACGAACCAGAGGTACTCGACCGGTTCCCGGCGGGCGTCCTTGATCTTGAGGCCCGAGGCCTGGACCCAGCGGGTGCGCATCCGGTCGGATTTGCCGAAGGAGTTGCCGTACCGGGTGAGGTTCGCGAGCATGTCCTGCACCGTGCGCTGCACCGCCCCCTCGCTGACGAGATGGCGCCGGAGCATGACGATGAGGGACACCTGCTCGTTCCAGACCGCGCAGCGGGTCGTGCAGGCCAGGCAGGTCGTGCAGGCCCACAGCTCGTCCGCGGTGATGATGTCGCCGATGAGCGCCGGCCGGGGGCCGCCGTTGCCGGCGAGGCCCGTGGCCATCATGTGGCGCTTGATCTTCTGGATGATCTGCTGGGGCTCGAGCGGGTAGCCGGAGGTCGCCGCCGGGCAGGCCCGGTCGCAGCGGCCGCACTCGGCGCAGGAGAAGCCGGCGAAGAGCTGCTTCCAGGTGAGCTCCTCCCATTTCGAGGCGCCGGCCGTCAGGTCCTCCTTCGCGCCGGCGATCGTCAGGTCGCCCGGCGCGCGGGTGGCGCCCGCGCTGAAGAAGACGTTGAAGGGCGAGGCGAAGAGGTGGAGGTGCTTCGAGAACGGCAGGTAGAGGAAGAAGACCAGGACCACGATCATGTGCATCCACCACATCGCGACGGCGAGCGAGTGCGCGCCCGGGGCGGACAGGGACGCGAAGGCCGGCGCGAGCAGCCGGCCGAACGGGTTCCACATCGAGGCCGACGTGTCCGCCGCCACCAGGCGGAAGGCGGATCCGAACAGCATGGTCAGCATCAGCACCCCGATGAGTCCGAGGATCACGTTCGCGTCGAGGCTCAGGTGGAGATGCGGCGGCGGGAAGAAGAGGCGCCGCGCCACCGCCACGCCGAGCGACACCAGCACCAGGACGGAGAAGACCTCCAGGAACAGGCCGACCGGCCCGACGTCGTCCGGGTAGGGGATCGGCAGCATCGGGAACAGCCCCCGCACCAGGGCCCAGTTGAAGCAGACCGCGTAGACGACTAACCCCCAGAAGATGAGGAAGTGGGGGAGCCCGATGCTGCGCTCACCGAAGATCCGCGGCTGGAGCAGGACGTGCTTGAGCGCGTGGCCGAGCCGGCGCACCGGCTGGTCGAAACGGTTCTCCGCGCGGCCGCGGCGCAGCAGGCCGAGGAGCCGCCACGCGCGCCAGCCGAACACCCCGAACGCCACCAGGGTCAGAGCCCAAAGAACCGCCACCCCCGGCAGACCGAGCACCGAGACCTGGACAGGATTCATGGTTCAACCCTTGCGCGCCTGGATTTTCTCGTGGATGAGGGGCAGCAGCTCGACGGCGTCGCCGACGACGCCGTAGTGCGCCCCGTCGAAGATGGGGGCCTTCGGGTCCGTGTTGACCGCGATGATGCACTCGGAGTTCTGCATCCCGTCCCAGTGCTCCGGCGCCCCGCTGATCCCGAAGGCGAGGTAGACGCGCGGCCTGACGGCCATGCCGGATTTGCCCACCTGGCGGCTGAGCGGGAGCCAGCCCTGGTCGATCACCGGCCGCGAGGCGCAGACCGCGCCGCCGAGGGCGCCGGCGAGCTCCTCCGCCAGCTGGACATTGTCGGCCGACTGGATGCCGCGGCCGACGGCCACGAGGACGTTCTGCTTGGTGATGTCGACGTCGCCGGTCTCCGGCTCGACGAACTGCTGGAAGGCGACCCGCGCGCCGGCGGTCGCCAGCGCCAGCTTCTCCACCGGCGGGGTCCGCTCGCTGCGGCCCGGATCGGCGGGAAAGGCGCCCGGGTAGATGCTGACGATGCCCCGGCCGCCGGGCAGCCTGACGTCCGAGAGGATCTTGCCGCCGAACATCTGGCTCGTGAGCACGACCGCGCCCGCGTCGACGCGGAGACCCTTGCAGAAGTTGACGAAGGGCAGCTGCGTCCGGGCCGACAGGCGCGTGCCCATGCCGAACGACACGTTGGTGCCGCCCAGCAGGACGAGGGCGGGCTGCCTTTGGGCGACGATCTGCTGCAGGACGCCGACGGCCGCCTCGGCCGAGGGCTGGTCCAGGGCGGGATCGTCGACGACCAGCACGCCGTCGGCGGCGCCGAGGCGCCCGGCGAGCCCGGCCGCGTCCCTGCCCAGGGCCACGGCGTGGACCGGGCATTTCAGGGCGTCGGCCAGCTTCCGGGCGGCGCCGAGCATTTCGAAGGTGATGTCCGCCGCCGTGCCCCGGAGTTGTTCGACCAGGACGAGGATTCCAGCGCTCATGGTAAGGTCCGTTGGTTGAGGTTCACTTGATGCCCTTTTCGGCGAGCAGGACGACGATCCGGTCGGCGACCGCGTCCGGCGTGCCCTCGAGCATCTCGGCCCGGCCGGTGGCCTCGGGCTTGTACATCCGGTCCACCGCGAGGACGCGGGCCGGCTCCGGCGCGGCGACCTCGGCGGACTCGATCTTGCCGGACTTCATGGCGGCACGGACCTTGGCGACCGGAACGTACCGCGGCGGCTTCTCGGCGGACTGGATTCCGAGCACGGCGGGCAGGGGCACCTCGAACTTCCCGCGGAGGCCGCCGGAAAATTCCTTGAGCGCAACCACCTTGCCGCCGGCGGGCGCGACCCCGCAGACCACGCCGAGATAGGGAAGGTCGAGGAGCTCGGCGAGGTACGCGGCAACCTCGCCCTCGAGGTCGTCGACCGCCTGGGAGCCGGGCAGGATCAGGGTGTCCGCGGCCAGGGGTCCGGCCGACTTGAAGAACGCGGCGAACGCCCGGGCGGTGGCGACGGTTCCGAGGCCCGCCTGGTCTGCCGGGATCTTCACGGCGCGGTCCGCGCCCTTGGCGAGCGCGGTGAACAGGGAGTCGTCGACCTCCGGCGCATCCAGAGCCACGACGGTGATCTTGCCGCCGGCTTTCTCCTTGAGCAGCAGCGCCTGCTCCAGGGCGTGTTCGTCGGGATCGTTGAGCTTGAACCGGAGGTACTCGGCATCGAGCGACTTGTTGTCGCCGGCGACATTCAGTTCCTCCACCGTGTCGGGCACCATCTTCAGCAGCACATACAGGTTCATTTGCCGTGGGTCATCGCTGGGGGTTGGCGGACCGTCGTGCCCCGCAACCCGCGCATAACGAGTTACGGAATACGGGGTTGTTTGGGGTAAAGGGTAGCGCCGGGGATCGTTTACGGCTCCGCATGAATTGTCCACCATTACGCACCAATTGGATCGACCCCGGGTCCGGAAACGTCCCGGCGCCCCGTCCAACCGGCCCGTGCTCCGAGTTTCCGCGTGCTTTGGCGGGTTCGCGGCTGGCCGAGATGATTTCGCCGTCGGTCGCGGCGCCTTTCGGAACAAATCAGGAAAAGGCGGTGACAGCGCACCGCCCTCCAGACCCCCGGCATCTTGAATGTGGAGGGCGCGGCGCCGTCCGCGCCGATCCGGGATTGTGAACTCTCGGATTCGGCTCGCCGGGAGGCTCGCCCTCCACCGTTGGCTGCGGCTTCGCCGCTCTGCGATCTTTGTGGCAACGGCGAAGGCCCCGCCGCCGATCAGGCGCTCTTCAGGGCCGGGAACAGCACCCGGAACGTCGTGCCCTTGCCCGGGACGGTCTTCACCTTCAGGGAGCCGTGGTTGTTGAGCACGATGCCCAGCACCGCCGGCAGGCCGAGCCCGCGTCCGGCGGCCTTGGTGGTGAAGAACGGATCGAAGATCTTCGCCTGGGTTGCCGCGTCCATGCCGGTGCCGGTGTCGCTCACTTCCAGATAGACGTACGAACCCGGCGGCGGCGGCACGATCGGGCTGTCCAGACTCAGGTAGGCCTCGTCGCAGTCGATGACGCCCGTCGAGAGGTCGATGGTGCCGCGGCCGCCAGGAATCGCCTCCGCGGCGTTGGTGACGAGGTTCACGATCACCTGGCGCAGCTGCGTGGCGTCGGATCCGACGGACGGAAGGCGTTCGTCGAGGCGCCGGCGAAAGGTGATCGTCGTCGGAACGAGGACATTGAGCAGACTGGCCATCTCCTCGATCAGGCGCGACAGGTTGATCGCTTCCAGCGCGGTCTGGTGCCTCCCGGCGTAGGCCAGCATCTGCCGGCACAGCGCGGCGGCGCGCTCCGAGGCCTTTTCGATCTCCTTCAGGCCCTCGTGGAAGGGCGAGGCCGTGTTCAGCTGAAAGAGCATGAGTCCGGTGCGCCCGAGGATCGTGGTCAGGAGGTTGTTGAAATCGTGGGCGATGCCCCCGGCCATCACGCCGAGGCTTTCCAGGCGCTGCGTCCGTTGCAGCTGGGATTCGAATCTCTGCCGCTGCTCCTCGTCCTGCTTCCGCTCGGTGACGTCGCGGATGAATTCCAGGCGGAATGACCGGCCGCCGATCTGCACCCGCCGGTAGTTCACCTCGACCGGGAAGATCGTTCCGTCCTTGCGCTGGTGAACGGTTTCGAAAAGCCCGCCGCCGGTCGCGCCGAAGCGCTCCATGTCCTCCGTCAGCCGGGCGCGCGCCTCGGGAGCCCGGATGTCCTGCTGCGTCCGCGCCAGCAGTTCCTCGCGGGTGAGGCCGTACGCCTCGACGGCGCGATCGTTGGCTTCGACCAGGCGGCCGGTCTCGTCCGCCATCAGGATGATGTCGGTGCCATAGCGGGTGATGAGCGCGATCCGCTCGGCGAGCTCGCGGTAACGCCGCTCCGTTTCCAGCTCCTTTTCGAGCATGCCGGCAACCCGCCGGCGCCAGATGGTCTCGGTCCAGAATCCGGTTGCCACGAGCAGCGCGAAAACCACCAGCGCCACGGCTCCGGCCTGCTGCCGCAAGGGAGCGTAGATCTCCTGCTGGTCGACCTTCGCCACCAGGCTCCAGGGCGTGCCGGGCACCTGGCGGACGGCGGCGAGCACTCGGACGCCCCGATAGTCGACCCCTTCGCGAACCCCGGCCGCGCCGCGAGCGGCCGCCGCGGCGGGCAGGTCGGGGTCGTCGATCGGGAAACGCGGTCGCGGCGCGCTCCCGGCGGCGTGGCGCAGCTCGTTGAGATAGACCACCTCGTCGCCTTCGCGGCGCACGAGCAGCGTCTCGGCCGTGTCGCTCGGGATCGGCCAGGTCCCGAGAATCCGCGAGAGATCTGCGGCGGCGTCCACCCGGATCGCAATCACGCCGATCGGGAGCGAATCCGGGCCGCCGGCGGGATCGGCCACGGGCGCCAGCAGGTCTAGGAACACACGCCGCGCCGGATCGCCCGTGCGGGGGTCGGCGAGCGCCGCGGGGCGGTTTCCCAGCTCCGCGCGGGCCGCCCGCTGCATGGCCGCATCCGGGTGAAAATCCGCGGGCAACGCGAGGCGCGGCTCGCCGCGGGCATCGAAGACCACGATGCCCGGATAGGAATGGGATTGCTGCAGGGGCTCGAGAAGACCGGCCAGATCGCGCGCCGTGGCGTCGCCGCCCGACCCGGCGAACAGGGCGGCCATGGACCTGGCCACCGCAGGCTCCCGGGTCAGGTACTGGGCGTCCTGGATCCGTTCGGCCCGCCACGAGGTGATCGCGTCCGTCTTGAGGTCCCCGATTGCCGCCAGCTCGCGGGAGGCGGTGCGGCGCATGACCGCCAGCTGCACGCGGAGGTAGATGATGCCCGAGGCCAGCACGACCAGGGCCGCGGCCGCGCTGAACGCGATCTCGCGCCGCCATTCGATGCGAGGCCGCTTGGGAAGGGCCGGGTCAGAGCCCGTCCGCCGTTGGCCCGTCAGCCAGCGACTCATGCCGTCCGCCAGCAGCCCCGCATCCAGGCTCAGGATGCCGATTGCGGAGAGGAGCGCGACCGGGACCAGGCCGCTGCCGTAGAACAGGGGTGTTCCCGTCGCGTATCCCAGGATGAGCACCGCCGCGACGGCGCCGCTGACCCCGGCCGCCAATCCGCCGGCAAACCGGGCCCATGGCCGGTCGGCCAGCCGGCCGGATCCGGCCAGCAGCGCCAGGCTCGACAGGACGAGCAGGGCGGCGGTGAACGGCGACGTCCGCCCGATGGGAATCCCGTGCATCAGGGTGGGAGCGGGCAGCAGCCAGTGTTCCCACGACGATTCGAGGCCGGCAAACCCGTGGATGCAGGCATCCGCGCCCAGCAGGAGCGCCACCCAGGCTAGCACGGGCGCCGCGACCCGCGCCGTCCGGTTCCGCGCGAGGAATTCGCACAGCGCCAGCGCCACCCCGAGCAAAAGCAGCATGAGCGCGGAGCCGGGCGCGATCGGCACATAGCCGCCGCCGCCGCCGATCGCCGCCATGCTGCCCACCCGCCACGTGACCAGCGCGAACAGCGCCACGGCGATCGCCGCGCCGGCACCGGCGCCCGCGACCGCGCGGGCGACTGGATTCGATCCGGGGAAAGGCGGCATCGGAGGAACGATGCTGCAAGCGCATGCGGTTTTCCAGCCGCATTCGAAGGGGTTCGCCCGGCGCGGGTGCGGGCCCGCCGGCCCGGCCGGCCGCTCCGCCGAGGCTTGCACCTCCCCGGCCTGACCGGCTAAACTGCCGCCTTTCCGCCGATCATGACCCCCCCATTGGCCCGGCTTCCGGTTCTGCTGCTCTGGGCTTTTTTCGCGATGACAGACCCGGCGCTGCTGTCCGCCACGGCGGACAGCGCGGCCACGACCGCGGCCGGACGGCTGGGCCGCGGGATCTGTCTCGGCAACGCTCTCGATGGCCCCTCCGAAGGGGCGTGGGGCGTCACGCTCGAGGAATCGTTTTTCTCCACCATTCGGGCGGCCGGCTTTGACTCGGTCGTCATTCCCGTGCGCTGGTCCGCGCATGCGGAAAAGAATGCCCCGTACGGGATCGAGCCCGCTTTCCTGGCCCGGGTCGACTGGGCGATCGAGCAGGGACTCAGGAACCACCTGGCCGTGCTGTTGAAGATCCACCAGTACGAGGGACTCGGCAGCCGGCCCGAGCGCGACCTGCCGCGCTATGTCGCCATCTGGGAACAGCTGGCGGAGCACTACCGCGGCCTGCCGCACGAGGTGTTCTTCGAGATTTCGAACGAACCGGGCTACGCCTTCTCCGGCCCGCGGTGGAACCAAGTGACGGCGGACGTGCTCCGGATCATCCGGCGCTCGAATCCGGCCCGCACCGTGATCGTGTGTCCGATCTTCGGCGGTCCGATGGGCGATCTCCCGCAGCTGGAGCTCCCGGCGGATGACCGGAACCTGCTCGTCCGGCTGTACTATTTCTCGCCGGTGGAGTTCACGGAGCAGGGGGCCAGCTGGGTCGCGGGTGCGGACCACTGGCTGGGCCGGACCTGGCAGGGGACGGAGGAGGAGCGCGCAGCGGTGGCGGCCGACTTCGACCGGGCGGAGCGCTGGGCCCGCGAGCACGGCCGGATCCTATACCTGGGCGAGTTCGGCGCGGTGAATGCGGCGGACCTGGAATCGCGCGCGCGTTGGGCCCGCTGCGTGGTCGAGGAGGCGAAGCGCCGCGGCATTTCCTGGGCCTACTGGGAATTCTGCTCCGACTTCGGCGTCTACGACCTGGGAAAGCGCGCCTGGCGCCAGCCCCTGCTCGAGGCGTTCGGACTGCGCAAACAACCCTGACCGACCCGGTCGACGTCGATCCTCCACGTGCGGGCTTGAAGGTCAGGTTTTCAGCGGAAGTTCGATCTCCATAGCCCGACCGTTTCTGCGCGCGCTCTTTGACTGTTTGCCCGCGCGGTGTAAATTAGCCATCGGCGAGGCTGATCACTCGAAGCGCCCCAATCCCCTGTTTTCCCATGAGTGCAAATTGCTCCGGAACCGCGAATGGCAATGTGGTGACCGACTCGGGCAGCAAAGGCTGGAATAAGAACGGCAAGAACCGCACGGCGCTGGACACGGCCACCTTCGACTACAATTGGGATTTGGTGGCGGACAAGAACACAGACAAGTCGAGCCTGACCAAGCAGGACAAATTCACCAATGTGAAGGGAGCCAAGGGGCTGTCCCACCACGGGGACAAATCCTGGCCGACCACCGTTCGAAATCTCATCGGCACCGTGGGGTCGACGGCATACGCGAGATTGATGGGCCAGGCGACGGTTTATCCGGGCGACTGGTGGAATCATTGGATGGTGAGTTCGTCGTTGCTGGTCAGATCGAACCCCGTGGCCGACGGCGGCAAAGCCTACGCCACGGCCTCGATCACCGACCCGTGGAAGATTTCCTATCGCGGCGCCGTCGGCGCGAAGGAGCGCAATCTCCTCATGTGCACGGTCCATTTCGGCGGCTCCATCGCCGCCGGGCATGGCGGAGTCGGGCTGGAGGGAACGATGGGCAGGCTCGGCATCGCCCTTGGCCCCACGGGAGCGTTCACTCCCTACGCACGGCTGAAGGCGGGCTGGAAAGCCTACCTCAACGTCCATTTCAGCAACCGCCGCAAGCACCGGGCGATCCCCAGGGAGGCCTCGGCTGCGGATATTGAGCGGGCGCTCGCCCGCGGGTTCTCCAAGAGTTCGGGGACGTGGAAGACAGGGCGGAAGAGATTGCACGTGACCTTCACGAAGGACCTCGGCCGCCAAGGCGGGAAGGCGACCTTGAAGGTCGGCTTTTCCGCCTCGCACCGCCGTTGATCGCCGGCGCGCCCCGCGGTTCCGTGAATCCTTGGGTGGGGCGCCCGCGGAAGTCCCGCTCCGGCCACCAAAGGGCACGAAGAATCACAAGAGATTCCGGGGCCCCGGGCAAGCCCGCGGCAGGAATCTCAGGATGGTTGCGCTCGGCCGGGGATTCGGGTGTATAATCGGGGGAGCGGCACAGGCCGTGTGTCCGATTCAACCCATTCAACCTACGCGCTGTCGGCGCAAAGTGCGGCAGCCTTTGCGGCGCGCGCAACCCGAGAGGCCATTTATGAACCCGCCAACACCCGCCCCAACGCCAGAGCAGGCCGCCGCCACGGAGCTTCTGAGGCAGAAACTCGCGCACGCGCTCGAGCAGAAGCGCAGCCGCGAGGTCAATCATATGCTGAAGGGCGCCTCCTTCCGCCCCCACCAGCCCAGGCGATCGACGCCGCACGTCCGCGGCCGATAGCGCCGGCGGACTGACGCGATTTCGGGAGCAGGAACGGATTCTCGTCACAGAGATCACAGAGGATCCTGTCCGAGTTCACGGAGCCCAATCAACTCTGTGCGCTCCGTGCTCACCCTCCGTGCGCTCGGTGGCAAGATTTGGTTCGTCGCGTTTTTTGATGGACACCGGCGACGGGGGCGTCGCCGCTCCAGTTCCCGGCCGGGCCGGCCGTTCGGCCACAAAATCCCCTCTGGAGAGGGGTGGCGCGAAGCGACGGGGTGTGTTCTGGTGCGACTTGCGCCTCTTTGCGGCTAAAGAAGAATCCGGAATCCGCGGATTCGTCCCGAGAGAACGAGAAAGAATAAGAGAATGAGAACGAAGCCCACTCTCAATGTTCTCTGTGCCCTCTGTGGTGAAAGAAAAACGTCCGTCGTCGGTCCGTCTGCAGGCGCCGTTCAAGCCGGCGGCGGCCGGAACTCGCCCAATTGCGCCTTCAACTCGGCCAGCTCCCGGCGCAGGTCGGCGACCTCCTGCTCGAGACGCGCCAATCGGTCACCCTCCGCCGCCCCCGCGGCCGCCGCGCCCGTGGCCGCAGCCGCCGGCGGCTCCGCCGGGACGACCTCGGGCGAACCGGACAGCAGATGCGCGTAGCGCGATTCCTTGAATCCGCTCTGGCGCGGCAGCCGCACGACCAGGGGTTGCGGCGCCCGGGCCGCGAGGGACTGCAGCGTCGACTCGACCTCGGCGAGCGCGGCGAACTCGTGCAGCCTGCCGGTGCGTCCGCGGATTTCGCCTACGGTCTGCGGGCCGCGCAGGAGCAGGACG
>CAZKDK010000080.1:0-12530 GCA_964551145.1 uncultured Opitutaceae bacterium | reverse complement strand
TCCAGTTCGGCAGCGGCTGGTGGTTCCTCGACCAGCGCGAGGGCATGGAATTGCAGATCAACGCGCTGTCCCAGCTCGGCCTGCTGAGCCGGTTCGTCGGCATGATCACGGATTCGCGGAGTTTCCTGAGCTACGTGCGCCACGAGTATTTCCGCCGCGTCCTGTGCTCCCTCCTCGGGGCGGACATCGCGGCGGGCCTGGTCCCGGCCGACCGGGCGGCGGTCGGCGAGCTCGTGGAGAACGTCTGTTACCGGAACGCCGAGCGCTTTTTCGGACTCGAGGCCGGACGGTTCTAGGGCGGGCGATGGTTCGCCCATCGCGCATAGCAGCCGACGTGGGGAGGCTGGTCCCGGCACCTGAGACCGGATCCAGCCTCGTGACCTCGGCTGCTACGGGAGCCAAGCCGCCCGGCTAGAACAGCGAATTGGCGGCGACGCCCACGGCGGTGATCGGGCCCTGGTCGCTCAGGCTGTCGAGCGCACGATTGACCTTGCTCATCGTGCCCTGCGCCTCGCGGAAGAGCGAGTCGTCGCTGATGAGCCGGCCCAGCGTGCCCTGCCCGGAATTGAGCTTGTCGGACACCTCGCGGAGATTCTTCATCGCCGCGCGGATGTTGGCGCCGGCCTGTTCGTCATAGACGAGGGCCCCGAGCGCGCCGTTGCCGGATTTCACCTGGTCGACGAGCGACTGCGCGTTCGCGATGAACGTGCGCGCGTCGGTGGCCGCCCCCTTGATCTCGCCGATCGAGGCAAGCAGCTCGTCGTGCAGCTTCGGGTCGTTCACCAACCGTCCGAGCGTGCCGTCGCCCTCGCGGACCCGGGCGGTGATGGCCTGCAGGTTGTCGATCGTTTCCGTGAGCTTGGGGCCGTTGTCAGTGACCAGCTTGTCGAGGCGGGTGAAGAGACTGCCGTTGGGTCCGCCGCCCAGGCTCCGGCCGATCTCGGTGGCAACCTGCTCCAGGCGGTCGCCGAGGGAGCCGAGCTTGGCGATGACCTCGTTCATGTCGACGGTGTCGCGGGTCTTGATGTCGGCACCGGCCGCAAGGCGCGGGGCGGAGGGCGTGCCGACGGTGATCTCGAGATGGTTGGTGCCGAGCAGGCTCGACTGGGCCACCGTGGCGACGGCGTCGTTGGCAATCTGGACGTCCGGATCGATCGCCAGGACAGCCTCGGCGCGGCCGGCCGCCAGGCGGGTCTTGGACACGGAGCCGATGCGCACGCCGGCCATGAGGATGTCGTCGCCGTCGTGGAGACCCTTGAGGTTGGCAAAGCTCGCGATGAGCGTGTAGCCCTTGGGCCGGAAGACGCGGCCGCCGTTGAGCGACTCGTAGGTCACCCAGAGGAGGGCGAGTCCCAGGAGGAAGAAAAGGCCCACGCGGATGGTCAGCATGCGGTTATTCATGGTCGTTCTCCAGTTGTCGAAAGCGGGGATTCTTGAGATCGATGGTCGGAGTGAGGAAGTTGGCGATGGCCGGGTCGGCGGGATCCTTGAAGTCCTTCGGGGAGCCGGTGGCGCGAATGCGTCCGTCCATGAGGATGGCCATCCGGTCGGCGATGGCGAGGGCCAGCGAGCGATCGTGCGACACCACGATGGTGGTGACGGCGGTCTGCTCGCGGAGCGTGGCGATGATCTCGCTGATCGTGGCGGACATGACCGGGTCGAGTTCCGAGGTGGGCTCGTCGTAGAGAAGCAACTGCGGCTCCATCACCAGGGCCCGGGCGATGGCGACCCGCTTCTTCATGCCGCCCGAGAGTTCGGCGGGGAACTGGTCCACGGCCTTCTCCAGCGAGAGGATTTGCAGCGCGTGCATGACGCGCTCGCGGATGCCCGCCTCCCGGTCGACCCGGTGCTCGCGCAGGTAGAGCGCGAGGTTGTCGTAGACCGACATGGAATTGAACAGGGCGCCGGCCTGGAAGACGAGGGCGAGGTGCACGCGGTCGCGGGTGTCCGGGTCGGCGGCGTCGTACTCGCCGATGGTCACCTGTCCGCTGTCGGGCGACTCGAGGCCGGCGACGTGCTTGAGCAGGACGCTCTTGCCCGACCCGCTGGGGCCCATGATGACGAAGATCTCGCCGGGGCGGACCTGGAGGCTGACATCGTGGAGCACGGGCACGCCATCGAAGCTCTTGTTGAGCCGGTCGATGGTGACACCGAAGGTCTTGCCGGTGAAGGGAGTGGCGGTGTAGTCGGCCATGGCGGGTCAGAGGAGGACCTTGGTCACGAAGTAATCGAGGACCAGGATGAGGATGAGCGAGATGACGACGGCGCGGGTGACGGACGCGCCGATCTCGCGGGGGCCGCCGCGGGTGTTGAGGCCGACGTTGCAGCAGACGAGCGTGACGGCGAATCCGAAAACCTCGGCCTTGATCAGCCCGTCCCAGACGTCCTTCATGTCCATGAAGCGCTTGAGGGCGGCGAAATAGGCGTCGGGCTGGACGCTGATGAACCCGGTGTATTTGCAGACCAGGGCGCCGCCGAACCAGCCGCTGAGGTTGGCGATCATCGCCAGCACCGGCATCATGCAGAGGACGGCCGCGAGCCGCGGCAGCACGAGCATGCGTTCCGGCGGGATGTTCATGGTGACGAGCGCGTCGATCTCCTGGTACACCTTCATCGACGCCAGCTCCGCGGTGATGGCGGAGCCGACCCGGCCGGTCACGAGGATCGCGACCATCACGGGTCCCAGTTCCCGGACCATGGCGAGCCCGACGAGCGTGCCGATGAATTGTTTGGCCCCGAAGTTCTCCATGCTGTAGCCGCTCTGGAGGGCCAGGACGCTGCCGATGAAGAAGGTGAGGATGGTGACGATCGGCAGGGTCGTGTAGCCGATGACGTAGCACTGCTCGATGAAGCGGGGAAACTGGCGCGGCAGGGTGTTGCTGTAGCGGCCCGCGCGGACGGCCAGCAGCAGGGCGCTGCCGATCCCCTCGAAAATGGCGGTGAGTTGTTTCATGGCGACGCAGCGGCAAGATTCCTTTTGTCCGGTTTTCGGGAGAAATCGAACAGGAACCACTTCCAGGCGCTCGCGCCGGGGTCGCGGCGCAGCCCGATCAGCCCGCCGCCCAGGGCGACGCGGCGGCGGTCGGGGCCGGACGTGATGCGCAGGAGCGGCCCGAGGTGGAATTCACGGCCGCTGGCGGAGCGCCGCCAGGTGATCGCATCCCAGAGGAGCGAGACCCGCACGTCGCCCGCCGGGCGCCGGTCGAAGCGGTAGAGCGCCAGCAGGGGAGTGTAGGCGCGGCGCACCGGTTCATTGTCGGGGAAGAACACCTCGAACGGGCTGAGCAGCTGGAGCTGGCGGCGGCCGGCGCCGTTGTCCCAATAACTGAAGAGGGGCCAGAGATGCGTTTTTTGCGCCGCGGGCAGCGCGGGCCGGGCGGCGCTGCGCTGCCGGAGCGACCAGTAGAGGAAATAGACCACCTGCGTCTTGGTCTGCACGAGGCCGGTCTCGGTCCATTGCTCCTGGCGGAAGAGCGGCCAGAGCACCCAGCGCTTGTCGTCGCCCTTGATGTTCGAGTGGGTGTAGACCGGTCCCCACCGGTTGACGCGACGGTCGTCGCCGCGGCCCTGCACCAGGAACGGCCAGAGCCACCGGGTCTCGTCGTAGCGGTAGGGCGCGATGCGGTGGGTATAGCCGAAGAAGGGCCAGAGGAAGTTCTCGCTGCGGGCCGCGGCGCTGGTCTCCCGGGTGTAGAACGGCAGCACGCCGAACTTCACGTCCGGCACGGGCGTCCCCACGCGGGACTCGTTCCGGTAGATGAGCGGCCAGAGGTAGAAGCGGTTGTCGTAGACTCCGGCCTTGGCTTCCCAGCCGAACAGCGGCCACAGCGCGAAGCCGTGGTTGCCGTCGCCGCTGACGATCCGCACAAACGGCCAGGGCACCGATGTCCGGATCACGCCCGCGTGCTCGAACCGGGCATAGACCGGGAACAGCGTCCAGGAGATCCGGCTGTATCCGAGACGGTCGAGCATGGCGCCGTGCAGGGGGAAAACCGCATGGTAGGAGGTCGCCGGGTTCCCGGTGTCGCGCGAAAAATAGAACGGCCAGACGTCGAAATGCCGCGTGCCGCCGGCGGCGGCGCCCCGGGGTCCGGCGAAGTTGACCAGGTTGAACAGACTCCAACGGCGGTCGATCTCGCTTTCGCGATGGGTCAGCAATGGATAAAGGAAATCGGTATCCGCCGTGTGATCCGCGGAATTCTCCTGCCAGACATAGAACGGCCGGAAGCCGCCGGCTCTCCCGCCGCCCTCCAGCTTTTTTCCGAAGAACAGGGGGCCGCCGCCCTGCCATGCCTCCACGGTGCGACCGCCGGCGGAAGCCGGGGCCGTCTGCTCGACGACGACCGGCCAGTAGTTTCGCTCGGACGGCTCCGCGCGAACCCAAAGTGCTCCGGTCAGACCGGCGAGGACAATGAGCCGGAAGGGACGCATGGGTGATCGGTTGCGGAAGGTGCGGTCAGTGTGGGAACGCCGGTCAGGAGGGAGACTCGGCAACCACCTGATTCAGCGTATTTAAGATTGTCAGAATAGGTTTAGGTTCCTTACGTGCAATGGCTATGTTACTACCGGCGATTCGGATCGGGGTTCCGTCGCGGCGGCCGAGCGGGCGCCAGATCGGCGCCGGCGGGACGCGATCGCCCAGGAGGCGGCCATGCGCATAAGCGGCGGTGCGGCCCGGGGCATCACGCTGGCGGTGCCGCGGGGCGACTTGGTGCGGCCGGCCACGGATGGCCTGCGCCAGGCGGTGTTCTCCAGCCTCGGCGCCCGCGTGGTCGGGGCCTATTTCTGGGATCTCTTTGCGGGCAGCGGCGCCTACGGACTGGAGGCGCTGAGCCGGGGGGCCGCCGGCGGCGTATTCGTCGAGCGGAACGCGAAGGCGGTCGCGTGCCTCAGAAGGAATCTCGACGATGTCGGTCGGAGCCTGGGCTCGCTGCCGGCCGAGGTGACGGTGGCGACCGCGGACGCGCTCACCTGGGAGCCGGCGACGGCCGCGGATCTGGTATTCGTCGATCCGCCCTACGAGATCATCCCGCAGGCCGCGCCCGTGCTGTTCGCCCGGCTGACGCCGGCGCTCGCAGCCAAACCGGAGGCGCTTGTCGTCTTCGAAATGCCCGGCGAAGCCGGGCTCGCCCCCGCCGGCTGGACGTGCGTCAAACGGCTCGGCCGGGGAACCCGCCAGCCGACGGTCGCGTTCTTCCGGCGTGGGTGAGCAAGGCGCTCGGCAGGCCGCGCACGGGCCCGCCGGGTCCCGGCTACGGCGAGCGGTCCGGCCGGGCGACCTGGGACTTCAGCTGGGCGTTCTCGGCGGAGAGGGCCGCGTTGGTGTCCTGCGTTTGCCGGAGGATCTCCCGCAGCCGGGCGTTCTCGGCATCGCGGGGGCCGGCGGCCGCCCGCACCGCCGCCAGTTCCTTCTGGGCGTTGTCGAGCGACGTCTGCAATTCCTGAATCCGGGTTCTGGCAGCGGCGGAATCGGCCGTCGCCTCATCGCGCGCGGTCGCGGCCAGCGAGGCCTGTTGCTTGAGATTCTCGTTCTCCTTCTGGATCAGCGTATAGCCGCGCAGCGTGATATCCAGTCTGTCCTCGGCGCGCGCCAGCCGGGCTTTCAAGGCGGCGACATCGTCCGGGGCGGGAGTTCCCTCGGCGGCAAAGGAGGTCGCGGCGACCAGACAACCGATGATGGCAAGCCAGCGGCCGGTGAAACACGGCAGTGTAGCGGAGTTCATGGAAGTCCGGCCAGTATGCCGCAACCACTCCGGCGCGCAATGCCGCAATGTAGCCGGGGTCGCCGACCCCGGCCACAAACGCCCCTTCAGGGCAGGTCCAGCTTCGCGCGGACGAGCGCCACGGCCACGGTGACGGCGGTCTCCGTGCGGAGGACGCGCAAGCCCAGGTGCGCGAAGACAAAACCGCTGCCCCGCAGCACCGACCTTTCGGGTGCGGACCACCCTCGCTCGGCGCCGATCGCGATTGCGACGCCCGATCTGCCCGCCAGGGCGAGGCGCGCGAGGGAGCCGGCCGCCTCATAGTTGTCGAGCGCGATGCGCGTGATCCCTTCCGGCAGGCGGCCGACGACCTCGACGAGCGAGCGGCCGCGGCTCACCTCGGGCAGGCGCGTGGCGAATGCCTGCGCGGCGCCCGCGATCGCGTGCTGCCGCCATTCGCCCGAAGTCCACAGCGTGCTGCGCGCGTAGCCGGGCTCCCCCTTGTCGGCGGTCACGAAATGCATGGCGGCGACGCCGAGCGCGGTGGCGTCGCGCAGGATGTCGCGGGCCGTCTGCGGCCGCGGCAGGCCGATGATGAGCGTCAGCGGATCCAGCGGCGGCGGCGCGTCGCCCCAGGTGAACGCCAGGGTGAGTGCGTCGGGGCCGATCGCGGCCAGCGTGCCCCGGCCCCGGGGGCCGTCGACCAGGCCGGCGTCGAAGGTGTCGCCTTTGCTCCGGCGGAGCACGCGCAACAGGTGGACGGCCCGGGGGTCGCTCCGCGGCAGAGGCCGGTCGACTTCGCCGGGTTCAAACAGGATGAGATTCACGGGACGGGCCCCCGGCCGGTTGTCATTTAATGGATGACAAACCGGCTGGGCGGTTTTTTTGGGGGTGTCAGCCGGCGGCGAGGATGCGGTCGATCCGGACGAGTTCGTCGGCCGAGAAGGCGAGGTTCTTGAGGGCGCCGAGGCTGTCCTCGATCTGGCTCGTCCGGCTGGCGCCGACGAGGACGGACGTGAGGGCCGGCTGGCGCAGCAGCCAGGCCACGGCCATCTGGGCGAGCGACTGGCCGCGGGCCTGCGCGAGCGCGTTGAGGCCGCGGATCTGCGCGAGCCGGGCGTCGGTGATGTGCTCGGGGCGCAGGAACCGCCGGTCGCGCCCGGCGCGGGAATCCGCCGGGATGCCGGCGAGGTAGCGGTTTGAGAGCAGGCCCTGCGCGAGCGGGCTGAAGGCGATGGCCCCGATGCCCTCGCGCTGGAGCACGTCGAGCAGCCCGCCCTCGACCCCGCGATCGAACAGGTTGTAGCGCGGCTGGTGGATGAGGCAGGGCGCGCCCATCTCGCGCAGCAGCCTGGCCGCCCGCGCCGTCTGCTCGGGGTCGTATTTCGAGATGCCGGCGTAGAGCGCCTTGCCGGCGCGCACCGCATGGGCCAGGGCGCCCATCGTTTCCTCGAGCGGCGTGTCGGGATCGGGCCGGTGACTGTAGAAAATGTCGACGTAGGGGACGCCGAGACGCCGCAGGCTTTGGTCCAGGCTGGCGAGCAGGTATTTCCGCGATCCGAGGTCGCCGTAGGGTCCCGGCCACATGTCGTAGCCCGCCTTGGTCGAGACGATGAGCTGGTCGCGATACGCCGCCAGATCCTCGCGCAGGACCCGTCCGAAGGTCTCCTCGGCGGCCCCGGGCGGCGGGCCGTAGTTGTTGGCGAGGTCGAAGTGGGTGATGCCCAGGTCGAAGGCGCGCAGGATCAGCGCGCGGGAGTTGGCGGGATCGTCCGCGGCGCCGAAGTTGTGCCAGAGGCCGAGCGACAGCGCCGGCAGCTTGAGACCGCTGCGCCCGCAGGTGCGATAGAGCCCCGGTTGGTCGTACCGGGTGGAGGAGGGCTGGTGCGACATGCCTGGCAGGTTGGCGGGTCCGCGCAGCGGAGTCGAGGAATCCGCCGAACGGCATCCATCGGATTCATCAACGGATTCGCCCGGACAATTCCGGTTGCCGGCCCTGAGGACGATTGCCCGGCCAGGAGACGCTAGAACGGGAAGTCGCCGGCCGGCACGGGGGAAGTCGCCTTGGGCTCGACCGCCTTCCGGGCCCGGCCATGGCGGCGGAGGCCGGTGACGACGATCGCCTTCTGCGGCTGGACCGGGCAGGCGTACTCGCAGGCGCCGCAGCCGATGCACAGTTCGTCGTGCACCTCGGGCAGGCGGAGGTTGTTGCCGAAAGGCACGGTATTGACGGCCTTGGTGGGGCAGTGCTCGGAGCAGGCGGCACAGTCGGTGCCCTTGACCACGACGATGCACTTGTCCCGGTCGAAGCGCGCCCGGCCGATCTGAACCAGCTGCTTGTCCGGCAGCGCGAGCGGGGTGAGCGCGCCGTCCGGGCAGACCTCGCCGCAGCGCAGGCAGTCGTAGTTGCAGAAGGCGATCGAGTAGTCCATGCGCGGCTTGAACAGCCCGGCGAAGCCGGCCTCGAAAAACGCGGGAGTGAGCACATGCGTCGGGCAGGCGCTCACGCACAGGTGGCAGGAGGTGCAGCGGTCGAGGAAACGATCGAGGCTGCCGGCGCCGGGCGGCAGGACCACCGGTGCGTCGCCCTCGCGATCGGGGGGCCGGCCGCCGGACCCCGGTGCCGCCGGCGCGGCGTCGCCGCGGAGGGCGGGCGCCAGGGCGGCGCCGAGGGAAACCGTGAGCACCGTGGCCGCGCCCGCCAGGAACGCCCGGCGGTCCGGATCGGGTGCGGTGGCGGTCGCCGCCCGCGGAGGTGCGGGCGTCGGACGGGCGGCGGCGGGGCGCCCCCAGGCGAAGCGGTAGGCGATACCCTGGCGGTCGCACGCTCCGACGCAGTTGTAGCAGGCCACGCAGCGCGAGAAATCGATCGTGCTGGTGCGCAGGTCGAGGCACTGGCTCTTGCACACTTTCAGGCAGGCGGCGCACTTGGTGCAGGCGTCCCGGTCGATCGCCAGCCGGAACGCCGCCCGGTCCGCCAGCCAGCCCAGCAGGGTGCCCACCGGGCAAAGCGTGTTGCAGTAGAGGCGGCCGCGCAGGGCCACGAGCACGACGAGCAGGCCGAGCAGGATGAGCGGCTGATGCAGGACGGCCGCGCCCGTCCAGGCGGGGGCGACACGGTAGAGAGCGGTGATCCCGAGGGCGGAGGCCGGACCGACCAGCGCGTTGTTGGCGAGCGTGACCACCGGGCGGAAAACGTCGGCGGCGATGCGGCCGTAGCTGCTGTAGGGATCCACGAGGGCGAGCGTGACGCCGACTCCGCCCGCGGCGATTCCGGCGCCGGCGGCTCCCAGCACGGTCCACCGCAGCCGGGTCCAGGGCGGCGCGTAGCGCGCAAACGGCGGCCGGCCCGGCCGCAGCCAGCCGGCGATGCGCCCGATCACGTCCTGGAGGATGCCCAGAGGGCAGATCGCCGAACAGTAGACGCGGCCGGCGGCGAGTGTCGCGACGAGGATGATGAGGCCCGCGAGGGACGCTCCGGCGGCGAGGGCGACCAGCGACGGGACGAGCTGGATCGAAGCCAGCGCGTGGCCCAGGAACCAGGGCACGGCGCCGCGAAAGTCGATCAGCGCTGCCGTCAATCCGGCAAACACGACCACCGCCGCCGCGACGCGGAGCCGTTTGAGCGGATTGCGGCGCACGGGGTCAGGCCAGCTTGAACCGGCGGATGTCAACCGCGTTGAGGTCCAGCGTGCCCACGTTCAGCTCGGCCGCGAGGCGCACGTGGCGGACGTCGGCCGGCTGGTGGCCCAGCAGCCGCGCCGCCGCGGCATCGATGGCGACGATGTCGGTCGAGGCGAGGAGGGAGCGCATCACGACCAGGTCGTCCGCGGTCTTGCCGCGCGGGCCGTTGCGGACCATCGGACTATAGGCGTCGAGGACATTGAGCGTGGGCTGCCGGAAGGTGAGGAAATCAGCGATGCACTGGTGCAGGTCCTCCCGATGATAGTGCTGCTGGTCCCGTTTCGAGACGACGCCCATCAGGTTCTTCATGCAGGCGGTCATGAGCGCGCCGCCGTGGTGCTTGAGCACGGGCAGGTTGATGAAGACGTTGCTGTCGAGCACCAGCGAATGCACGCGGGCCCGCCTGAGCTTGACGCCGCGCGGGATCGCAACCTCGCGGTAGAGGGTGTCGTCGTCGCCGGGCACGACCTGCGCGCCGGCCTCCCGGGCCGCCTGGGCGATGCCGCTGGTGGCGTACGTGCTCTGCCAGTAGTCGCAGGTGCAGTCGAAGATGCTGACCGACTTGGCGCCGGCCTGCAGGCAGACCTTGGCGAGGTGGCGGACGAGATCGGGATGGGTGTTGGCGCACCGTTCCGGCGGCACGTCCCAGCCGATGTTGGGCTTGATGACGACGGTCTGCCCCGGCTTGACGAAGGCCCCGATGCCGCCGAGGGCCTCGAGGGCCTTGTCGAGCATGGCGACGCGGTCGCCGTCGCGCACGGCGATGAGGATCGGCCGGGCGGAACCGGCGGCCGCGGGCCCGGAGGCTGCGCCGTCCGGGGCATCGGCGGCGAAGAGCCCGCCGAGATCCGCGAGCGAGAACGTGGCGCCGAGTGCGAGGCCGGTCTTGATGAAATCGCGGCGGTTTTTCATGGCGACGAGGGAAGTAAAATCCAACCCGGCGGGCAAGGTGGAGGCCAGCCGAAACGGGGGCGGCGGCACGGCCGCCGTCCGCCAGAGGTTAACACCGGCGCCCGGGGCATCACACCGCATGATTTGCCGAAAGCACGCCGGGGATTGGCCTGTCGTCCGGTTTGGCGTGCGTCGCGCCGGCCGGGCGGCTTAAGTGGCGTCCATGAGCACGGGCTCCGCTGCGCCCATGGCGCTTTCCTTTGCCGACATCGTCAACCGCCTGGCCTGCTGGCGGTTCCCCGAGCGGCTCGACGGCGTGGTCGGGATCGCGCAGGGCGGCGTGGTGCCGGCGGCGCTGGTGGCCCAGCGGCTCGGCCTCGATCTGAAGATCGTGTCGCTGAACTACCGGGACGAGGCGAACGAGCCGCGCTATCCCGAGCCGCGGCTGCTGGCCCCCGTGCCGGCGCTGGGCAGCTGGCGGCGCGTGCTGCTGGTCGACGACGTCTACGTGTCGGGCAAGAGCTGGCACGCGGCGCGCGCGCTGCTGCCGGCGGAGGTGACGGTGCTGCCGTTCGTCCTGAAGGGCCGGACCGAATTCGCCCTGATCCGCGACATCGAGGGCTGCGTCCGCTGGCCGTGGCGCGCCGGTTGACCCGGCGGACTCCCGCGCCAGTCAGCCCGAAGGCGCCGGCGTCGGGACCAGGCCCGCGGGCCGGTCGCGAAACGTGACCATGATGGCGACGGCGGATGAACTCAGCAGGATGCAGCCCACGTAGACGAGGCGGTGGCCGAAGGCGGCGTCGAGCACGCCGAACAGGAGGTAGCCCGCGGTCGATCCGATGCGCATGGCGTTCGCGTACAGGTTGGTGGCGGTGCCGACCTGATCGGGCAGGAAGTTCTGGAAAAACGTGATCGCGACTCCGGCGGTCACCGCCGTGATGGCGGCGCTCAGGATCTGGACCGGATAGATCTGCCACGGAGCGCGCACGAGGGCCAGGAGCGCGTAGTAAAGGACCGCACCCACCGCGGCCAGCCGGATCAGCCGGGCCTGGTCGATCCGCGAGGCGAGCAGCCCGAAATAGATCATGAAGGGCAGCTCGAACACCGGGGCCACGCTGAAGACCTTGCCGACGTGCCGGACGGTGCCGCCCAGGGTCGTCACGACCAGGAGGGGCAGATTCAGCATGTTGATCGTGCCGCAGGTGAAGATGATGACGAACCCGACGAAGTACGCCAGCAGGCCCCGCCGGGCGAAGACGGCGCCCGCCGGCGGACGCGCCTCCGGTCCCCCTCCGACGAAGCCGGGTGCGCCCGGCACGAAGAACAGGATGACCGCCAGCAGCAGCAGGAAGAAAAACGCGGCGCCCAAGAAGGTGCCCCGATAGGACCAGCGCACCATGACCCAGGAGGCCACGGCGGGCCCGGCCGTCCAGGCCAGGGCGAAGAACAGGCGGAATACATTGATAAACAGCGGCACGTCGCCCGGCGGCACCTTGGACCGCGCGAGCAACTCCCGCGCGTAGGCGAAGATCTGCGAAAAGGTGATCGAGGCGACGCCGAGCAGGAGCGAGCCGATGATGGTCAGCCAGACCACGTCCCGCACGAACGCATAGCCGACGTAGCCGAACAGGCCGCTCACGGTGCCGAGCAGCAGCATCGTGCGCCGCGGCACGCCGGTGTCCGACCAGCGTGCCAGCAGCGTGCTCAGCGCGATCGCGCTGAGCGAGGTCACCGTCATGAAGGCGCCGAACAGGACCGGCCTCATGCCGACCTCCATCGTGCCGAACATCGAGAGGAACGGGGCGACGAAGGAGGACGCGAGGCCCATGAGGAGGCTGCAGCCGAGCAGTGCCATCAATCCGCGATGGCGGATCAGCATGCGGGCCGGGGCGACGATGCGATGCATGTCAGCGGGGATCGGGGTCGGGCCGTTGCCGGAGCGAGCCTGCTCGCGATGGGAGCGAGGCTTTCACCGGGCGGGGCCGCGAGCGGAGTCGAACGCGCCAGCAGCCGCCTGCGCGGCGGCCGGATGGGCGGCGCGCTTCAACGCACCACGCGGGCGCCGCCGCCGCCCATGACCTTCTCGACCTCCTTGAGGGTGGCCATCGAGGTGTCGCCCGGAGTGGTCATGGCGAGGGCGCCGTGGGCGGCGCCGTACTCGACGGCCTGCTGGGGGTCGTTGGCCTTGAGGAAGCCGTAGATGAGGCCGCTGGCGAAGCTGTCGCCGCCGCCGACGCGGTCGAGGATCTCGAG
>CAZKDK010000079.1:0-12554 GCA_964551145.1 uncultured Opitutaceae bacterium | reverse complement strand
CTGGGCAAGGGCACCCGCGGATTGATCGTCTCCCCTCCCCGCGCCGGCAAGACGACGCTTCTCCGCGACATCGCGCTCGGCGTGCTCGAGAACCATCCTGAGTGCCACGTCATGATCCTGCTGGTCGACGAGCGGCCGGAAGAGGTCACCGATTTCAAGCGCAGCGTGCCCGCCGAGGTCTGGGCGTCGTCGAACGACGAGAACGTCGAGAACCACCTGCGCATCGCCGACCTCTGCATCGAGCGCGGCAAGCGCCTGGTCGAGGCCGGCCGGGACGTCGTGCTCCTGCTCGACTCGCTCACCCGCCTGGCACGGGCGCACAACACCCAGCGCAACTCGGGCCGGACCGGCTCCGGTGGCCTGGATGTGCGGGCGCTGGAGAAGCCGCGGCAGCTCTTCGCCGCGGCGCGGAACACCGAAGAGGCCGGCTCGCTCACCATCATCGCGTCGATCCTCGTCGACACCGGCAGCCGCATGGATGAAGTCATCTTCCAGGAGTTCAAGGGCACCGGCAACATGGAGATGGTGCTCGACCGCAAATGCGCCGAGATGCGCATCTGGCCCGCGATCAACATCAACGCCTCCGGCACCCGCAAGGAGGAGCTGTTGATCGATGCGAAGCGCCTCGAGGGAATCCACTTCTTCCGCCGGGCACTCGTGCCGCTCAAGATCGAGGAGGCCGCGGAGACCATGATCGGCCGCCTCTCGAAGACCAAGACCAACGAGGAGTTCCTCAAGCTGATCGCGCGATAGCGGGACGTCGGGCGTCTGCAAGACCGCTGATTCACGCTAATCGTCGCTAAGGTCCGACCACCGGTGCACCCCCGACGGCGGGTGCCGATCGGCGGTCATTGGTGCCGATTAGCGTTCATTGGTGGTTGGCTTGGTTTCTGGACCCTTGGCGACCATTAGCGGGAATTAGCGGATCTCGTTCTCCGGCCGCCATCCGTTTCATGCTCCGAACGCATGTAATCGGGAAAAATCGCCGAATTCTCGAGGTGCAAATTGACGGAGCGAGGAACCCGGGGCACTTTCTGCGCGCTTCGCTGGTCGCCTTCCTCCTCAACCGCCGTTCGGCTCAACTCCGTGATCGCGCGATCGATCGCCGCCGTGCTCGCGCTGGTAACCTCCGCTGTGGCCGCCGGGCTGGAAACAGCGTCGGATCTTTCCTTCACCCGGCCCGCGGGCTGGGAGCGCTCGACCGGCGGCGCATCCCATCTCGTCGTCCTCACGCCGCCGGCCCGGCATGCGTCGGCCGCCTTCATCGAAGGCCAGGACTTCGACGGCTCGGCCGAGGCATGGCACGCCGGCCTGTGGAGCCGCCTCAGCAGCGGCCTGAAGCCGCGCGGCGTCTCCACCGGCGGCCGCCGCGGCGATTTCCAGACCACCTGGGCCGCATTCGACAAGGCCGATGGCACGCAGTCGTGGCTCTGCCTCTACACCGTCGTGAAGGACCACCGCGGCGAGGGCGTGCTCTTCTTCGCCGACGGCGAGGGTCCGTTTCGCAGCAACCTCACGACCGTCAACCAGCTGGTTGACGGCATCACGTTCGCGCCGCCGGTCGCCGTCGTCGCCACCGCTAATCCGCCGGCCGCGGCGGTCACGCCCCCCGCCGCCGTTGCGCCGGCGGGAAACGTCACCGCCAGCCCGCCGCCGCCCCAAACCAATGAGGACCCAACCCTGCCCCCGCCAAGCTATACCGTCCTGCCCCCGTCCGCATCCGCCGAACCCCCGCCGCCTCCCGCCGCCCCCGTCGCCGAGCTCGCCGTTGCCTGTCCGGCCGGTTGGGCCATGCAGCAGGATCCGCAGACGCGGGCCATCTACATGCAGCCGCCCGACTCCCCGGCCGTCAACCAGGGGGCCCTCGTCGTCTTCCCGCCGGTGCCGTTCGCCGGCACCCCGGAACAGTTCCACAACCAGACCCTCGCGACCGCCCTCAACCAGAGCCGGCTGCTCGAACCGGTCCAGCAGGCCCGGGCCGGCGGCTTCCTGGTCACCGCGGCGCACGCCGTCACGGCGACCGGTGACAACGTGCGGGTCATTCTCTACACGGCCCGGTGGGCCGATCGGGCCCAGGCCATCCTGTTCGCCACGGTCCGCGACGACATCTTCCGGCGCGACGCGCCCGTCGCCGACGCCGCCGTCCGCCAGGCCCAGGTAGCCGTGGCTGGGGACGCTGCCGGCGGAGGGCTCGGCGTGCCGGTCCCTCCCGGCTCGGGTCCGGTCGCGATGCCGGCCGCGCCCCTGGCGCAATCGACCGCCGGTCCCGCTACTTCCGCGGCGGACGACGACAGCACGATGCCGGTCCTCGAATACAACGATCCGCCCAACTTCTGGCGCGGCAGCATCGGCGGCAAGAACTGCGCCGAATACCAAGGGAGCGACGTCAACTTCACGCTCTGCGTCTACCCGTTTCGGGAATTCCAGGGAGACATCCGGGCGCAGTATCAGCAAGGCCTCCTGCGCGACTGGATCGATGTCATGTTCCGCGAAGAGGGTGTGACCGTGCCGCCGCGATTCAGCACCAACACCGTCCCCGGGGCCGACGGCGTTTTTGAGGCCCATTTTCTCGACCCCCGCCAGCAGGAGCATCATCGCATCCTCATCACGGCCGGCCGTTGGGCGGCGATCGTGGACATGATCGCGCCGACCGCTTTCGCCTGGCAAAAGGGATACCAGTCCGCGGCCGTGCTGCTGCAGTCGATGCACGTGGGCCGGAAGGCGGCGGCGCCGTCGGTGGCGAACGGTCCGGGACCCCAGGGCGCGGCGCTGGCCGGACTTTTCCAGGGCATGAAGTACAAGACGGTCAGCAACCTTGCGCTCGGACCGGGCTATCTCGGCTCCAAGCTCGCCCTGCATTTCTATCTCTTCTCGGCCGACGGGCGGGTCTACCGCTGCTACGATTTCCCGCCGGGCGGCTCCCCCGCGGCGGCGCACCGGTTCGATTTCGACGGCGCGGCGCGCCAGGATCCGACCAACACCGGACGCTTCGCCATTCGCGGCAATGAGCTCTATATCAAGATGGGCGGACCCAACGCCGACGAGATCACAACGACGGTCTCGGATCCCACCGCGCTCACCCTCGAAGACGTTCAGTACAAGCGCGTCCAGTGACCCCTTGACCCGCCGCCATGCCCGCCCTCCCCTGGCTCCGCTTTCTGGTCCGGCTTGCGCTCCCCACCGTCTGCGCGCTCGTCCTCGCCCGGTCGGCGGCGCGCGCCGATGACGGCGCCGCCATGGACAGCGCCGCGAACAGCCTGCAACAGGCGATGGGGGTCGGCTGGGACGATTGCGATCTGCCCGAGCGCGAGACCCAGGCCGCTGCCGGCCACTGGAAGGGATTCTACCGGGTCAGCTACGACCTCGTGAACGCCCGGATCACCCTGCACAACAAGATGGAGGGCAATCTGGAATTCGACCTGGGCCGCAACGAGGAGCCCGAGCAACCGCCGCCCGCGCCGCCTTCCGATCCGCTGCGCATTCCTCTGGGCACGAAACCGAAGGCCCCTGCGTTCACCAAGGAGGATTTCGAGAAGGCGTGGGACAGCCTGGTGGGAAACCTGCCCGCCGACACCGAGGTGAACGCCGAGGCCGACGCCCTCGCGAAGGCGCTCATGGCGGAGTACCAGGCGAATTACCAGGGACTCTACGTCGGGCCGGGGGAGGCCGCCAAAATCCAGGGCAACGCCGACTACAATCTCGCGGCCAGCGTCGACCTCCATATTCCCGGCGTCCAGTTCGCCGAGCCCATGGGCACGAAGGAGCCGCTGCCGCTGGAGGTGCGCGGCGAGGAGGACTTGGAGTCGAACCAATTCAAGGAGATCTGGCTCTGGGGAGATCCGGCCCAGATCAAGTTCGGGGCGAACTTCGACATCACGACCCGAGACAGCAATTCGCAGGGTCAGCTTAACCTGCAGGGCGGCACCCTCAATTCTCACGTTGTGAACACGGACTCTTCCGGGCGTCGTTCCGAACAATCCGCGTCGTATTCCGGCGACATGGCGGCCGGGAAAAAGAGGCTTATCCGCCTGAAGATCCTGAGCCAGGACTGCTGGCAGCTGAAGGGAACTGTGGACACCTCGGAGCTGGTGAAGCAGCTGGCCGGCGGACAATTCCGTGTCGTCGTCACCGACACGGAATGGATCGCGACCCTCGACGAGCGCGACGTGGATTTCGAAAAGCAGGTGCAGGCGCTCGCATCCGAGCCTGTCCCGAGCCCGCTGACCTGGGATTTCATCGAGAACTTCAACCAGCGGTGGCAGGCGCTGCGCAAGAGCGGCAAGCTGACCGACTACCGCCTCTGCGTGCTCAAGGAGCTCGACCGTCAGGCCGTCCGGATCACCGTCGCCGGCCTGCGCGAGCTGCTGCATGACTTTCCCAAGGTGCACGACATGGACAATGCCTGCGGGGCGATGACGGTCATCAATGCCGCATTGGAACGCATCCTGCCGCTCGTGCGCCGGCTCCAGCTGGAGGGAATCAGCTGCCCGCTGGCCGACTCGGTGACTCAAGTCGTAGGCAACGAAATGCAGAAGCTCGTGAAGAACGTACTGGGCCGGAAGCACTCCTTCGATGAGCTCACCTGTCTGGTCGGGTTCTCTCCTTTCCGGTATGGGCTGATTGACTACGGCGACCAGACCGGTCCCCTGCAGGACGCCTGGATGGCCGGGGCCCAGTCGCGCCTGGCGGCCGCTCCCGGGGGCTCGCCGGCGCATTAGCCGGCAGCCGGATCAACTCCGATCCGCTGGCGGCAGAACTCGGCCAGCTCCAGCGGCAGCGGGGCCCGGAAGCGGTGCGGCTCATGGGCCGGGCCTACGTCGATCTCGGCGCAATGCAGCGCCTGGCGGGTCAGCGGAAGCAGCGCGGCGTGGCGTTCGGTCCAGCCGTGCTGGGCGAATTCGAGGTAGAGGCGCTCGTCCGGGCCGTACAGCTTGTCACCCACGATCGCATGGCCCAGCCAGAGGGCATGGGCCCGGATCTGGTGCTTGCGGCCCGTTTCCGTCCGCACCCGCGCCAGGGTGAAGCCTCCGCCGGCGGCCAGCGGCTCGAAGTGCGTCGCCGCCGCCTGCGCCCCGGGCGTGCCGGCCGCGACCACCTTTGAGCGGATCGTGACGCAGCTATCCAGATCGGGCCCGAGCGGCTGGTCGACCGTGGCCGGCTCGCGCAACTCGCCCTGGAGGATGGCGAGGTAGACCTTGGCGACCAGGCGGCGCTGCATCGCCTGCTGCAGCCGGCTGGCCGTGGGCGCGTCCTTCGCCAGCAGCACCACCCCGCTGGTCTCGCGGTCGAGGCGGAAGACGAGATGGGCAACGGGCCGGCCGCAGTATTCGCGGGCGGCGCCGACCAGGCTCGACCAGGGTCCGTTCTTCGACGGATGGCAGACGATCAACCCCGGCTTGTCGACGACAAGCAGGTGCTCATCCTCGTGGAGTATCCACGATGGGAATTCGCCCGGGTCGATGAGCGGAGCCGCCGCGCCGATGGACACGCTCATGGGCCGCGGCCCCCGGCGCCAGCCCGACGGCTTTCCGCGCCGCAAAACTGGCGCGGTTTAGGCTGCGGAGACCGGAAGTCCGTTTTCGGCGGACATCGATTGCCAAAGCTCCGGTTCCGATGCACACTCCTGCCCAGGTCGATGAATGGTTTTCCAGCAACGGGGACAGCCGGCATCGCCAGGACGGCCTCGACGCGTGGGGAGAATGGGCGGGTAGCGGGCACGAACGGAGGCCTTGGTGCCGCGTCGGATTTGTTAGTCAACCTGAAAGGAACCCACCATGATGAACAGCGCCCCTCAGCCGCACGCCGTGATTGTCTCCGGCATCCATCTTGAACTCACGCCCCCGCTCAAATCATACGTCCAGACGAAGGCGGAGCGTTTGTTGCGGCACGAGGAGCAGATTGTTCGCATCCGGGTGGAGCTGGAATACGACGGCAAGAACGACGTGACGCGGCCGTTTGTCGCGAAGGGCCACATCGTGATCCGGGGGCCCGACATGGTCTGCAGCGTGGCTTCGGACGATTGCCGGAAATCCGTCGACCTGCTGGTGGACAAGCTGGACCGGATGCTCCGGCGCCGCGCCCGGCTCTTCAAGGCGAAGCGCAGGCATCCGCACGCGGTGGAGCTGGGCTGTCTACTGCCCAAGACCGTCGCCGGGGCGGCGGGGTTCTAGGTATCGTCCGAGGGTTCCGCGGTCAGCCGTGGTACGGCGCGACCGCCCACCTGTTCCGGGTCGCAGCTGGAGAATCGCCCTCCTTCGCCAGGCCTACGGAGGGCATCCTTCGCCGCGGCGTCACGCCCGCGCACGGGAACTCCACTCGGTCCGGGTGGGCTGCGCCATCCGCAATCCACCGGGCGAAGGGAAGCTTGCCACGCTCTACTTCGACACGAACGGGAAGGCATAGATACAAGCTTCACAGGAGCAAATGTCACCAGAGACGTTTCCTGCGAAAGGCATGTCCGGATCCGGTCTTCAGGTAGCGCTCAAAGGCAAGGGCGGCGGCTTTGTTGTCGAACGCAATGTAACCTCTGAGCTTCCACGGTCGACCGGAGAGAGTCGAGAGATTGCAGCCATCATTGTGGTCGCGGAGTCGTCGTCGGAGATCTCCGGTGAACCCGAGATACAATTGGCCAGGGTGGGGCCGGCTCTCGATGCAGTACACGTAGAACATGAACGGCCCTACTTCGCTCCGCTCCGCGGAGCTTCGCAGGGCGCGCCATCCTTCGCTCCCCGCTCGTGACCGCTCAAGTCCGCCGTTTCCTCCCCTTGGCGTGCCATCCGAAGCTCCACCGGAGCGAAGGATGGCGCGCCCAGCAGGAGTCGAACCTGCAACCCCCAGATTCGTAGTCTGGTGCTCTATCCAGTTGAGCTATGGGCGCGAAACGAGGGGTCAGGGAAGCAAGCTTTCGCCAGCCACTGCAAGCGCGAAGTTGGCACCGGCGGGTTCCATCAAACCGGATTTCGCGGGCCCTGAAGCGTGCGCCCCACCGGGAATGCGAACCGCAGCCGATCCGCCGTTGTAGGGCGGGGTCGCCTGACCCCGCCTCGTCCAGATGCTCTGGCGGGATCGGGAGATCCCGCCCTACAACGCCAGGCTTGGCGAAAGACACTCGAGAAACCGCCCTACTGCGGCGCGGCAACAACCTCGCCCGGACGCCAGTCGAGGAGCTCCAGCTGCAGGAGCTTGCGGTCGTTGTAGTGGTTCCAGGCGAGCTGCACGGCCAGGTCGACCGGCGTGCCGACGGGCGGGAGCCGGTGCGCCAGTTTCCAGGCGACGCCGTGCAGCCGCCTGCCCCCGGCGTCGTCCAGGCTGAAGCGGAAGTGCTGCTCCTTGAAGACCTCCGGCGCGCGCCGGAGGCGCACGCCCCGCAGGCCGAAAACCGGCTCGGGATTTCCCTGCCCGAAGGGATGGAGCAGGTCGAGTTCGCCCATCAGCGCCTCATGCACCTGCTCGAGCGCCAGCCAGCAGGAGATCTCCAGGCCCGGCACCGCCGGCTGGCCCGCGGTGGAAGTCCGGACTGCGAGGGCAAAGCGCTCGCGGAACGCGTCCAGGTTCTCCCAGGGCAACGAGATCCCCACCGCCATCGGATGGCCGCCCCACGTGGTCAGCAGGTCCGCGCAGGTGCCGAGCGTCTCCACGAGATTGAGGCCGTAGATGCTGCGTCCCGAGCCCTTGGCCAGGCCGTTCTCCCGGCCCAGCACGATGCACGGCCGGTGGTATTTGCGCGTCACCCGGCTGGCCACGATTCCGACGACCCCGGGATGCCAGTTCTCGTCGGACAGCACGATGCCGGCGGCCTCGCCGAAGCGCTCCTCGACCATCCGCTCCGCCGCCTCGGTGATCTGGCGCTCGATCTCCTGACGCTCGCGGTTGAAGCCGTCGAGCTGGTGGGCGGCCTCGGTGCAGAAGACCGCATCGTCGCTCAAGATGAGCTGCACCGACAGGGCCGCGTCGGCCAGGCGGCCGCTGGCGTTGATGCGCGGGCCGAGGCGGAAGGAGATGTCCACCGGCTGGATGTCCTGGCCCGGCCGGAGTCCCGAAACGTCCATGAGGGCGCGCAGGCCCCGGCGCTCGGTCTGCTGGAGGGTGTGCAGGCCGTGGCGCGAAAGGATGCGGTTCTCCCCGACGAGCGGCACGAGATCGGCCACCGTCCCCATGGCGACCAGGTCCAGGTAGTCCCGGAGCTTGATGCGGAATGCGACCGGGTTGCCCGCGGCGCGGAGCTGTTTGAGCAGCCCGTGCACGAGCTTGAACACGAGCCCGACCGTGCAGAGGTTGCGCCAGGGGGCGTCCTCCGCGCCGCCGGTGACGTGCGGATTGACGAGGATGCCGCCCTCCAGCGCCTTTTCCCGCGAGCGGTGGTGGTCGATGACCAGCAGATCGATCCCCCGCGCCTGGAGGTACGCCAGTTCCGCGTGCGAGTTCGTGCCGCAGTCGAGCGCGATGAACAGGTCCGGCCGCCCCGCCTCGAGCGCGCGATCGATCGCGCCGCAGCTGAGGCCGTAGCCCTCCTCCAGGCGGCGCGGCACCACAAACCGCGGATCGAGATCGAAGCGGCGCAGGACGCTCACGAGCAGGGCGGTGCTGCTCACGCCGTCGACGTCATAGTCGCCCAGCACGACCAGCGACTCGCGGCGCTCGATGGCCTGCCGGAGGCGGGCCACCGCGGCGTCGAGGCGCGGGATCAGGAAGGGATCCTGCAGCTCGGCCAGCGCGGGGCGGAGGAACCGCTCCACCACCCCGGCATCGCGCAGGCCGCGCTGGAGCAGCAGCTCGGCCAGGACCGGGCTGATCTCATGCCGGCGGCTGCAGGCGGCGACGTCGGCGGCGACCGGCGGAATGTAGTTCCAGCGCATGGAAGACAGGGACTCGGGCCTGGCCCGTGGCCGGCGCGGATCGCCTCCGGAATCGAACGGCGGCACGCGCAGGCGCGGCGCCCTACCCGGGCGTCATTGCGAGGCCTTGCTTGAACCCGTCCACTCGTACTTCGGCGCGATGTCGTGATGGGCCTCGACGTGCTTCCGGTCGCCCTTGTGCCACCAGTAGAAGATCGGGGACGCGACGTAGATCGACGAGAAGGTGCCCGTGACGATGCCGACGAGGAAGGTGAACGCCAGGTCGTTGATCACGCCGCCGCCGAAAATGTAGAGCGCGAGGGTGGCGAGAAACGCGGTCAGGCTGGTGAGGATCGAGCGGTTGAAGACCTTGTTCGTCGCCAGATTGATGATGTCGCGCAGCGTGCCGTTCGGGTTGGTCTTGAGCTCCTCGCGTATCCGGTCGAACACCACGATGGTGTCATTGATCGAGTAGCCCACGATCAGCAGGATGGCGCCGACCATCGAGGCGTTGAACTGGCGGCCCGAGAGCACGAAGATGCCGATCGTCATGAGCACGTCGTGGATGGTGGAGACCACCGCGCCCATGCCGTAGCCGATCTCGAAGCGGAACGCGACGTACAGCATGATGCCGACGATCGAGAGCCCGATCATGAGGAACGCGTTCCACTCGATCTCCTTGCCGATCGACGGCCCGATCGAGTTGGAGCCCAGCACGGTGAAATGCGCCTGCGGGAATGCCCTGGTCAGCGCGGCGACCGCCGCCTCGCCCTGGCCCGCGGCGGTCTGGATCTTGAGCGTCTCGCGTCCGCCCGCCAGGTCGCTCTGGTAGATCGGGTTGACCTCGCCCACCTGGGCGCGCACCAGGGTGTCGCGAACCTTCGCCGGATCGACGCGCTGCGCGAAGGCGAGCTGGACATCGTCGCCGCCGGCGAAGTCGATGCCGTAGATGGCGTGGCCCTTGATGGCGACGCCGACGACGCCGATGAGCACGATCGTCCACGAGGCGATGAAGGCGCGCTTGCCCCACGCGACGAAGTCCATCTTCGGCGGCCGGAGGAAGCTCATCATGACGAATCGCTTCATCAAACCGGAGCTGATCGACATCTCGAGCAGCATCCGGCTGACGACCAGCGCCGTGAACATGGTGGAGAAGATGCCGATCGTCAGCGTGATGCCGAAGCCCTTCACCGGACCGTTGCCGAACGCGATCATCAGGCCGGAGGTGATGACCGTGGTCAGGTTGGCGTCGACGATCGTGGTGAACGCCTTGTCATGGCCGGCGTGGAACGCGGCCTTGAGGGTCTTGCCGAGCGCCAGCTCCTCGCGCATGCGCTCGAAAATCAGGATGTGGGCGTCGACCGCCATGCCGATGGTGAGCACGATGCCGGCGATGCCGGGCATGGACATCGTCGCGCCCATGCTCGCGAGCACCCCGAGGATGCCGAGCACGTTGACCGCCACGCTGATCATGGCGATCACCCCGCCCGCCGTGTAGTACATGATCATGAACCCCGCCACCAAGCCGGCGCCGATGAGGGCCGCCCGCCAGCCGCTGTCGATCGCGTCCTGCGCCAGCGACGGACCGACCTCATACATCTCCTTGATCTCGAGCGGCAGGTCCAGGGGGTTGTTGAGCACGTTGGCCAGCTCGACCGCCTCGCGCTGGGTGAACGAGCCGGTGATCTCGGCGTTGCCGCTGGGAATCTCCTCGCGCACGGTCGGCGCCGAGTAGAGCTTGCCGTCGAGCACGATCGCCAGCAGGCCCTGCGTCCGCGTGCGCGCGTTCTCCTCGGCGATGCCCCGGGTGACCTCCGCGAAGCGCTGGCCGCCGGCCTTGGTGAAGCGGAGCAGGATCCGGAAGCGGCCGAACTCATCCATCGACGGATAGGCCTCGCTGAGGGCGTCGCCCGACATCTCCGGGATCCGCTTCACAAAGTACTCGCTGGTCCGGGTGACGCCGTTGCGATCCTCCTGCTCGACGCTCATCGCCTCGTAGCCCGGCGGCGCCTCGTTCGGCGGAATCGTCTCGGGCGTGCCCCCGCGGTAGACGAGGCGGAAGTCGAGGCGCGCGGGCTTTTTGAGGCTCGAGACGATCTCCGGGTTGTCCTCGGTGGAAACGCCGGCGAGCTGCACCTCGATGCGGTTGTTGCCCACGGGCCGGACGATGGGCTCGGCCACCCCCAGGCTGTTGATGCGCTGGGAGATGATCTCGATCGCCTTGGTCAGCTTCTGCTCGCGGTCCGTGGCCGAGACGCCGGCCTCCGCCCGCTGGGCCACTTCCAGGGTGAAACCGACGCCGCCCCTGAGATCGAGGCCGAGCTGGAGGCGGCCCTTGGCCCGGTGCAGGAGCTCGTCGAGCACGAGGCTGTTGCGCCGCTCGACGTTCTTGAGCGTCGACTCCAGGCGGATCTGGGGAAAGAAGCGCGAGAGATCGAGCTTGCGCTCCCGGCCGATCTGCTTGAGCGCCACGTAGAGCGTGGGCGCCTGCTTGGCGGCGACCATCGCATCGGCCTCCTTGATCAGCGCCGCGAATTCCGACGGATACGCCCGGACCTGCGACCGGGCGAACGGTTCAAACGGCCGGTCCCGGAGCGGCACCAACTCAGCCACCGCCCAGCCGATGATCGCCAGGGTGAGCAGTAGCTTCCAGAGGTTTTCCTTTAGCATGGGGTGATTTGGTTAAATTCAACTCGGGCGGGGACCGGCGGCAGCCTCACCCCCGCGCCCGTGCGCGGCCCGTGGCAACGGACCCGGGGTCACTTCTTGGGGGACGCCGCCTCGCCGGATTTGCGCACCACCGAATGGATGAACCCCTTCTCCACCTCCACCTTGGTGTTGTCGCCGATCCGCACGATGAGCCGGTCCTGGCGCACGCTCGTGATCTCGCCGAAGATGCCGCCGGTCAGGAGAATCTCGTCGCCCGGCGCCAACGCCGAGATCATCTTCTGCTGGTCCTTCTGCTTCTTGCGCTGCGGCGCGATCAGGAGAAACCACATGGCGGCGATGAAAAGGCCCCAAAACACGATCATGATCGTGCCGCCCTGACCCTGGCCGCTAGGCGCCGCCTGCTGGGCCAGCGGCAAACACCTGTCATGCAGGAGCATTTTAATCATTGCTTGTGCGGGTTTTTCGGAAAAGAAACGCGGATTAACTCCAGCCGCATTCGAAAAAGCAAGCCTAAGCTCCTGCCCGCCGGCGCGCGGTTCGCCGGCCCGTTGATCCCCGTCACCAGCCCGCGTTGAAAAGCAAATCCGCATCCGCCTGGTCCGTCGCCCAATCCGAGGAGCACTTCGGGTTCAGGCGCTGGGGTTCCGGCCATTTCTCGGTCGACAGCGGCGGCTTCGTGCAGGTGCAGCCCCTGTCGGACGGCCGCAGCATCCGCATCATGGACGTGGTCCACGAGGCGCTGGGCATGGGACTGAAGGCGCCGATGGTCATCCGCTTCCAGGACCTCCTGCGCCACCGGGTCATGCAGCTCAACGAGGTCTTCGTGCGGGCCGTCAAGGAGGAGGGCTACAAGGGCACCTACCGCGGCGTCTTCCCGATCAAGGTCAACCAGCTGCGCGAGGTGGTGGAGGAGATCCTCGCGGCCGGCAAGGACTACAACTACGGCCTCGAGGCCGGCTCCAAGCCCGAGCTGATGATCGCGCTCGCGATGCACGAGGGCAACCAGCGCCTGATCATCTGCAACGGCTACAAGGACGACGACTACATCCG